>NZ_JBWKDT010000002.1:0-234587 GCF_056435785.1 Streptomyces sp. NPDC043870
TCGTTTCCGCTGTTCGTTTTGTGGGGTGTGCCCGACCACCCTCCCCCCCCCCCCCCCCCCCCCCCCCCCCCCCCCCCCCCCCCCCCCCCCCCCCCCCCCCCCCCCCCCCCCCCCCCCCCCCCCCCCGCGCCGTGCGCGCGGTGTCCACGGGGCGTCCGGGTAACCTCGCTGCCGCCTTACGCGATGTGGTCTTCCAGCAGCTCACTGTTGAGACGGGCCGTGAACCGTTCCATGTACTGGGTCAGCTCGCGGGGCGGGAGGCGCAGGCCGTACGCGGCCTCGACATTCGAGGCGAAGGCGCCAAGCGTCGGCATGCCCTCGCCCTCTATCGATTGCCGGAACACCTGGTAGAGGTTGTCCTCCGAAGGCAGTGCCTCCTGTACGCCCTCACCCAGGGTCCGCATGCCGCCCGCCCCGTTCGGCACCTGGAACTGCGGCTCCCGTGCCTGGGTCTCGCTCGGCGCCGGCTCCGGCTCCGCCGCGCGCGGCTGCGGCACCGGGATCTGCTGCGGCTGCTCGTCGTACCAGGCCTGGTGCTCCGGCACTGGGATGTAGGTGGGCGGCTCGTAGTTCGGGTCGTAGTCGCCCTCGTACCCCACGTGCTGTGGCGTGGCGAACCACTGGCTCGTCCCATTCTCGGCGGCTGCGTCCGGCTCCCGGGCCTGGGTGGCACTGGTGGGCTCCAGCTCCGGTGCGTGAACCGGGTTCGGGGGCAGTAGCTGGGGCTCGATGCCCGCCGCCGCGAGGCCGGCCGGAGCGGTCTCGGCGAGCGGGACGCCGTACTTCGCGAGCCGCAGCGGCATCAGCGCCTCGACCGGGGCCTTGCGGCGCCAGGCACGACCGAAGCGGGCCTGCAGCCGGGCCTGGTAGATCAGCCTGTCCTGTTCGAGCTTGATGACCTGCTCGTACGAGCGCAGCTCCCACAGCTTCATCCGGCGCCACAGCCGGAACGTGGGGACGGGGGAGAGCAGCCAGCGGGTGAGGCGCACCCCCTCCATGTGCTTGTCGGCCGTGATGTCCGCGATCCGGCCCACCGCGTGGCGGGCGGCCTCGACGGCTACGACGAACAGCACCGGGATGACGGCGTGCATACCGACGCCGAGTGGGTCGGGCCAGGCGGCGGCGCCGTTGAAGGCGATCGTCGCCGCCGTCAGCAGCCACGCCGTCTGGCGCAGCAGCGGGAACGGGATCCTGATCCAGGTCAGCAGGAGGTCGAGGGCGAGCAGCACACAGATGCCCGCGTCGATGCCAATCGGGAAGACCAGCGAGAAGTCGCCGAAGCCCTTCTTCTCGGCGAGCTCGCGTACGGCGGCGTACGACCCGGCGAAGCCGATCGCGGCGATGACCACCGCTCCGGCCACGACGACGCCGATGAGTATGCGGTGCGTGCGTGTCAGCTGCATCGCGGCCACCCGCGATCCCCTCCCAGTATCGAATTCTGGCGCCGTGGCGCGGCCCAAGCCTGGCACACGGGTCCGGAGTCCGAGCCTCCGGGGAGGTTCGGGCTCCGTCCGGGGAGCCTGCCGGGGACGGCCGACAGCCGTTGCCGGGTGTGGCGGTCGGGTGTGGAGCGTGCGGCGCGCGTACGCCGCCCGTCGGGCTCGGTCGGCCGGGCCGGACGACCGAGCCTGTTCGGGGCCTAGTTGGCCTTCGCGACCGAGGCCGCGGCCTCCTTGGCCGCCGTTACCGCGTCCTTCATCAGCGCCGACGCGTCCGGGGTCTTGGCCCCCGCGTAACCGGCACCGTTGTAGCCGAGCGTGACCACGACATTGCCCGTGCGCGCCACGATCGTCGCGTACTTGAAGTCCTCGCCGGTCTTGGTGAGGCCGTAGCTGATCGCCGTCGCCTCGTCGCCGACACCCGCCGCGGGGGAGCTCTTGACGCTCTTGGCCCCCTCGGTGTCCTGGACCTTGGCGACCTCCTTCGCGTACGCGTCCTTGGCGCGCTGCTCGCCGCTGCCCAGGCCGGCCTCGGACTCGTACCGCAGGAAGGAGACGTCGAGCCAGCGGTAGTTCGAGCCCTTCACTCCCTTGTCCTCCAGTCCGTTCCAGGAGCAGCCGCCGCGGGAGCTCGTGTCGCTGGAGGTGCCCGCCGTGCCCGACTTGTTCTTCACCTTCGGCACCAGCTCCTCGATCGTCTTCGAGGTGATCGCCTTGCAGGGCTGGGGCAGCTTGGCGTACTTCGCGGGCTCGACGGCCGTCGCGGACTGCTGCGTGCCGGGGGAGGTCGTGCCGGAGGAGGACGAGCCGGCGCTCGAGTCCTTGTTGCTGTCGGAGTCCGACGAGCAGCCGGCGACGACGAGCATCACCGGGACGGCGGCGCAGGCGAGTATGCGGGTGAGTCGCGGGGCTGTTCGGTGCATGGTTCCTTCAGTCGGTGAGTCGTACGCTCCGCCGGTGTGGTGCGGTGCGGGGCGGACGGTCCGGGTCTTCCGGGCGGCCACAGTACGCCGACACGGTACGACGCCGGGGTCGTCCGGCGGGACCGGGTGACGGATCAGGACGGCCCGGGAAGCAGCACGGCGGGGGCGGAGCGCGGGCGCTAGTCGTTGAACCGCTCGGCGAGCTTCCGGGCCAGACCCTGGGCCTTTTCCTGCAGTTCCTTGCTGTCCGGGACCTCTGTCGTACGGGCCGGCTGCTCGCCGTACTCGACGGTCACGATCACGTTCGATGTGCGGAACACCACGCTCACGGTCCGGTGCTGCGCGGTGGAACCGGCACGGGTGAGGACGTCGTCGAGGAACGCGGCGTCGCCGAGGCCGTCGAGCACGCGGGGCTCCAGGCCTTCGGGGGCGGTGGAGGCGCCGGTGGCCGATCCCGGAGCGGATCCGCCGGGGCCGCCGGTCGGGGCGTTCGTGGGGGTGGTGGTACCGGTCGACGGGGGCGTGGCGCCGGTGCCGGACGGGGCGGACGTGGATGGGGTGCCGCTCGGGATCTTGGCCCCCTGTCCCTGCCCGCCCGTGGCTGCCGGCGGAGGCAGCTCCGCCGCGTCCTGCTTCGTTGCGTAGACCTCCTGCGCCCGGTCGTCGTCGCTGACGTCGGGGTCGTACGAGACGACGCGCTCGACATCGATGCGGAGGTGGTTCGAGGCGTCCGGCGAATCGGCCTTCCAACTGCAGCCGACGCGGCGGTCGGTGTCGTACGTGACGGCCGCCGTGCCGCGGAACACCTTGTCCTGCTGGTCGTCCGGGAGCCCTGCGGCGCCGGGGAGCAGGTCCCTCAGAGTGGCGCGCTCGACCGCGCCGCAGGGCTCGTAGAGCGTGCGGTACTTGCCGGGCGGGGCGGCGGAGCCGGCGGCCTCGCCGGCCTTGGAACCGGTGGCGGAGCCGTCGCCGCCGGACGCTGCGGTGCAGCCTGTGACGAGCGCCACGAGGAGCGCCGCGAGGCCGGGTGCGTACGCCTTTCGCTGCACGTTCCCAGGCTCCTTTCTCTTCCGTCTTCTCCTCGGGCAGCCGTGGTGTCCGCTGTGGTGTCCGCGGCGAAAACTGGTTGCCGCCCGATGCAGGCCGATGGACACAATGTGTATCGCACGCGCTGCTGTGAACGCCGGTCCGCTGTCCCTTTCGCTGGCCTTGGCGCCGGTTTTTGCGTTTCAGGTCTTTCGGGGGAGTTGGGGAAGTATGTCGTATGTAGAGGTGCCCGGGGCGAAGGTCCCGATCCGGATGTGGACGGACCCGTACACGGTCGAGAGCGGCGCGATGCAGCAGCTGCAGAACGTTGCGACGCTGCCCTGGATCAAGGGGCTCGCCGTGATGCCGGACGTGCACTACGGCAAGGGCGCGACCGTCGGCTCCGTGATCGCGATGCACGGCGCGGTCTGCCCGGCGGCGGTCGGTGTCGACATCGGCTGCGGAATGTCGGCGGTGAAGACCTCCCTCACCGCGAACGATCTGCCGGGCGACCTGTCCCGGCTCCGCTCCAAGATCGAGCAGGCCATCCCGGTCGGTCGTGGCATGCACGGCGACCCGGTGGATCCGGGCCGGGTGTACGGACTCCCGGCGGCGGGGTTCGACGACCTCTGGTCGCGGTTCGACGGGGTGGCGGACGCGGTGAAGTTCCGTCGGGAGCGGGCGACGAAGCAGATGGGAACGCTCGGCGCCGGCAACCACTTCGTGGAGTTCTGCATCGATGAGTCCGGATCCGTGTGGCTGATGCTTCACTCCGGGTCGCGGAACATCGGCAAGGAGCTCGCCGAGTACCACATGGGCGAGGCCCGGAAGCTGCCGCACAACCAGGGCCTGGTCGACCGCGACCTGGCGGTCTTCATCGCGGACACCCCGCAGATGGCGGCGTACCGGAACGATCTCTTCTGGGCGCAGGAGTACGCGAAGTACAACCGCACGATCATGATGGGACTCTTCCAGGAAGTCGTCCGCAGGGAGTTCAGGAAGGCCAAGGTCACCTTCGACCAGGTCATCTCCTGCCAGCAGGAAGATGCCGAAGGTCAGACGACGACCGTCGAGCACCGGCCTGGTGTGATCAGCTGCCATCACAACTATGTCAGCGAAGAGCGCTATGACGGGATGGATCTGCTGGTCACCCGTAAGGGAGCGATCAGTGCGGGCTCGGGGGAGTGGGGGATCATCCCGGGTTCCATGGGCACGGAGTCGTACATCGTCCGCGGTCTGGGCAACCCGAAGTCGTTCAACTCGGCGTCGCACGGTGCCGGCCGGAGGATGAGCCGGACCGCTGCGAAGCGGAAGTTCTCCACGAGGGACCTGGAGGACCAGACGCATGGCGTGGAGTGCCGCAAGGACTCCGGGGTCGTGGATGAGATCCCGGCCGCGTACAAGCCGATCAGCCAGGTGATCGACCAGCAGAAGGACCTGGTGCAGGTCGTCGCCAAGCTCAAGCAGGTCATCTGCGTCAAGGGCTGAGGTCCAGCACACCACGTGATCGACAGAGCCCCGGACTGGCGTCCGGGGCTTTGTGCTCAAAAGGAGAGCGATCCGCCGGCCGGCGGCCTGTAGGTCGAGGTGAAGACGACTCGGAACTGGCTGACGCTATCCCGCGCACCGCCCCTCAGGCGGACCGCCTGAGGGTCGGTGTTGAGACACTCGCGTCAGGTGGCGGAGGCAGTGGGCCTCGCCAGCTTCGCCCGGCGAGGTCCACGACAACGAAATCACCCCAGGGCGACCGGATGATCTCGGCAAACGCTCTATACCCCTGCAGGGCTGTCGGGGGTGGCGTCGTGGACGATCAGGGCGATCTGGACGCGGTTGGTGACTTCGAGCTTGGCCAGGATGCTTGACACGTGCGCTTTGACGGTGGGGACGCTCATGAACAGCCGGGCGGCGATCTCCGCGTTCGTCCGCCCCTGACCGACCGCACGTGCGACGTCGTACTCGCGTGCGGCCAGGCGCTCCAGTCGGGCCCGGGCCCGTGCCCGGGCGTCGGTGGCAGGCTCGGCCGGCGGGGTCCTGATCTGCGCGATCAGCTGCTGGGTGACTGCCGGCGACAGGACGGGGTCTCCGGCTGCGACGCGGCGCACGGCGCCGACGATGTCGTTCGGCGGGGTGTCCTTGAGGAGGAACCCGGCGGCGCCGGCCCGCAGGGCGCGCAGGACGTAGTCGTCCGGGTTGAAGGTGGTCAGGACGATGACGGCCGGGGCAGTGGGGAGCGCGCGCAGGGCCTGGGTCGCTGCCAGGCCGTCGCAGACAGGCATGCGGATGTCGAGGAGGGCGACATCGGGGGTGTGTTCGGCGGTCAGGGTGACGGCCTCGTCGCCGTCGGCCGCTTCCGCGACGACCTCGATGTCCTCCACACCGGCGAACATCACGCGCAGGCCCATGCGTACCAGTGGGTCGTCGTCGGCGAGCAGGAGTCGGATCACGCGGGCCACGGTATCCATGCCTGGAGGAGGAAGTCACCGGCACTGGGGCCGTGCCGCAGTTCGCCGCCTGCCAGTGCCGCGCGCTCGGCCAGCCCGATGAGGCCTCGGCCGGATCCCGGGATGACACCGCCTGGCGTGCCGGGCGACGCCGGGCCTCCGGGGGAAGGTGCCGAGCCCAAAGGCCCCGAGGGTACGGCGGGGTTGCGGACGATGATGTCCAGACCAGCGCCCCGTCCTCCGCTCACCTCGACGTAGACGGGGGCGCCCGGTGCGTGCTTGCGGGCATTGGTCAGGCCCTCCTGCACGATGCGGTAGACGGTGCGGCCCGCGAGCGCCGGGATGGTGGCCGGCTCCTCGACGTCGACGTCCAGGCGGAGCCGCATGCCGGCGGCACGGGACTCGTCGGCGAGCCTGCCGAGGTCGGCCAGGGCGGGCTGCGGTGCCTCGGGGAGCGCTTCGCCGGAGGCCTCGTGATAGGTCCCGGGGGCAGCCTGTGGTGCCGGGGCCGCGGACGGCGAGAGGGTGGGGTACCGGTCGCCGGGAGTGCGCAGGAGTCCGATGACGGTACGAAGGTCCTCAAGGGCCTGGTGGGCGCTCTCCCGGATGACCCCCGCCGCACGCCCCAGGTCGGCGGGATCGGGGGAGGAGTTGAGCTCCAGGGCACCGGCGTGCACGCTCAGCAGCGAGAGCCGGTGGGCCAAGACGTCGTGCATCTCGCGTGCGATGTCCTCACGGGCCCGTTGCTGCGCTTCCAGGGTCCGCCGGGTGGCTTCCTGATCGGCCCGCCGGGCGCGCTCGGTGAGGGCAGCCTCCCGCTTCCGGCGCGAGCGGACGAACCGGCCCCAGCCCACCGACAGGGCGACCAACGTCCAGGCGATGAGCAGGGCGCCTAGGACCGCCGGGTCCAGAACGCTCATGCCGCGCCACGCCTGGGCGACGGCGACGGGAACCGCCGCGGCCGCCGCGAGCCAGGCCGTGACGCGCACGGGGCGCAGTGCCGCGGCGGTGAACAGTGCGACCATCGCGGAGACCGTGACCGCCGGGGACAACAGCCCGAGTACGAGCGTGAGGACGGCGACAGCCACGGGAAACCGGCGCCTCCACCACAGGGCGCACGCCGCTCCGGCGGAGACGACCGAGCCGGCGTCCACGAAGACGAACCAGGGCTCGTACAGCGCGACGACTTTCACGGTGGACAGCGACGGCGTGCCCAGCGGGACACGAGGGAACATCAGCAGCGGATTGGCCGCGGTTCCGGCGAGTGCCACGGACAGGCAGACGGCGAACACCACGACGGTGACGTCGACGGAGCGCCGACGGGAGGCGGGGGGCAGGGGCACGGGGCGGAGCCTACGCGACACAAACCACGTAAAACCCTCGTCTCGACCTTCGTCAGGAAACCCCCTACCTTGGTCGGTCCGCCGCCGGGTCCGGGCACCGCCCAAGGTCACCGACGCGCTCGACCAACTTCCGATGCGTGACGGGCGCGGCGGTTCCTAGCGTCGGGGCCATGAACACCGAACAGAGGCCCACACCCCTCATCACCCCATGTGCCGCCGCCGGCACCACTGTCGCAGGACTGCCCGCAATGGCTGCACGGAAAGCGGGGCACGGCCGGTGAACCGCATCGCCAACGCCGCGGACCCGGCGGGCCCCGCACTGCGAGCCATCGGGCTCGGCCGGCGCTATCGGCGCGGATGGGCTCTGCGTGACTGCACCTTCCAGATCCCGGCCGGCCGGGTGTGCGCGCTCGTGGGTCCGAACGGGGCGGGGAAGAGCACCCTGCTCTCCCTGGCCGCCGACCTGCTGACCCCCACCGAGGGATCGATCCACGTCTTCGGCAGGTCCCCACACGATTCCGGCGCCCGGGCCACGACCGCCCTGCTGAGTCAGGACAAACCGCTCCTCCGCGGCTTCCGTGTTGCGGAGATCCTCCGGATGGGCCGCGAGATGAACCCGACCTGGGACCAGGCCGTCGCCGAACGTGTCGTCGCGGGCGGCGACATACCCCACCACGCCCGCGTCGGCTCACTCTCCGGCGGCCAGCACACCCGGGTGGCCCTCGCGCTCGCCTTCGGCAAACGCCCGCGCCTGCTGATGCTGGACGAGCCGATGGCTGACCTCGATCCGCTGGTACGGCACGAGATGTCCGAACTCCTCCTGTCGGAGGCGGCCGCGCACGGAACCACCGTCCTGCTGTCCTCGCACGTCGTCTCCGAACTCGAAGGCGCCTGCGACTTCCTCCTCCTCGTCGGCTCCGGGCGCATCCGGCTGGCCGGTGACGTCGACGACCTCCGCGCCGCACACCGCCACGGTGCCGACGGCTCCGTCCCCTCCCTGGAACAGCTGATCATGACGTACTTGCGCGACCCCCTCCTGCCCGCGGTGGCCACACCAGCCGCCCGCCCCGAGCTCGTCGGGGGTGCGGCGTGATCGGCGTACGAGGCGTCACCTGGCTGGTCTGGCGCCAGCACCGCGCCGCGCTGTGGGCCTTGCTCGCCCTGACCGTGCTCGTCGGCGCGTACCTCGCGTACGGGGGGTACGCGTCGGTGGAGGCCGCCCGGGCGCTGGACGGGTGCGCCGGGCAGGCCGCCGCGCCGCAGTGCTCCCAGGCCCTGATCGACTTCCAGCAGGAGCACCAGTACCCGCTGCGCCTGCCGCTCCAGTTGCTCTTGCTCCTCCCGCTGCTGCTCGGGGTGTTCCTCGGCGCACCGCTGTTCGCGCAGGAACTGGAGTCGGGCACCCTGCGCACCGCGCTGTCGCAGTCGGTGTCACGCGCCCGCCTGCTCCTGGCGAAGCTGGCCGTGCCCGTGATGCTGACCCTGGTCGCGGCAGGCGTGATCACCGCGTGTGCCACGTGGTGGTGGCATACGGTCGCCGGTGCGGTCGGCAGCGAGTTCCCGTGGTACATGCCGATACCGTTCGATGCCGTCGGGCCCGCGCCCGTCGCCAAGGCGCTGCTCGTGCTGATGATCGGCGTCACGCTGAGCCTGTTGTTGCGGCGCACCGTCGCCGCCATGGGGGCCACCGCGGCGGTCGGCGGTTCCGCGTTGTTCGCCCTGGAGCAGGTCCGCGGCGGCCTGTGGCCGACGGTGATAGCGCAGCGATCGGGCCTGGGCGCGGATGCGGCACCCGGCGACGCCTGGCTGTTCGACGACGGGCTGGTTGTGGCCGCCGGCCGACGCGTACCGCAGTCAGGCGAGTGCTTTGCTGCGGACGACTACGAGCAGTGCCTGGCAGGAAAGGGCGTCACCGGGCACTGGGCGGAGTTCCACCCGTCGAGTCACTTCTGGCCCCTCCAGTGGGCCGAGACGGGCCTGTGCCTGGCCGCGGCTGCGGCACTGGCCAGCCTCTGCTTCTGGTGGACCCGGCACCGTCTCACCTAAGGGTCCGTCATCCCACCCCTCCCCTTCCACGAGGCCCTGTTGCGATTGCCGTCCCGGAGCACCACCGTCGGCTGTGGGGATTGCGGTGAGTGCGGCAGTGTCTTCAATGTGGCGGCCGAGTACGCCGCCGTGAACTCGCGTGACTGGCCCGGTGAGTTGTAGTCACCACAACTATGTGGCGGAGGAGCGGTACGAGGGCATGGACCTGCTGGTCACCCGTAAGGGGGCGATCCGCGCGGGCTCCGGCGACTTCGGGATCATCCCGGGTTCGATGGGCACCGGTTCGTACATCGTGAAGGGCCTGGGGAACGCGAAGTCGTTCAACTCGGCGTCGCACGGCGCCGGCCGGAGGATGAGCCGGACCGCTGCGAAGCGGAAGTTCTCGACGCGGGACCTGGCGGATCAGACGCGGGGTGTGGAGTGCCGCAAGGACTCCGGGGTCGTGGACGAGATTCCCGGCGCGTACAAGCCGATCGAGAAGGTCATCGACCAGCAGCGCGACCTGGTGGAGGTCGTCGCGAAGCTGAAGCAGGTCATCTGCGTGCAGGGCTGAGTGGCCGCGGGGCAGCCCCGGATCAGGAGACGGCGCCGGCCATCGCCCCGCCGCCGGTGGCGATGCCGCCGCTCGGTTTGGGTGTGGAGAAGGGGGGCGTGTCCTGTCGGCACGTTGTTCCGGCCGGCGGGAGGGTGCCGTCGATGAAGTAGCGGCTCTCGTGAGCCTGGATGCAGCTACTGGGGTTGATCAGTGCGGTGTGCCCGTACCCGTCGTTGGTGAGCAGGCGGGCGTTGGCCAGTTCTTTGGCCATGGCTTGTGCGTTCGAGTAGGGAGTCGCGGGGTCGTAGGTGGTGCCGACCACCAGAACGGGGTGCGTCGTCGGCTTGTTCCACGGGCCGCGGTAGCGGTCGGCGGCGACGGCCGGCCAGGTGGCGCACCCCTCGGCGGTCCAGGTCCAGTAGCGTCCGACGTCGCCCGCACGGGTGACACTGGCCTCCTCCAGGGCGTGGTAGACCCCGGGGTCACGCGGATTGGGGCTGTCGGAGCAGAGCACGGCACTGCCCTGTTCCTCGCCCAGGTACGGATTCGGATTCGGGACCGGTGGTGCGGGTGGGAGTGGGGCCGGCTCCGGGGCGCGGCCCTGCCACAGGTCCTGCAGCCTGCCGGCGAGGTCCGTCCATCCCGGGTTGACGACGTAGAGGCTGTTGACCAGGTCACCGACCGTACGGCCATAGGTCCACGCGCCCACGGGATGCTCCCGGAGCCGTCGCATCAGCTGGTCGAACTTGTCCCGGGTCGCTTTCGTGCCGCCGGCGGAGAAGCCGCAGCGGGCGGTGGTGGTGGACCCGCACAGGGCGAGGAACCTGTCCAGGGTTGATGCCGCGCTGCGGTCCGAGCCCATGCGCAGGAATGTCGTGAGCCGGGGGTCGTCGTCGGAGGCGTGGTTCGTCCAGGCCGACGGGTCGATGTTGCTGTCGAGGGCCATGGCGCGGACCTTGCCGGGGAAGAGGTTGGCGTAGGTGGCGCCCAGGATCGTGCCGTAGGAGATCCCGAGGTACGTGAGTTGTGGGTCGCCCACCGCCCGGCGGAGCCGGTCGAGGTCGCGGGCGGTGTCGGCGGTCGACACATGGCGCAGGAGCTCGGGGTCACGCTGCTGACAGCGCCGGGCCAGATGCTTGTACGCGGCGATGTAGGCCGTCCGCTCCTGTTCGCCCACCGGGAAGCCTGCCGCTTTGCTCGCAACCCAGGCGGCGGCTTCCTCGGGATTCGCGAAGCAGTTCACCGCGGTGCTGCTGCCGATCCCGCGGGGGTCCCAGCTGACGATGTCGAACCGCTCCCGCACCTCCCGCGGGAAGAGCTCGTAATTCTGTGGCATTTGTACGGTTCCTGGCCCGCCGGGTCCGCCCGGGTTGAAGAACAGGGTGCCGATGCGCCGCCCGGGGCTGGTCGCCTTCCGTTTCACGACCGCCAGTTCGATGGTGCGGCCCCCGGGGGTGCGGTGGTCCAGCGGCACCTTCGCGGTCGCGCAGTCGAACTGGCCGCCCTGAACGCATGGCTTCCAGTCCAGCTCCGGGGCGGGCGTCGAAGCTGACGGCGTACCACCGGCCGCGGCGAGGTCCGGCCAGGTCAGTACCGTCGAGCAGGCCATCACCGCGGCGACGACCGCGGCGTAGCACCTACGGCCCGCCATGGGTCCGGATATGAGCATGCCTTGTCCTTCCGCGGCTGAGCGCCCGATGACGCCCATGCGCCTGACGTCGGCAGAGGTCCGTGTCAACAACACCGCGGTCCGGAGAGGCGCGCGAGCCAACCGCAGCCGAATGGCCGAGCCACTGCCACCGAGGCCGCGGACGACGGCGCCTGGCGCCGGATCGCATCCGCCGCCGGGCGCCCCGCGCGGCTTTGCCGGGATCCCGGTGGCGTACAAGGAAGTGCCAGGAATGCCGCCGAAGCCGGCCAGGAGGATCACCTCGACCGGGAGCCGCAGCAAGATGCCGTGCTGCCGGGTCCCGAGAGCTTCATGCAGACCGACGCACTGGTACGCACATCTCGCAACCGTGTCACATGCGGATCAAATGTGACATAAGCCCCGAGAATGGTCGGGACCCTGCCGCGGCGTTCGGAGCCGGAGGGGCTGATGGAAGGTGAGGTGGCCGACGTGGCGGAAGCTTCGACAGACACGCAGGACGGCGAGAGTTCCGTCGAACTCGGGGGCTACCAGCAGGAGCTGAAACGGACGCTCGGCTCCTGGCAGGTGTTCGCGATCTCGTTCGCGTTCATCTCCGTGGCCGTCGGCATCTTCGCGACGTACGACGATGTTCTGGTGAACGCGGGGCCGGTCGGCATCTGGCTCTGGATCATCGCGGCGGTGGGGCAGACCCTGGTGGCTCTGGTGGTCGCGCAGCTCGCGGCCCGCGTCCCACTCAGCGGTTCCTCCTACCAGTGGGCCTCCCGGCTGGCCAACCCGAAGGTCGGCTGGGGGTTCGGGTGGCTGACCTTCTGTTACCTGGCGATCGCGGTGGTGGCGTCCGACAATGCGATGGCGAGTCAGGCATTCATGCCGCTCGTCGGCCTCGAGCCGGACGAGGGGACGGCGCGCCTGATCACCGTCGTGGTGCTGCTCGTCCAGGCCGTGCTCGCGGTGGCCTCCACGAGCATCGTCAGCCTGATCAACTGTGCTGCGGTCGGGCTCGAACTGGTCCTCGTCGTGGTGGTGGTGATCGCGCTCGCCATCGCTGTGGCGATCACGGGCGACGGAGCAGCCGGCAACCTCACCTCGCGCGGTGTCGCCGAGAACGCCCCCGGCTACTTCGCCGTCGGCGGCGGGCTGATGATTGCAATGATCATGGGCCTCGCCACGCTCGTCGGCTTCGACTCCGCCGCGAACCTGGCCGAGGAGGCCAAGGATCCCAGTCGCACCGTGCCACGCGCGATCGTGGGATCGGTCGTGGCGGCCGGACTGCTGGGAATGCTGTTCCTGATCACGCTCACCATCGCGATCGACGACATCCCCCGGGTCAGCGACAGCGGCTCCCCGGTCGCGGCGATCCTGCGCGATCAGCTCGGCCCGGTGATGGAGAGGACGCTGCTGGTCGCGATCACGTTCGCGTTCTTCGGAGCCGGGGTGGTGATCATGGTTTCGTGCTCGCGGATCATCTTCGCCATGTCGCGCGATGGGCGCTTCCCTGCCCACCGGCTGATGCGGCGGGTCAACCCGCGCACGCAGACGCCGATCCCGGCGACGGTCCTGATCTTCGCCCTGGGGGTCATCCTCATGGTCGCCCTGCCGGGTGCCGCACTGCTGGAGCTGATCACGGCAGGGACGATCCTTCCGGCGATCACCTACGGCTCGACGGTCGTCCTCTACCTGGCGGTGCGCAAGCGACTGGGTCGCAAGAAGGGCGCGTTCGACCTCGGGCGCTTCGAACTGCCGGTCGCGATCGGCGCGCTGGTGTGGACGCTCGTCGCGCTGTTCGTGCTGGTGGCACCCCGGGAGGCGCTCGTCTCCGTCGTGATCGTGGTCGGCTTGCTCGCCGCGGGCGGGCTGTTCTTCCTCCTTATGCTGAAATTCGACCGCGAGGCGCTGGAGACCGAGCCGGGAGACGTCAGCGCCTTCAAGCACTGACTCAGAGGTGAACGTGAGGGCACCGTTCGAGCAGCAGCGCGATCTGGTGGAGGTCGTGGCGAAGCTGAAGCAGGTCGTCCGTGCGTAGGACTGAGCACCCCTCGTGCATGGTGAGCCCTGGACCGGCAGCGGTCCGGGGCTCTGCTCGTGGGCGGCCCGGCTGAGGTCAGGCCTTCTTGGCGAGGAGGCAGGAGTCGACCTGCATGTCGGGCTCGGCGAATGAGTCGGGGGAGGTGGCGACCCAGAGACGCAGTTCGTCGTCGACCTTGCGGACCTCGAAGTCTGCTGTCACCTCGGGGTCGTCGAAGGTGAGGAGGACCTCTGTCCTGGGGCTGCTGTCGGTGCCCATGGTCCAGGTGCCGGAGCCCGTGCGGCGGGGGCCCGCGGCCCAGTCGCCGGTCTCGCGTCGTTCGATGAAAACGCCGCAGACGCTGGTGGACACGAAGGTCCGGTCCTTGTTCAGGACGAGGGTGCCGCCTTCCTCGTCCTGCCAGGTGCTGCCGAGTGGGAAGCCGGAGCCCAGGAAGGTGACTCCCTCGCCCGGGGCCTCGGGCAGGGAATCGTCGCCGAAGGCCGTCGGGGTGACGGCGGCGAGGGCCAAGAGGCCTCCGACGACGGCACCGGTGATGATGCCGGCCGATCTCGACCTGAGTTGGTTCAGCGTGTGGCGCATGCGTACCCCCCGCCGCTTTCCGAGCCTGAGCGACTCATATCAGCACAGGTCAGCCGCTTACGGAAGGGATGTCAGAGCTCGCGGTGGATCTTCGTGTTGGAGGCCTGGGCGCGGGGGCGGACCACCATGAGGTCGATGTTGACGTGGGAGGGGCGCGTGACGGCCCAGGTGATGGTGTCGGCGACGTCGTCGGCAGTGAGGGGCTCCGCCACGCCCGCGTAGACCTTGGCGGCCTTCTCGGTGTCGCCGCGGAAGCGGGTCGTCGCGAATTCGTCCGTCTTGACCAGGCCGGGGGCGATCTCGATGACGCGGACCGGGGTGCCGACGATCTCCAGGCGGAGGGTCTCGGCGAGGACCCGGGCCCCGTTCTTCGCGGCGACGTAGCCCGCGCCGCCTTCGTATGTGGCGTGACCCGCGGTGGAGGAGAGGACGACGACCGTGCCGTCCCCGCTGGCGGTGAGAGCGGGCAGCAGAGCCTGGGTGGTGTTGAGCGTGCCGATGACGTTGACCTCGTACATCCGGCGCCAGTCGGCGGGGTCGCCGGTCGCGACCGGGTCGGCGCCGAGTGCTCCGCCCGCGTTGTTGACGAGGACCTTGACCGGGCCGGAGCCGTCGAGGGAGGCCGCGAAGGCGTCGACGGCCGCGCGGTCGGTGACGTCGAGGCCGTAGGCCGTGGCCCGGTGGCCGGCGTCGGTCAGCTCGGCGGCCAGCGCCTCGATACGGTCCTTGCGGCGGGCGGTGAGGATCACGTGGTACCCGGCGGCGGCGAGCCCGCGCGCGGTCGCGGCGCCGATCCCGCTGCTCGCTCCGGTGACGACGGCGATGGGGGCGGCGGTCATGACAGCTCCTCGGTCAGGCGATCGATTCCCATGATCAGGATAGGCCGCTGTCAGCGGCCACGCGGCGCGTACACGATCACGGCCATACCGGCCAGGCAGATCAGCGCGCCGATGATGTCCCAGCGGTCGGGGCGGTAGCCGTCGGCGACCACGCCCCAGGCGAGCGATCCGGCGACGAACACCCCGCCGTAGGCGGCGAGGATGCGGCCGAAGTCGCCCTGCGGCTGGAGCGTGGCCACGAAGCCGTACGCGCCGAGGGCGAGGACTCCGGCGCCGATCCAGATCCAGCCACGGTGCTCGCGCACGCCCTGCCAGACGAGCCAGGCACCGCCGATCTCGAAGAGCGCGGCGACGGCGAACAGGAGGGCGGAGCGGGCGACCAGCATGCGGACCAGCGTGTCATGGAGGGTGCAGGCGGGCCGGTGCGGGCTCGCGCCAGACCGGAAGAGTGCGGCACAAGGGCCGCACCCGGGTCAGTTCTGTGCCCATGCGATGTATCCGTCCGGGCGGACCAGGAGCGACGTACGGCGCGGGGCGCGCCAGTGGGTCCGGGTGACGGGGCCGGGGGCGGGAGGCGCCGCCGCCGGGGCCGTGTCCTCGTCCTCGGGAGTGACCAGGACGAATTCGCCCTTGCGGAGCAGTTCGTAGAGGCGGCCCTCCGCGAGCTGCAGGTCGGGGGCGCGGGTGCCGGTCAGCCGGTGGGCGCCGCGCTCGGCGCCGTACGAGATGCCGATCCCCGAGATCATGCCTATCGCCTTGTCGGAGGCAGGGCGGACCGTGGAGATGAACCGGGCGACGAGGGAGCGGAACAGGCGCTGCGCAGAGGTGTGCGCCATGGCGAGGCGGACGATCGCGCCGCTGCTGCGCAGCACCATCGCGCCGACCGGATGCCGCTCCGCCTGGTAGGTGTCGAGGAGGGCGTCGGCGTCCGGCGCGTCACCACGGACGGCCGCGGCAAGCTTCCAGGAGAGGTTCGCCGCGTCCTGCATGCCGGTGTTCATCCCCTGGCCGCCGGCCGGGGAGTGGACGTGCGCCGCGTCTCCGGCGAGGAAGATCCGGCCCTTCCGGTACTCCGGGACCTGCCGCTCGTCGCTGTGGAAGCGGGACAGCCAGCGGGGGTCCCGCATGCCGAAGTCGGTGCCGAGCGCCTGGCGGGCGATGGCGCGCACCTCCTCCAGATCGAGCGGCTCGCTCTCCGGGACCTGGTGGCTGCGCCGCCATGCCATCACCCGGTACCAGCCGTCGCCGAACGCCGCGACGGCCGCGAACGCGTCCCCCGTGCCGTCGGCGTAGAACGGGCTCTCGGGCTCTTCGGCGAGACGGACGTCCGCCATGGCCATGGACCGGATGACCGAGTCGCCGGGGAAGGGCAGACCGAGGGCCTTGCGCACGGAGCTGCGCACCCCGTCGGCGCCGACGCAATAGCGGGAGCGCAGCGTCGAGTCCCGCCCCGCCGCGTCGCGCAGCTCGGCGGTGACCGAGTCGGCGCCCTGGCGCAGCCCGCGCAGCTCCGTGTCGAACCGGAAGTCGGCCCCGGCGGAGAGCGCTCGGCGCTTCAGCAGGCGCTCCACCTCGTACTGCGGGGTGACCAGGAGGAACGGGAAACGGGTCCGCAGCCGGGACAGGTCGAAGGCGATCCGGCGGAAGAAGCGCATGTGGGTCATGGGTGAGCCCGTCTTCACCAGCTCCTCCGCGAGGTCCCGGGCGTCGAGCAGCTCCAGCGTGCGGGCGTGCACGCCGAAGGCCCGGGTCATGTTGCTCGTCTGCTGCGGGCGGCGCTCGACGACGGTGACCCGGATGCCCGCGGCTGCGAGGTCGCCCGCGAGGAGCAGGCCGGTGGGGCCTGCGCCCACGACGGTCACGTCGGTGTCGTACGAACTGGTCATGGCTGCCTCCTGAACACGTGCAGGTCAACGCTTCTAGGTCAACACTTGTAGGTCAACGTTCGTTGGCCAACGCCCGTTGGTCAACGCTTGTTGGCGAATGTAGACCCGGTGGATCTGGCGTGTCAACACTTGTTGGCCTACAGTTGTGGGCATGAATTCGGAAGCAGTCGCCACCCCGCGCCGCTCGGACGCCACCCGCGCCGCGATCCTCGAAGCCGCCCGCGAGCGCTTCGCCGCGGACGGCTACGAGCGGGCCACGATCCGTGCCATCGCCCGGGACGCCGGGATCGACCCGTCGATGGTGATGCGGTACTACGGCAACAAGGAGGGGCTGTTCGCCGCCGCTTCCGAAATCGATCTGCGGCTGCCCGAGTTGGGTGCCATGCCGGGCCAGCACATCGGAGCGGTCCTCGTCTCCCATTTCCTCGACCGCTGGGAGGACGACGAGGTGCTGACCGCCCTGCTCCGGGTCGGCGTCACCAATGAGGCCGGCGCCGAGCGCATGCGGGAGATATTCAAGGGACAGCTGCTGCCGGTAGCGGCCGGAGTCTGCCCGGTGCCGGCCGAGGCCCCGCGTCGGGCCGCCCTCGCCGGCTCGCAGATTCTGGGGATGGCCCTCGCTCGCTATGTGCTGCGCGTGCCGCCCGTGGTCGACATGACCAGGGAGGAGGTGATCGCCTGGCTGGCCCCGACGATTCAGCGCTACCTGACGGCGGAGGCCCCGTAGGCCGGCTGCCTGCTTCGTACACTCTCTGCATGCCGCAGAAGAGTTCCGGACGGCGTCGCGGTCTGATGGCCGAGCTCGCCGACGTGTCCCGTCGCCACATGGCCGCGTACGCCATGTTCAACCAGGCGCTCGCGGACCATCTGCGGCTCCACCCCACCGATCTGCAGTGCCTCAATCTGCTCGGACTCGAACCGGGGCCCGTCACCACCGGGCGCGTGGCCGAACTGACCGGGCTCACCACCGGATCGGCGACTCGGCTGGTCGACCGACTGGAGCGGGCCGGCTATGTGACGCGGAGGCGGGACACGGAGGACCGGCGCAAAGTGCTCGTCGAAACCGTGCCCGGGCGCATGGCGGAATTCGGGGCGGTCTGGGACCGGCTGGGCGTCGCCTGGGCGGCGATGTTCGATGCCTACGAGGACGATGAGATCGCGCTGCTCACCTCCCACATGCGGCGGACGGTAGAGCTCGCGGCCCTGCAGATCGAGCGGCTGCGCCACGGTGAGCCGGACCGGCCCTAGGGGTGCCTTGTGGATCTTGCCTGATCCACAAGACACCCCCCTAGGCCGCCGCGTTGCCGAATTCGCGCAGCGCGCCCTCGACGATCGCCTCCAGGCGGGCGTGGTGGGCGCCCCGCCAGTAGACGCGCTCGCAGGCCGTGCACTGGGCGAACACGTCGTACGAGCGCTGCGTGCCCTGCTCCAAGTGGTGCTCCACGGCCTCCTTGTCGGTGTCCGTGAGCGGGCCGTTGCAGGCAGTGCAGCGGGTCCACGGCGCGAGGGCGGGCGCGAACCGCTGCAGCACGTCCCGCAGCTGGTCGTCGGGGCGGTCGCTGTAGACGTACGCCCCGGCCCACAGCTCGCGGCGGCGCAGCAGCCCGCGGTCACGCGACAGCATCACGCGCTGCTCCTGCGCCGAGAGCGTGGCCAGGGCCGGATCGCCGATGTCCTCGCTCTCGTACGCCGCGTCGACGCCCAGCAGCCGCAGCCGTCGGGCGAGGGTGCCGAGATGGACGTCGAGCAGGAAGCGGAGCGGGGCGCCCGGTACGTGCTGCGGGCGCTCGACGCCGAGCACCTCGATGTGCTCGCCCGCGGCGGGGATGTGCGAGACCTGGACCGGGGCGCCGTCCACCAGCAGCCGCCCCGCCTCGGTGAGCGGAATGCCGAGCGACTCGACGACATGGCCGAGTGTCGAGGCGCCGTCGGTGACGAGGGACGTCCGCCCGTCGCGGCGCTCCGCCGCGACGAAGAGCCGCAGCTCAGGGGCGAAGCTGATGTGGATCTCCGGTCCGTTCACGCCGCCAGCATGCCATCGGGCGGACCGCGCCAGCCAGGCCTTTCCGCCGTGCCGCAGCGTCCCCGCTGCCGCCTACCCGCCGCAGCGTCCCCGCCGCCGCTTCCCGTATGGGCACGCGTTGCCGCTGAACCCCTTGGACAGGCGACAGGCGACAGGCGACAGGCAACAGGCTCTAGGCCTGGCCACAGAAGGCGTCGGCGTGCTCGCGGGCCCAGGCGGCGAACGTACGGGCCGGATGACCGGTCAGCTCCTCGACGGTGCGGGTAACGGGTGCAGGTGAACCGACGTGCGACGCCCAGTGGTTGAGCAGTGCGTCCGCGAAGTGCTCCGGCACGTAGTCGGCGACGGACACTTTCCATGCAGCGGGCGAGACCGTGTTGACCGTGATCTCCCGTTCCGCCACCCGCGCCAGGACGGCGATCTGCTCCGTGAAGGTGAGCGACTCGGGTCCCGTGAGCAGATACGCCGAGCCGCGCAGGGCGGGCTGGGTGAGAGCGGCGAGAGCTGCCTCGGCAAGGTCGGACTCGTGGATCGGATCGCTGTACGAGCCGGGGTACGGGAGGTCCACCGCGCCCGCGGACCGCACCGCCCATGACCACTGCAGCGCGTTGGTCGCGAAGGCGCCCGGCTGCAGGTAGGTGACCTCGAACGCGCCGTCCGAGGCCGCGGATTCCAGCGCCCGCTCGACCGCGAGATGGGAGGCGGCGATCGGGTTGTCCGCGGCATCGGGGGCGAGGACCGAGCTGGAGGAGAGCAGCACGATGTGTTTCACGCCTGCCCTGCGGACCGCCGCGGTGAAGCTCTCGATCCCCGACGGCTCGGCGTAGAGGAAGACGGACTCGATACCGGCGAGAGCGGCCGGGAAGGTCTCCGGGTCGGAGAGGTCGCAGGGCACGGCCGGCACGTCCGGGGGATGGCTGAGCTCCTTGTGCCGTGCCGAGGCGGCACGCACGGCGATCCCCCGGTCGTGCAGGAGCCGCACCAGGGCTGAGCCGACACGCCCGCGGCTTCCGGTGACAAGAACGGTCATGAGGTGGGTCTCCTGCTCTCTCGGTTGATTAACCTGACGCAGTATCTGCGTGACGCAGATAAATATCTGCGAGGGGCCCGGAATCCGTCAAGCCAATAAATGCGGCATGCCTGTGGCTGCCGCGCACATGCCGCTGAGCGACGCCGAGCGAGCCGGAACGGCGCGGAACGGCGCGGAACGGCGCCGAGCGCCGCCTCACCTGGACGTTTGTGCCGCGTACGCCGTCGGCGGCACACCAACCGTCGCCGTGAAGTCCCGTACGAGATGCGCCTGGTCGCTGTAGCCGAGCTCGGCCGCGAGCGCAGCCCAGTCCGGCTCGCTGCCGGTGCCGGTGCCGGTTCCAGTGCCGCTGCCGCTGCCGGGGCCGGAGTCGGTCCCCGGACCCTCCGCCTCGGCCCGTTCCAGCGCCTCGTGAATGCGGTAGCGCAGGATGACCCACTTCGGCCCGACGCCGACGTACGCCGCGAAAAGCCGCTGCAACGTCCGCACCGACACCCCCTCCGCCTCCGCGAGTTGAGCCACGCGGCGGATCGTCCGGTCCGTACGGACCTGCTCGACCAGCGCCATCGCGTGATCGGCCTGCGGATCGGCCACCGGGCCGAGCCCCAGCAGGAACGCGTCGAGCGCCGCGACCCGCGCATCCTCCTCGTCCGGTCCGACAACGGCCGCGGCGCCGATGCCGGAAGGGACGTCGAAGACCTCGCCCACCGGCACGTGCCGCCCTGTCCACTCCGACACCGGCCGCCCAGGGGCGAAGGGCCGGAAGCCGCCCGGCCGGAACTGCACCCCGCAGACCCGCCCCCGGCCCTCCAGCTTCTTCGTGAAGAGCCCGAGACCGATGCCCGCGACCTCGCCCCAGGGCTCCTCGTTCCCGTACCGCTGGAAGACGACGTTCACGGACGGATGCGGCACCACATGGGAGGCGTACGGCTCGGGCAGGTCCCAGTCGATGAGCCAGTAGTGCTCCAGATACGGCCGCAGCTGTGGGGCGGGCTCGCGGCGCCGGAAGCGTACCCGCGCGAAGAGCTCCGGGGCGTCGACGATCCCCCGGGTGTCGCGTCGCGGACCGGCTGCCGCCGCCTCCTGCGGCTCACTCCTGCTGCCCATGCCCGGATCCTATGTCGCCTTTGTTCTGTCGCGTTTGTTCAAGACGCAGGGGCCCGCGCTGCCCACCATCGAGGTCATGAAGGCCATCAGTGAACTGCTCGAAGCCACGACTGCACGCGCCGTTCCCGTCGTACGCGGAGTGACCGCGGCCGACCTGACCGCGCCGACTCCGTGCCCGGAGTACGACGTACGCGCCCTGATCAACCACCTCCTCCACGTGGTCGTCAACTTCCAGGCGCTCGCCGCCAAGAAGGACTCCGACTTCTCCACGACCCCCGACCGGACGGCGGGCGACTGGCAGGGTCTCTTCGAGGACGAGACCGCGCGGCTCGTGAAGGCCTGGGCCGAACCGGGCGCCGAGGAGGGCACCACGGGCTCGCTCGGCCTTCCGGCCAGGACGGTCGGGCACATGGTGCTGGGCGATCTGACCGTGCACGTGTGGGATCTGGCCCGTGCGACCGGGCAGGAGTACGACCCGGATCCGGAGGTGGTCGCCGAACTGGTCCCGGCACTCGAGGAGATGGCCCCGATGGCACGTCGATGGGGGGCTTTCGGGGAGGCGGTCAGTGTGCCGGCGGATGCGTCCCCGTTCGCGCGGGTGCTGGGGACGACGGGTCGTGATCCGGGGTGGAGCCCGCGCTGACGCCGCCGTACGCGCCTGTGCACTCGTCGTCGTATGCGCCGGCGTACCTGTCGTCGTACAGATCTGCGAGCCGCGCGTACGCCTCCTCCACGATCTCCTCCGCCGCCACGAGCATCTCCCGCTCGGCGAGGCGTGCGCCGGCGTGCGCGTACGGGGACGGGGAAGGGGACGGGGAAGGGGACCGGGACGTCGGCGGGAACCGGGACGGGAACGGGAACGAGAACGGTGACGGCGGTGCCGGACGTCCGCGCCGCCACCAGCTCTCGCACACCGCGTAGATGCCGGGCGCGCAGACCGTCAGCGGGATGCACAGGGCCAGCAGGACGTCACCCACGCCGTGCCTCCTTGGATGTTCGGATGTCGGGACACGCGACACGACCGGTGCGTGCACTGTGGACATCGGCCGGCGCGGCGTCCGGCTGGAGGCAGGTCACCGTTCAAAAGCCTGTCCGGACAACGGGATTGCAGGATCACCGCATGACCCTCAGGTGACTCGGCGGTTCCTCATCGAACGGACTGCCATGGACAAGCGCGTTCTCGTCGTACAGGGTTGCCGGGAGAGTGAGTGCCGGGCCCTCGCGCCCGGTGCAGCCGTGCCGCCCAGGAGCCCGCGTTGTCGATGATCCGGAATCTCCGTCGCGCGGTGCGCCGTGCATACCGGCGCACCGTCGATCTCAGCCACCCTGCGCGCTCGCCGCTCGGCAGCGCCGTCGTCAACTGTGTGGGGTACGCGGACGGGGTGCGACAGGCCGGGCACTGCCCGGCCGAAGAGGCACTGCGCCGCGTACGCAAGGAGAACACCGCAAGCCCCGGCACCAACGGCTTCGTCTGGATCGGGCTGCACGAGCCCACCCAGGAGGAATTCGCCTCGCTCGCCGAGCTGTTCGGCCTGCACCCGCTGACGGTCGAGGACGCCGTCAACGCCCACCGGCGGCCCAAGGTCGTCCCGTACGACGACACGCTGCTCGCGGTCTTCAAGACCGTCGGGTACGCCGAGCACGACCAGCTGACCCCCACGAGCCAGGTGGTGGAGACCGGCGAGATCACGGTGATCACCGGCCGGGACTTCGTGATCACCATCAGGTACGGACGGCACGGCTCGCTCGGCCCGCTGCGCGAGGCGCTGGAGACGACGCCCGAGCAGCTCGCCAAGGGGCCCTCGTCAGTGCTGCACGCGGTGGCCGACTTCGTCGTGGACGAGTACGTCGCCGTCGCCGACGCCGTGCAGGACGACATAGAGGCGGTCGAGACGGCCGTCTTCTCCGAGCACGTGGGGCGCGGGGCCGCGGGCCGTGGCGAAGCCGGGCGGATCTACCAGCTGAAGCGGGAGCTCCTGGAGTTCAAGCGGGCGATGTCCCCGCTGAGCCGCCCGCTCGAGGCCCTCGCCACCCAGCCCGACTCCCTCATCGCCCCCGACATCCGGCCGTACTTCCGGGACGTGTCCGACCATCTCGCCCGCGCGGGCGAGCAGATCAACGGCTTCGACTCGCTCCTGGACTCGATCCTCCAGGCCCATCTGGCGCAGATGACCGTCGCCCAGAACGAGGACATGCGCAAGATCACGGCGTGGGCGGCGATCGTGGCCGTACCGACGATGGTCTGTGGGGTGTACGGCATGAACTTCGACCACATGCCGGAGCTGCGCTGGACCTACGGCTACCCGGTCGTCCTCGGCGTCATGGCCGTCGCCTGCTTCGTGATCCACCGGGGCTTCCGCCGCAACGGCTGGCTCTGACGGCCCCGCGGTACGGGCACCGCCCGACGGGGTACATGCCCGGCGGCATACGCGCCCGACGGCATACGTGTCGGCGTACGTGTGCGACGGCGTACGTGTCGGCGTGCGCGCCCGGGCCGGGAATCAGAGACCCGCCGACTCCGACCACGCCGGATACCACTCTCCGAAACGGCTGAGCCCGGATCCTGGGCGGACAGGGCCGAAGGACGGGATGTGACGGCCTTCCCGTGCCGGCGCGCGCCGTCCCACGGCACCCCCGTACCTGCAGAACCCCACCGCAGGGCCCCACCGGGCCCGGCGGTCAGGGCCAGACCAGGCAGTACGGCTGGTGCCCCGCCTCGTGCAGCCGGACCGAGAAGTCCTGCCACTCGTGGAGCAGCTGGTACACGTTGAACGCGTCACGCGGGCCGCCCCGGTCCGGGACCGTGGACCAGATGAAGGCGGCCGCGCCGACCGACTCCTCGCCGATGCCGCGGAGCGGGTCGACGACGGTCATGGGGAGCTTCACCACCGCGTAGTCGGGGTGCAGGACCACCAGCTCCAGCGGCGGCACCTTGTGCAGCGGCATGCCCTGGATACCCGTGAGGACCATCGCGGCTATCGTCTCGGGCTTGATCTTGGTGAACATTCCGCCCATGCCCAGCTCATCGCCGCCCAGCTCCTCCGGGCGCATCGAAATGGGCACGCGGGCAGCCGTGGCGCCGTCGGGTGCGCCGAAATACTTGTAGGTCACCCCCACTCGGCCACCCCTGCTCCCCGTGGGCTCGTCCGCCTGGTGCCGCCGGTGCCTCCCCCGCCGGGCAGGCTCGGGACCCAGATCGTCAGTCCCCTCGCCCAGTCCGCCACCGCGATGCATATCTCCACCCGACTGCTTTTAGGACGCACAGCCCCCGCCGCGCAACCCGATCATCGTGACAGTGACCTCCCCCACGGACGTGCGGTGAAACACCTGTCCGCAAGAACGTCCCGGGCCTCTGACACCATGGATTCCGTGAGCTTTCCCTATGACGCCCCAGTTTCGCAGACGCTTTTCGACCGCGCGTCCCTCGTGACGCCCGGCGGCGTGAACTCTCCCGTCCGTGCCTTTCGAGCTGTGGGCGGTACGCCCCGGTTCATGGTGTCCGGTACCGGTCCGTACCTGACCGATGCCGATGGACGCGAGTATGTCGACCTCGTGTGTTCGTGGGGTCCGATGATCCTCGGACATGCCCACCCCGAGGTCATCTCCGCAGTTCAGGAGGCCGTCGCCCGCGGCACCTCGTTCGGTACGCCGGGAGAGGGTGAGGTTGCTCTCGCCGAGGAGATCGTGGACCGGATCGAGCCGGTCGATCAGGTACGGCTTGTCTCGAGCGGTACGGAAGCGACGATGTCCGCGATCCGGCTGGCCCGCGGGTTCACCGGTCGCGCCAAGGTGATCAAGTTCGCCGGGTGCTACCACGGGCATGTGGACGCCCTGCTGGCCGCCGCCGGATCCGGGGTGGCCACCTTCGGGCTGCCCGACACGCCGGGCGTCACGGGCGCTCAGGCGGGCGACACGATCGTGCTGCCGTACAACGATCTGGAGTCGGTCCACGCCGCCTTCCACGCGCACCCGGGCGAGATCGCGTGCGTGATCACGGAGGCGTCGCCGGGCAACATGGGCGTGGTCCCGCCGCTGCCGGGCTTCAACCAGGGCCTCAAGGACGCCTGCGCGAAGAACGGGGCGCTCTACATCTCCGACGAGGTCATGACCGGCTTCCGTACGTCGAAGGCCGGCTGGTACGGCATCGACGGCGTCACCCCGGACCTGATGACCTTCGGCAAGGTCATGGGCGGCGGCTTCCCCGCCGCGGCGTTCGGCGGCCGCGCCGACGTGATGGGACACCTCGCCCCCGCCGGGCCGGTCTACCAGGCGGGCACCCTGTCCGGGAACCCGATCGCGACCGCCGCGGGCCTCGCCCAGCTGCGGCTCCTCGACGACGCCGCGTACGAGAAGGTCGACGCGGTCTCCGCGCGGATCCAGGGCCTCGTCACGGATGCGCTGACCAAGGAGGGTGTCGCCCACCGGCTGCAGACCGCGAGCAACATGTTCTCGGTCTTCTTCACCGACCGTGAGGTGCGCGACTACGACGACGCGAAGAAGCAGGATGCGTTCCGCTTCAACGCCTTCTTCCATTCGATGCTCTCTCAAGGCGTCTACCTCCCGCCGTCCGCGTTCGAGTCCTGGTTCGTGTCGACGGCCCACGACGACGCCGCCATCGACCGGATCGCCGCCGCACTGCCCGCGGCCGCCCGCGCCGCCGCGGAGGCCACCGCATGACCGGCACGGAGACCAGTACGGAAACGACCGTCGTTCATCTCATCCGGCACGGCGAAGTGGACAATCCGGATGGTGTGCTCTACGGGCGCCGGGCGGGCTACCACCTCTCCGATCTCGGCCGCCGGATGGCCGACCGGGTCGCCGAGCACCTCGCGGAACGTGACATCACTCACGTCGGGGCGTCTCCGCTGGAGCGGGCGCAGGAGACGGCCGCGCCGATCGCCAAGTCGCACGGCCTGGGCCTGGACACCGACGAGCGGCTGATCGAGGCGGCGAACGTCTTCGAGGGCAAGACCTTCGGGGTCGGCGACGGCGCCCTGCGCAAGCCGGGCAACTGGAAGCACCTGGTCAATCCGTTCCGGCCATCCTGGGGTGAGCCGTACCTCGATCAGGTGGTGCGGATGATGGGTGCGCTGGACGCCGCGCGTGACGCGGCCCGCGGCCATGAGGCGGTCCTGGTCAGCCACCAGCTGCCGATCTGGATCGTGCGCAGCTACGTGGAGCGGCGCCGGCTCTGGCACGATCCGCGCCGCCGGCAGTGCACCCTCGCGTCGCTGACGAGTTTCACCTATCAGGGCGACAAGATCGTCTCGGTCGGATACTCGGAACCGGCCCGCGATCTTGTTCCGGCGCATCTTCTCGCCGGCGCCAAACCGGTCAAGGGCAAGTCAAAAGCCTTTGGCGCGTAGCTATCTGGCGGTGCCGCACTTTCCGTGCTAACCCCTGGAACCTTCGCGTTCCGCACGCCATCTAACCCGTTGGTCGGACGGCGGCAGCGAAACATGAACGTGAACGGGGGAGGGCGGCATGCGCACCATCAGCCGAAGGGGTTTGCTCGGAGCGGGGCTTGGCGCCGCGGCGGCGATCGGCATCGCAGGCTGCCGGTCCGGCTCGGGCAGCGGCAAGGGCAACGATCAGGGCAGCAGCAGCGGCGGCGGTGGCGGGGGTGGCGGTAAGCCAGGCTCCGCCACGAAGCCGGTCCGCCTCATAGGCGACGGCTCGACCGCCGACACCGGAAAGCAGCCGCACCAGCCCACCGCGCCCGTCCCGCTCGAACCCGGCCAGACCCCGCCGCAATTCGTGATCTTCTCCTGGGACGGCGCGGGCGAGGTCGGCAACGGACTCTTCCCGCGCTTCCTGGAACTCGCCAAGAACCACGACGCGGCGATGACCTTCTTCCTCTCCGGCATCTATCTGCTGCCGGAGTCGAAGAAGACGCTCTACCGCCCGCCGAACAACCGTGTCGGCGCCTCCGACATCGGCTATCTCACCGACCCGCACATCAAGGACACGCTCAAGTACGTCCGGCAGGCCTGGCTCGACGGCCATGAAATAGGCACCCACTTCAACGGGCATTTCTGCGCGGGATCGGGTTCCGTCGGAAACTGGACGCCCGCGCAGTGGCAGAACGAGATCGACCAGGCTGTGTCCTTCGTCACCGAATGGAAGACCAACAGCGGCTGGCAGGACATCGATCCGCTGCCCTTCGACTACCGCAAGGAACTCGTCGGCGGCCGCACCCCCTGTCTGCTCGGCCAGGACAATCTGCTGCCGACCGCCAAGAAGCTCGGCTGGCGCTACGACGCGAGCTCGCCCGGCGGCCGCCAGAAGTGGCCGGAGAAGCGCGGCGGCGTATGGGACCTGCCACTGCAGGCCGTACCGTTCCCCGGGCACTCCTTCGAGGTGCTCTCGATGGACTACAACATCCTCGCCAATCAGTCGCAGAATTCGACCAAGGGCATGCCATCCCGCTATCCCGGCTGGCGCACGCAGGCCACCGAGGCCTACCTCAACGGATTCAAGCGCGCGTACGAGTCGAATCGGGCACCGTTCTTCATCGGCAACCACTTCGAGCAGTGGAACGGCGGCATCTACATGGATGCCGTCGAGGAAGCCCTGAAGGGAATGGCCGGAAAGAAGGACGTACGTCTCGTGTCGTTCCGGCAGTTCTGCGACTGGCTGGACGTCCAGGACCCGAAGATCCTCGCGAAGCTCCGTACGCTCGAGGTCGGCCAGTCCCCGGCGGGCGGCTGGAGCACCTTCCTCAAAGCCGCCGCATAGCCGCCGGCAGCCGGCACTCCGATGTTTCCGGTGTCCCTTAAACGCTCTTGACAAGGGGCGTTACGGGCATCAAGGGGGGCGCGCAAGATCCCCTGAAGGCCCATGCGAAACTTTTCACATGAGCCTTGTCCGCGCCCCTCGACGCACCCTGCTCGCCGCCGCCGCCATCGCGGCCGCGCTCACGCTCTCGGCGTGCAGCGGCGACTCCAACGGCAAGTCCGGCGGCGGCGGCGACACGAACTTCGTGACCAACACCGGCGGGATCTCCACCGCCGCCAAGGGCAAGCGCACGGACGCTCCCGCGCTGGCCGGCAAGGACCTCACGGGCAAGCAGCTCGATCTCGCCGACTACAAAGGCAAGATCGTCGTGCTGAACCTCTGGGGCTCGTGGTGCACACCGTGCCGTGCCGAGGCGCCTTATCTCGCCAAGGTCGCGAAGGAGACCAAGGGCAAGGGCGTGGAGTTCATCGGGATCAACACCCGTGACTCGCAGACCGGCCCGGCGCTCGCCTTCGAGGAGGAATTCGGGATCAGTTATCCGAGTTTCCACGACCCCATCGGCAAGCTGATCCTGAAATTCCCCAAGGGCAGCCTCAACCCGCAGGCCATTCCGACCACGATCGTCGTCGACCGAGACGGAAAGCTCGCGGCGCGCGCGCTCACCGCGCTCGACGACAAGCAGCTCCACTCGATGATCGACCCGCTGATGGCGGAGAAGTAGGGATGAACGAGACGGTCTTCAGTGGTGCGCTGCTGCTCGCCCTGCCCATCGCCGTACTCGGGGGCCTTGTCTCCTTCTTCTCGCCCTGCGTGCTGCCCCTGGTCCCCGGCTATCTCTCGTACGTGACCGGCATCACGGGCACCGACCTCGCCGAGGCCAAGCGGGGCCGGATGGCGGCCGGGGCCGCGCTCTTCGTCCTCGGTTTCACCGCCGTCTTCGTCTCCGGCGGGGCGCTCTTCGGCTACTTCGGCTGGACCCTCCAGGAGCACCGGGAGACCCTCACCACGGTCCTCGGCGTGCTGATGGTCCTCATGGGGATCTTCTTCATGGGGCTGATGCCGTTCCTCACCCAGCGCGAGTTCCGCTTCCACAAGCGGCCGGCGACGGGTCTGGTCGGGGCGCCGCTCCTGGGCGCGCTCTTCGGCATCGGCTGGACCCCGTGCATCGGCCCGACCCTCGCATCCGTCCAGGCCCTTGCCGCCGAACAGGCCAGCGCGGGCCGCGGGGCGCTGCTGACCGCCGCGTACTGCCTCGGGCTCGGCCTGCCGTTCGTCCTCGCCGCCGTCGCGTTCCGCAAGGCGCTCGGTGCGTTCGGCTGGGTCAAGCGGCACTATGCCTGGGTGATGCGGATCGGCGGCGGCATGATGATCGCGACCGGTCTGCTGCTGCTCACAGGTGCATGGGACAGCATCGTGCAGGAGATGCAGGGCTGGTCCAAAGGCTTCCAGGTGGGGATCTGATCCATGAGCAAGACCGAGTCGACGTCCGAGACGGGGACGACGTCCGAGTCCGGGACGACCCCGGAAACCGGGACGACCCCCGGGACCGGGACGACGCCGGAAACCGCCGACCAGGAGGTCGGCGAAGCCGGGGCGCAGCTCTCTACCGCCCCGCAGGAGCGAGCCGTGCCCGGCTCCTTCGGCGGCACGCGCGCGCCGGGCGCCGTCGGTGCGATCGCCTGGACCGGCCGCGAGGTCATCGGGTGGACGCGCTGGTTCTGGCGGCAGCTGACCTCGATGCGGGTCGCGCTGATCCTCCTCTTCATGCTCTCCCTCGGCGCGATCCCCGGTTCCCTCATCCCGCAGAACAGCGCGGACGAGATGAAGGTGAGCACCTGGAAGGCGAACAACGAGTTCTGGACGCCGGTCTTCGAGAAGCTCCAGCTCTTCGACGTCTACAGCTCGGTGTGGTTCTCCGCGATCTACATCCTGCTGTTCGTCTCGCTCATCGGCTGCATCGTCCCCCGTACCTGGCAGTTCATCGGCCAGCTCCGGGGCCGCCCGCCGGGAGCCCCCAAGCGGCTCACGCGACTGCCCGTCCACACGACCTGGCGCACCGAGGCGGACCCGGACGCGGTCCGTGAGGCCGCGCTCGCGATGCTGAAGAAGCGCCGGTTCCGCGCGCACCTCGCCGGGGACGCGGTCGCCGCCGAGAAGGGCTACCTGCGCGAGGTCGGCAATCTGCTCTTCCACGTCGCCCTCATCGTGATGCTGGTGGCGTTCGCCGTCGGGCAGCTGTTCAAGTCCGAGGGCGGCAAGCTGATCGTCGAGGGCGGCGGCTTCTCCAACACCCTCACCCAGTACGACGACTTCAAGTCCGGGTCGATGTTCAGCGTCGACGAGCTCGCGCCGTTCAGCTTCACCCTGGACAGCTTCACGGGAACGTACGAGAGCAAGGGGCCGCAGCGGGGCACCCCGCGCACCTTCGAAGCGGCCGTGACTTACTCCGAGGGCGCCGACGGCAAGGACCAGAAGCGCATCATCCGGGTCAACGAGCCCCTGGAGATCGACGGCTCGAAGGTCTATCTGCTCTCCCACGGTTACGCGCCCGTCGTCACCGTCCGGGACGGCAGGGGCAAGGTCGTCCACCGGGAGGCCGTGCCGCTCCTGCCCATCGACAACAACGTCACCTCCACCGGCGTCGTCAAGGTGATGGACGGCTACCGGGACAAGAACGGCAAGAAGGAACAGCTGGGCTTCCCGGCGTTCTTCGTCCCGACGTACGCCGGCAAGGGCCACGGCCAGATGTTCTCGCAGTTCCCGGGGCTGGTGTTCCCGGCACTGAACCTGGGCGCTTACCACGGCGATCTGCGCGTCAACGCGGGCCTTCCGCAGAACGTGTACCAGCTGGACACCAGCAAGATGACGGCGTTCAAGGGCGCCAACGGCGACGTGTTCAAGCAGACGCTGCTGCCGGGCGAGACGATGAAGCTGCCGAACGGCGCCGGCTCGATCACCTTCGAGAAGGAGATCAAGGAGTGGGCGAGCTTCCAGATCTCCCAGCAGCCCGGCAGCGGTCTCGCCCTCGCGGGCGCGATCGCCGCGATCGCGGGCCTCGTCGGCTCGCTGTTCATCCAGCGGCGCCGGGTCTGGGTCCGGGCCGTACGGGGGGAGGACGGCGTGACCGTCGTCGAGATGGCGGGGCTGGGGCGGAGCGAGTCCGCGAAGCTCCCCGAGGAGTTGGCGGATCTGGCCGTCACGCTCAACGAGCGGGCGCCGACGGCGCCCGATGCCGATCCTGATCCCGATCCCGATCCAGCCGAAGCTGTTCCTTCCGAAGGGGCTGAGAAGTGAATCTCGCCGCCGCCACCAACGAGAGCCTCGCCGAGTTCAGCAATGGGCTGATCTACTCGTCGATGGCCGTCTACACCCTGGCGTTCCTGGCACACATCGCCGAGTGGGTCTTCGGCAGCCGCAGCAAGGTCGGCCGCACCGCCGCCGCGCTCACCGCCCCCGCGGCGGCAGCCGCGGTGACGGTCAAGGTCGCCCAGAAGGGCGGGGGTACGACCGTCCTGGAGCGCCCCAAGGTCGTCACCCGCACGGCGGCAGGGCAGCGCGACGTCCCCGACGGCCCCGGCGCCGCGGGCGGCACGGTCAAGGGCGACCTGTACGGGCGGATCGCGGTCTCGCTGACGGTCCTCGCCTTCCTCGTCGAGGCGGCCGGCGTCGTCGCCCGCGCCGTGTCCGTACAGCGGGCCCCCTGGGGCAACATGTACGAGTTCTCCACCACCTTCTCCACGGTGGCGGTCGGCGCGTACCTCGGCTTCCTCCTCGCCAGGAAGAACGTCCGCTGGATCGGACTGCCCCTGGTCACCACGGTCCTGCTCGACCTGGGCATCGCCGTCACCTGGCTCTACACCGAGAGCGACCAGCTGGTCCCGGCGCTGCACTCGTACTGGCTGTGGATCCACGTCTCCACCGCCATCTTCTGCGGTGCGGTCTTCTACCTGGGCGCGGTCGGCACGCTGCTCTACCTCTTCCGTGATTCGTACGAGAACAAGCTGGCGAACGGCGGCAACCCCGGCTCCTTCGCCCGCTCGGTGCTGGAGCGGCTGCCCGCCGCGGCCTCCCTCGACAAGTTCGCGTACCGGATCAACGCCGCGGTCTTCCCGCTCTGGACGTTCACGATCATCGCCGGTGCGATCTGGGCCGGCGACGCGTGGGGACGCTACTGGGGCTGGGACGCCAAGGAGGTCTGGTCCTTCATCACCTGGGTCGCGTACGCCGCGTATCTGCACGCCCGCGCGACCGCCGGCTGGAAGGGCCGCAAGGCGGCGTACATCGCGCTGGTCGCCTTCGCCTGCTTCCTCTTCAACTACTACGGCGTCAACCTCTTCGTGAACAGCCTCCACGGCTACGCCGGAGTCGAATGATCCCGCGATGATCCCCGCGATGATCCCGCGAGGACGGCTGCGCGTCCGTGAGCAGCCGATCTTCGACCGGGTGGGCGAGAGCCGGTAGCGGGCACGGCCCGTACGGGCGACGCTGGTGCCATGACGGAACCGATCCCTCATGGCACCAGCGAGACCCGCGGCGGCGACGACGGCGACACCCATGTCCTGCACTTCCTGCTGCATCTGCCGCACCCCGTGGTGAACGTCTGGGTCGCCGTGGCCACCCCGGAGGGCCTCCCGCAGTGGCTGGCCGCCGCCGATCTGCTGGAACCGCGCCTCGGCGGCGGGGTGACGCTCCGCTGGCTCAACGCAGACGCAGCCGCAGACACCGGGGGAGCCGAGGGAAAAGGGACGGTCGTCTCCGGGCGGGTCACCGCCTGGGACATGGAGGCCGTCGCCGAGTACACCGTCGAGCTGCACGGCAGGATCCGCTTCCACATGGAGCCGGCGCCCGCGGACTCGCTCGCGACCGTCCTGCGCTTCACCAACGAGTTCACCGGGACCGCCGAGCAGCGCCTCGACAACCTGGCGGGCTGGCACCAGCACTTCGAGTACCTGGAAGCCGCCCTCGACGGACGCCCCATGGACTGGTCCGCCTGGACCCCGGACCGCTTCCGGCAACTGCGCGAGGAGTACGCCGGCCGGGACGTCAGCCGGCCGTGATCGCGTCCAGCTGGGCCCGCAGATACGTGTGCGAGTCGACGCCGCGCACGTCGGTGCCCGGATCGCACTCGTAGAAGTACACCAGCGACATCAGCTCCTCCGCCGGTACGTCCGCGGGCGGCGGCAGCACCCGATGGCGCCCCGAGCACCAGCGGCCCCCCGTCCAGCGGGCCATCAGATCCCCGATGTTGACCGTCAGCGCGTCCGGCGCGTACGGGGCGTCCTCCCAGCCGCCCTCGTCCGTGAAGACCTGGAGGCCGCCCCTGCCGGTCTGCCGGTCGAGGACGGTGACCGTGCCGAAGTCGGTGTGCGGGCCGATCCGGAACTGGCCGGGCTGCGGCTCGCCGACGGTGTCCCGGCCCGGATACCAGTTGATGTTGAAGCCCCAGGTCGGATGCCCGGTGTGCCGGGTGAAGAGGTCCTCCGGTTCGCCCAGAGCCGCCCCGAGCAGCTCCAGCAGCAGGTCCGACAGCGCCCGCATCTGCCCCAGATACGTTTCCACCGCCGGCCTGAGCCCGGGGGCCTCGCCCGGCCAGGTGTTCGGCAGGAACCACTCGGCGTCGACCACCGGGTCGCCCGTGGGCTCGTCCGCCGCGAACGACAGTGACTCCTTCAGGTCGGGGGGCGTCTGCGTACCCTCCGCATAGCCGTTGGCCTCCGCCCCGGGACCCAGCCAGCCCCGCCCGCCCACCTTCACCGCGTACGGCTCCTTGGCGGACTGCGGAAGGCGGAAGAAGCCCCGGGCCAGCTCCCGGATCTCCGTCCGCAGTCCCTGGTTCACGCCATGGCCGGTGACGAGCAGAAACCCGGCGGTGCGCAGGGCGGCGTCGACGGTGGCGGCGATGCGGGACCGGGCGTCCCGGTCTCCGGAGCGCCACGGCACCAGGTCGATCACAGGGATACGGTCACTCGTCATCGCCGATGTCCTCGTTCCACAGCGCCGGGTGCTTGCCGATGAAATCGCGCATCAGTGCCGTGCATTCCGGATCGTTCAGGACCACGACCTCGACGCCGTGCGCCGAGAGCCAGCCGTGGGCCCCGTGGAACGTGTCGGCCTCGCCGACGACGACCCGGGAGATGCCGAACTGCCGGACGAGCCCGGAGCAGTACCAGCACGGGGAGAGGGTGGTGACCATCGTCGTACCGCGGTACGAGCGCTGACGCCCCGCCGCCCGGAAAGCGGCCGTCTCCGCGTGCAGCGACGGGTCGCCGTCCTGGACGCGGCGGTTGTGTCCGCGGCCGAGGAGGGTGCCGTCCGGGCCGTACAGCGCGGCGCCGATCGGGATGCCGCCCTCGGCGAGGCCTGCGCGGGCTTCGGCGAGAGCGGGGGCCAGCCACCGGCGTGCCTGCTCCTCGTCCATGAACCCGACCCTCCCGTCGTCAGGCCTTGCCCTGGTCCTCGTCCCGATTGTGGCCCTTCTCGTCGTCGAGGGACTTCAGGAAATCGGGGTTGTCGTCAGGCGCCACCCAACCGCCGCGGCGCGACGGCCGCCGGGCCGTCCGGTCCTTGCCGGCCAGCAGCCAGGAGATGGAGCCGACGAGAGGGAAGAGCAGAACGAGGATCGCCCAGATCGGCTTGGGGATGTACCTGATCTCCTTCTCGTCGGTGGAGATGCAGTCGATGAACGCATAGATGCTGAGTGCCAGTGGCACCAAGAACATCAGCACCCGAAGCATGGCGGCCCCCTGAACGCGGGATCGGGACCGCTGGGACGGCCCCCGTGACAGGTCAAGCGTAGCGAGTGGCCGATACTGGACGGCATGGCTTACGACGATCTTCGCTCGCTGCTCCGGGCGCTGGAGCGCGAGGGCGACCTCAAGCGCATCAAGGCCGAAGTCGACCCGTATCTGGAGATCGGGGAGATCGTCGACCGGGTCCAGAAATCCGGCGGCCCGGCGCTCCTCTTCGAGAACGTGCGCGGCTCGTCGATGCCGCTCGCGATGAACGTGTACGGGACGGACCGCCGGCTGCTCAAGGCGCTGGGCCTGAAGTCGTACGACGAGATCAGCGGGAAGATCGGCGGGCTGCTGAAGCCGGAGCTGCCGCACGGGTTCGTCGGGGTGCGCGAGGCGTTCGGGAAGCTCGGCGCCATGACGCACGTACCGCCGAAGAAGGTGAAGGACGCCCCGGTGCAGGAGGTCGTCCTGCGCGGTGAGGACGTCGATCTGGACCGGCTGCCCGCGCTGTTCACGTGGCCGCAGGACGGCGGCTCGTTCTTCAACCTGGGGCTGACGCACACCAAGGACCCGGAGACGGGGATCCGCAACCTCGGGCTCTACCGCCTCCAGCGCCACGACAAGCGCACCATCGGTATGCACTGGCAGATCCACAAGGACAGCCGCAACCACTACCAGGTGGCGGCACGGCGCGGCGAGAGGCTGCCGGTGGCGATCGCCTTCGGCTGCCCGCCGGCCGTGACGTACGCGTCGACGGCGCCGCTGCCCGGCGACATCGACGAGTATCTGTTCGCCGGCTTCGTGCAGGGCAAGCGGATCGAGATGGTCGACTGCAAGACCGTGCCGCTGCAGGTGCCGGCGCAGGCGGAGGTCGTGCTGGAGGGCTGGCTGGAGCCGGGGAAGATGCTTCCCGAGGGCCCGTTCGGCGACCACACCGGCTTCTACACGCCGCAGGAGGACTTCCCGGCGCTGACGATCGACTGCGTGACGATGCGGAAGCGGCCGCTGCTCCAGTCGATCGTGGTGGGCCGGCCGCCTACGGAGGACGGCCCGCTGGGCCGGGCGACGGAACGCTTCTTCCTGCCCCTGCTGAAGATCATCGTGCCGGACATCGTGGACTACCACCTGCCCGAGTCGGGCGGCTTCCACAACTGCGCGATCGTCTCGATCGACAAGAAGTACCCGAAGCACGCCCAGAAGGTCATGCACGCCATCTGGGGCGCGCACATGATGTCGCTGACCAAACTGATCGTGGTCGTCGACTCCGACTGCGACGTCCACGATCTGCACGAGGTGTCGTGGCGGGCGCTCGGCAACACGGACTACGCCCGTGACCTGACCGTGGTCGAGGGCCCGGTGGACCATCTGGACCACTCCTCCTACCAGCAGTTCTGGGGTGGCAAGGCGGGCATCGACGCGACGAAGAAGTGGCCGGAGGAGGGTTACACCCGCGACGGGGGCTGGCCGGACATGGTCGAGTCGGACCCCGGCACGGCGGCGCTGGTCGACCGGCGCTGGAAGGAGTACGGCCTGTGAGCGCGTCCGCGGCCGCGGTACCGGGTCCGGGCCGCACCAAGGCGTTCCTTCGGCTGGTGATGATCGAGCACTCGGTCTTCGCGCTGCCGTTCGCGTACATCGCCTCCCTCACCGCGATGTTCCAGCTGGACCGGAACGTCCACTGGGGCAAGCTGCTGCTCGTCACCGTCGCCATGGTGGGGTTGCGGACGTTCGCGATGGCCTGCAACCGGATCATCGACCGGGAGATCGACGCCCGTAATCCGCGCACGGCGGGGCGGGAGCTGGTCACGGGTGCGGTGTCGGTGCGGTCCGCGTGGACCGGGGCGGGCGTCGCGGTGGTGATCTTCCTGGGGGCCGCGGCGATGCTCAACCCGCTGTGCCTCGCGCTGGCGCCCGTCGCCGTCGTGCCGATGGTGGTCTACCCGTACGGGAAGCGGTTCACGAACTTCCCGCACGCGATCCTGGGTCTGGCCCAGGCGATGGGTCCGGTCGGCGCGTGGATCGCGATCACCGGGGCCTGGTCGTGGGACGCGGTGATCCTCGGTCTCGCCGTCGGAATCTGGATCGGCGGCTTCGACCTGATCTTCGCCTGCCAGGACGTCGAGGCCGACCGCGCGCACGGCGTGATGTCGGTCCCCGCCCGGTTCGGTGTCCCGGCCGCGCTGTGGGGCGCGCGGGGGTGCCATGCCGTGACGATGGTCCTCTTCGTCTGGTACGCCCTCGCGACCGGCGCCGGCATCTTCTTCTGGCTGGGGCTCGCGGTGGTCACCGCGGCGTTCCTCTACGAGCACACGATCGTGCGCCCGCACGATCTGTCCCGGCTGAACAGGGCCTTCTTCACGGTGAACGGGTTCATCGGGATCGCCCTGTTCGGGTGCGCGCTGCTGGATCTGCTGGTGCGGGGTCTCACGGTGTGAGGCGGGCGCGCTCCCGCGGGCGGCGGAAGACGAACGCCGCCGCGACGCCGCCCAGCAGTCCGAAGAGGTGGCCCTGCCAGCTGACGCCCGAGCCGGTCGGGAGAACGCCCCACAGGATCGAGCCGTAGAGCGCGGCGACGACCAGCCCGACCACCACGTCCAGCGCGCTGCGGTCCACGAAGCCGCGGGCCAGTACGTAGCCGAAGAGGCCGAAGACGACGCCGGAGGCGCCCAGCGTGACGGAATCGCCGGGGGAGGTCAGCCAGACGCCCAGGCCCGAGGCCACGATGATGGTGAGGACGACCCCCGCGAAGCGGCGTATGCCGGACAGCGCGGCCAGGAAGCCGAGCACGAGCAGCGGGAGGCTGTTGGCGGCGACATGGCCGAAGCCGTAGTGCAGGAAGGCCGCAGGGACGATGTCCGGCAGCTCGGTGATGTCGCGCGGAGTGATGCCGTACGGATCGAGGGCATGGCCGGACACGACGTCGATCGCCTCCAGCGCCCACAGCAGCGCCACCCAGCCCAGCATCAGCTTGCCGGCCGTCTTCGCCCGGTCGGTCCGGCTCCACTCGAGTGCGTCGTTCGACATCCCCGACATCATCGCCCCCTGCGTTCCTGCGTCTCCCCCCGGAAACGTGCGGGGGACCTTACCCAGTTCCGCCGTCCGGCGGCCGGATAGGCTCAATGCCATGACTGACGCCAACCGCACCCCGTGGGTCGTCGGGGTCTCCGGGGCGTCCGGGACCCCCTATGCCGCCGCCGTGCTGCGCGGGCTGCTCGACGCGGGTGAGAGCGTCGACCTGGTGGTGTCGCGGGCGTCGCGGCTCACCCTGCTGGACGAGACCGGGATCGCGTTCCGGGACGCGCACTGGCAGGACGATCTGCGGGAGTGGCTGGGGCGCGGCGCCGACGGCAAGCCGGGCACCTTTCAGGTGGATGTGGCGGACGTACGGCACTGGGTGGCCGGGGACCTGGCGGCAGGGCCGTCCTCGGGGTCGTACCCCGTCAAGGGGATGCTCATCGTGCCGGCGTCCACGGCGTGCGTCGCGGGCGTGGCACTCGGGCTGTCCAAGGACCTGCTCCAGCGGGCGGCGAGCGTGACGCTGAAGGAGCGGCGGAAGCTGGTGGTCGCGGTGCGGGAGACCCCGCTGAACGGGCAGACCCTCAAGCATCTCGTGGCGCTGGACGAGGCGGGCGCCGTGGTGCTGCCGGCCTCTCCGGCGTTCTACGCGGGAGCGACGCACATCCAGGATCTGGTGGACTTCGTCGCCGGACGGGTGCTGGACGCGGCCGGGGTGCCGCACGGGCTGTACCGCCGTTGGGAGGGTGACCTGGGCGGCTCCAGGGCCGAACAGGGGGACCGGGCAGCGGGACCGGGTGGTCCGGGCTGACGTTCTGATCGTTTGAGGTACACACGGGCACGCAGGGTGTCTCCTGCGCGCCTTTGATTTCACACGTAAAATTGCGGTAGCGATGAATAATGGAAGGCTCAGGCATATGGACGCCGTGGATAGGCAGCTCATCCAGGCCCTGCGTGAGAACGGCAGGGCTTCGTACGCCGAGCTCGGCCGGCTCGTAGGACTCTCCGGTCCCTCCGTCACCGACCGCATCAACCGCCTGGAGGCGGCGGGCGTCATCACCGGCTACCGGGCCACCGTCGACGCCGCTTCGCTGGGCCTCGGCGTCACCGCGCTGATCGGTATCTCGCTCTCCGACGCGGCGGACCACGAGGACGTGGCGCGCCGGCTGCGCGACCTCGCCGAGATCGAGGACTGCTGGTTCATCGCCGGCGACGACTCGTACATGCTCAAGGTGCGGGCGAGCGACGTCGACGGTCTTGAGAAGACGATCCGGCGGCTGTCGGGGACGAAGGGCGTGTCGCGGACGCGTACCACGATCGTGCTCTCCACGAAGTGGGAGAACCGGGTCGGGGACCTGCCCGAAGAGGTGTGACGCGAAGCGTCCTTGGGGGTCCCCCGGTGCGTGAAGTACGGGGGAGTACGGTTGGTGAAGCTCGATTCGTAGACATGTGGGAGGCGGCCTGATGACTGCATCTATCAAGGATGTGGGTCTCAAGCGCGAGCTGGAGGAGAAGGTCCGGGCCGGCGAGCGGCTGACCCGCGAGGACGGCATCGCGCTCTACGAGTCGGACGATCTGGCCTGGCTCGGCGGTCTCGCCCACGAGGTGCGTACGCGTAAGAACGGCGACGTCGTCCACTTCAACGTCAACCGTCACCTCAACATGACGAACGTGTGCACGGCGTCGTGCGCGTACTGCTCGTTCCAGCGCAAGCCGGGCGAGAAGGACGCGTACACGATGCGCATCGAGGAGGCCGTCCGCCTCGCCAAGGCGATGGAGAACGAGAACCTCACCGAGCTGCACATCGTCAACGGGCTCCACCCGAACCTGCCTTGGCGCTACTACCCGCGGTCGCTGAGCGAGCTGAAGAAGGCCCTGCCGAACGTCTCGCTGAAGGCCTTCACCGCCACCGAGATCCACCACTTCGAGACGATCTCGGGGCTCTCGGCTTCGGAGATCCTCGACGAGCTGATCGAGGCCGGTCTGGAGTCGCTGACCGGCGGCGGCGCGGAGATCTTCGACTGGGAGGTCCGCCAGCACATCGTGGACCACCGCACCCACTGGGAGGACTGGTCGCGGATCCACCGCCTCGCGCACGAGAAGGGTCTCAAGACCCCGTGCACGATGCTGTACGGGCACATCGAGGAGCCCCGGCACCGGGTGGACCACGTGCTGCGGCTGCGTGAACTCCAGGACGAGACCGGCGGCTTCCAGGTCTTCATCCCGCTGCGCTACCAGCACGACTTCGTGGACATGCAGGACGGCAAGGTCCGCAACCGCCTTCAGGCGCGGACGACGATGGCGACGGGCGCGGAGGCGCTGAAGACCTTCGCGGTGTCGCGGCTGCTGTTCGACAACATCCAGCACGTCAAGGTCTTCTGGGTGATGCACGGCGTGCAGACCGCGCAACTGGCGCTGCAGCACGGCGCGGACGACATGGACGGCTCGGTCGTCGAGTACAAGATCACCCACGACGCGGACAACTACGGCACGCCGAACAAGCTGACGCGTGACGATCTGCTGGACCTGATCCGCGACGCCGGCTTCCGTCCGGTGGAGCGGAACACGCGGTACGAGGTGATCCGGGAGTACCCGGGGCCGGACGGCGACCGCCGGGAGTCGCCGCAGCCGATGCGGGTCTGAGTTCTTCGGGTCCGGGTTCTTCGGGCCTGGGTTCTTCGGCTCTGATTCCTGGGCCTCATCGGGTCCGGGGGCGTTGCCCCGGACCCTTGTGGGGCGTTGAACCCGGACAGTTATTGTCTGGCCATGGCTCTTGTCTTCACGCTCGATCCGCCGGTCGACCGCGCGCTGCGCGACGGCGTTCTCGGGCTCTGGACGGACGTGTCGAACGCCGACGGGGCCGTCGGGTTCGTGCCGCCCGTGACTGCGGAGGAGATCCGGCCCGAGCTGGTGCGGCATCTCGTCGCGATGGCCGAGGGGCGGGCGCGGCTGCTCGTCGGACGGGACGCGGACGGGGAGGTCGCGGCCGCCGCGTTCCTCACGTACAACACGCACCGGCTGATGCGGCACTGGGTCTGGCTCTACACCGTGATGGTGCATCCGCGGCATCAGGGCAAGGGGTACGGCCGCGAACTGCTCACCGCGGCCGCCGACGCCGCGAGCGGGCTGGACGGCATCACGGCGATACGGCTCACCTGCCGCGGCGGCACCGGGCTGGAGCGGTTCTACGCGTCGTGCGGCTACAAGGAGGTCGGGCGAGTGCCCGACGCGATCCGGGTCGCCGACGGGGACTACCGCGACGACATCACGATGCTGCTCCCCCTGAACTGATCAAGCGGCTCCCCGTGAAGTGATCGAATCGGCACGTGCTTCACTTGTCGGGCAACCAAGTGAAGGGAAGGGGCCGTCGTGTCCGACAGCAAGACGAGTGCCACGCTCCGGTACACCCTCATGCGGTTCGGCATCTTCGCCGGCTGCTTCGCCGTCCTCTCGGGGCTGGTGTATCTCCGCGTACTGCCGAGGGGCCTGGGCGACTCCAACCTGCTGTGGGTGCTGGTCCTCTCCGTCCTGCTCTCGGCGCCGCTCAGCCTCGTCCTGCTGCGCAAGCAGCGCGACGCGATGTCCGAGCAGATCGTCGGCAAGGTCGATCAGGTCAAGTCCCGCCTGGAGGCGAACCGCACCAGGGAAGACGCCCAGTAGGCGGAGCGTAAGCTTCCTCACACATCCCCGAAGCCCCAGGCAGGAGCAACCGCTCCGGCGCTGGGGCTTCGGTGTGTCCGGATGTGCCATGGTGCATTCTCGCCTCAAAGGCCAGCTTTGAGGTTCTCAAAGTTCAAGTGTTAACGTGTTCGGCATGACGACAGCAGTGCGCCCCGGAACAGTCATGAGCACCCCGCTCGTGGCGCGCCTGCATGTCGACCTGTGCCGCTGTATGTCCGCGGTCTGTTGCCGCTCGGTCTGACCCGGCATCATGCAGCGGCGCTTCCGAGCGCACGGGCGCCGCACCCCTGTCCCCCGTATTCCCCGATACGCCTTACCGGAGTGTGTCCCCGTGTCCGCGAACTCCGCGACGCCCACCCGCGCCAGCCGCATACCCAGGGTCCCCTTCTGGGCCCAGATCGTCGCCGGTCTCGTGCTCGGCGCCCTGCTCGGCTGGCTCGCCCGCAGCCAGGACATCAACTGGCTCTACAAGACCCTGGAGCAGGTCGGCGGCATCTTCGTCCAGCTGCTGAAGCTGGCCGTCGCCCCGCTCGTCTTCTTCGCGATCCTGGTGTCGATCACCAATCTGCGGAAGGTCAACAACGCCGCCCGGCTGGCGACCCGCACCCTGCTCTGGTTCATGATCACGTCGCTGATCGCGGTCGCCATCGGCCTCACGATCGGCCTGCTCACCAACCCGGGCGCGGGCACCGGCCTGACGCCCAAGGACGGCAAGCTGCCGGAGCACGCCGGCTCCTGGATCGACTTCCTCACCGGCATCATTCCGACGGACGTCATCACCCCCTTCACCGAGCTGAACGTCCTTCAGATCGTCTTCATGGCCGCCGTCGCCGGTATCGCGGCCCTCAAGCTCGGCGACCGCGCCAAGCCGGTCCTCGCCCTCAGCGAGTCCGTCCTGGAGCTGCTCCAGAAGGCCCTGTGGTGGGTCATCCGCCTCGCCCCGATCGGCACCGTCGGCCTCATCGGCTACGCCATCGCCGACTACGGCTGGGACCTGATCGGCAAGTACGCGACCTTCACCGCCGACGTCTACATCGGCTGCGCGCTCGTCCTGTTCGGCGTCTACCCGCTGCTGCTCGCGACCGTCGCGAAGGTCAACCCGCTGCAGTTCTTCAAGGGCGCCTGGCCGGCGATCCAGCTGGCCTTCGTCTCCCGCTCGTCGGTCGGCACGATGCCGGTCACCCAGAAGGTCACCGAGCGCCTCGGCGTTCCGAAGGAGTACACCTCCTTCGCCGTGCCGTTCGGCGCGACGACCAAGATGGACGGCTGCGCCGCGATCTACCCGGCGCTCGCCGCGATCTTCATCGCCCAGATCTTCGGTGTCGAGCTCGGCATCCAGGACTACCTCCTGATCGCCTTCGTCTCGGTCGTCGGCTCCGCGGCCACCGCGGGCCTCACCGGCGCGACGGTCATGCTGACGCTGACCCTCTCCACCCTGGGCCTCCCGCTGGAGGGCGTGGGCCTGCTCATGGCCATCGACCCGATCCTGGACATGATCAGGACGGCCACGAATGTCGCCGGCCAGGCGCTGATCCCGGTCGTCGTCGCGGCCCGCGAGAAGATCCTGGACCACGACGCGTACAACGCGGCGTCGGCCTCGCCGGTGGACGACATCGAGGTGCGCGACGCCGAGCAGAAGGTGGCCGTGCCGGTCACCGCGTGACGCGGTTCTCCGTCAACGGGCCCTCGCCTTCGGGTGGGGGCCCGTTCGCGTGGAACGGCGGGCGTTCCGCGTCGGAACGGCGGGCCTTCTCCAGCCGGCCGTGGGTGCGGAGCCCGGGTGGCGAACCTAGACTGACGAGGGCATGGAGAAAGTCCTGAAACAAGGAGATCTGCACCATGTCGAAGCGAGGCAACAAGCGGCGCGCCCGCAAGGGGAAGAAGGCCAACCACGGCAAGCGCCCCAACGCCTGAGAAGTCACCGGAGGCCGTTCTCCCGTCCGGGAGAGCGGCCTCCGGCGTTCCGTGCTCCGGTGCGGGCCTTACTCTTACCGAACAGTAGATCGGTAAGCCGGGAGGGCGTCTCACGTGGATGGGGCCGGTAAGGGCAAGCGGATGCCGCGCGCCATGCGCGAGCAGCAGATGCTGGACGCCGCGGTGCGGACGTTCGGGCAGCTCGGCTACCGGGCGGCGTCCATGGATGAGATCGCCGAACTCGCGGGCGTGTCCAAGCCGCTGGTCTATCTCTATCTCAACTCCAAGGAGGACCTCTTCACGGCGTGCATCCGGCGCGAGGCCGAGGCTCTCGTCGCGGCGGTACGGGCGGCGGTGGAGCCGGGGCTTCCGGCGGACCGGCAGCTGTGGGAGGGGCTCGCGGCGTTCTTCCGGCACACCGCGGATCACCCGGACGCATGGGCGGTGCTGCACCGGCAGGCGCGGACGCACGGTGAGCCGTTCGCCGCGGAAGTGGCCGTGATGCGGGACGAGATCGTGGCATTCGTGACCGGGCTCATCGGGGCGGCGGCGCGGGAGACCCACGGCGAAGGCGAACTCGCCGACCGGGACGTGGCGGGCCTCGCGCAGGCGCTCGTGGGCGCGGCGGAGTCGCTGGCCGGCTGGGCCAACGACACGCCGGGCGTCTCGGCGAAGGAGGCGGCGGCGACGCTGATGAACTTCGCGTGGGAGGGACTGGGCAACCTCATGAAGGGGGAGCGGTGGTCGCCGTCCGCCCGATGAGGCGGAGACGGCCGCCGCTTCCGGCGGCGCGCAGTTCGAAGGCGCGCCGGCGCCATCGGTTGCGTACGTGACGCTTCCCGGCAGCGGTACGGGGGCCTTGAAATCGGCCTCGGCGTAACCGATGCCGTGCGGGTCCTGGCCGGCTTGGGCGAGACAGCGGGCGAAGGGCCACATGCCGTGCGGGACAGGTGCTACGGGACTTCAGCACCAGCTCACCGGCGAGCCGGCGCATGAGTGGCGCCACATGGTGTCATGTGATGCGCTCATGGCGCCAAAGCCTCGCCGTGGGTGCCCGCCCGACTCAGCCCCGCCTGAGCCGCCACTCCCGCAGGACTTCCTCGACGTCGTACGGCCTGCGCCCGAGCGGCGGGCCTGGAGGAGGCATGAGCAGCATCTTGATGATCTTCTCGTTGATCTCCGTGATGATGCGGCGCACCGCGGTCTCCGACGGCGCGGCGTACGCCTTCTCCAGCGCGTCCTCGGCCTCCTTGCGGAGGGCGAGGGCCGGTGGCAGGACGGCCAGGCCCTCCTTGTGCATCTTGCCCTTGACCCACCAGAGCTCGTCGTAGGGCGCACCGTCGTCGGGAAGGGGCTTGCCGAAGCCGGGCAGATCCGAGAAGTCGCCCCGCTCCCGCGCGTCACGGATCTGCTTGTCGACCCACGATTCGAAACTGACGCCCGGAGGCTTCCGCTCGGTCATACGTTCCAGCGTACGGGCACAGGGGAGGGCGATGTGGACGCAATCAGGGTGGCATTCCGACATGTGCGTGCCCTGGAACTGAGGGCGGGGAGAAACTCGATGAGTGAATGGTTCGGCCGCTGTCTGATCAGGTATCTGCCGGTCCTGGCCGGGGGCTACGTCTGCGCCTCGGCGCTGGGAAGGCCGCCGGACCTCGCCTTCTGGGAGGCGTTCGGGACACAGCTGGGGCGCGGTATCGGGCTGCTGCTCGGTGTGGGGGCCGTTTCCCTCTTCCTGCTCCTGCTGCTCGGGCTCTGCAAGCGGTACGGGAGCACGGGCGGGTTCCGTAGCTGGGCGGCTGTGCTCTTGCTGGTGCCTCTCGTTCCGATATGGCTCGGAGGAGACGCGACCGTCGGAGTCATGATGCCGCGCAGCTCGTCTTTGCGTTCTGGGTCATGCCCAGGCCGCACCTGATCGCCCCGTAGTGGTCGGTCTCCCGTGCCTCGGCGTACCCGGGCGCGGGAGACCGGCTTCGGGCCGTGACCACAAAGGCAGGAGCCCCGCTTCCGTACGCGAGGTACGGGAGCAGGGCTCCTTGGGTACTGCTAAGTCGTACGCGATTCGCCGACCCGGGCAACTAGGCCGGGGTGACGTTCTCCGCCTGCGGGCCCTTCGGACCCTGAGTGACGTCGAAGTTCACGACCTGGTTCTCCTCGAGGGAGCGGAAGCCAGACGCGTTGATCGCGGAGTAGTGGACGAAGACATCCGGGCCGCCGCCGTCCTGGGCGATGAAGCCGAAGCCCTTTTCAGCGTTGAACCACTTGACGGTTCCGGTAGCCATAAGCCCTCCTTGGGCCAAAGGGTTGCCCTGCTCCAGAACCTGCAAACAAGTCTGAAAACTACAAAAGCCTGCGGGTCACATGCTCCGCAGGCTCTGTACTGCAAGGGAAACCAAACTGCAACTTGCGTTGAGCGTAGCACGCAGGGTGTTCGCAGCGGTAGAGGGAAAGATCACGTCACCCGGAAGTTTGATGCCGGCTTGACAGGCTGACGTTTGCGGCGTGGCCAGGGCCGCCCCGGCCATTGGTGCCGCGGCCCGCAGGTCTAGCCTCACGCTGTGGACAGTCATGCAGAACCTGCAGAAAGCGCCGCCGCCGACGGCGACCGTCGCAGTCGGCCGCGCGTCGGTCACATCCAGTTCCTGAACTGCCTGCCCCTCTACTGGGGCCTGGCCCGCACCGGGACGCTCCTCGATCTGGAGCTCACGAAGGACACCCCGGAGAAGCTCTCCGAGCGGCTGGTGCGCGGCGACCTCGACATCGGCCCCGTCACCCTCGTCGAGTATCTGCGCAACGCCGACGACCTCGTCGCCTTCCCCGACATCGCGGTCGGCTGCGACGGGCCTGTCATGTCCTGCGTGATCGTGTCCCAGCTGCCGCTGGAGCAGCTGGACGGCGTGCGTGTCGCCCTCGGCTCCACCTCGCGCACCTCGGTGCGTCTCGCGCAGCTGCTGCTCGCCGAGCGGTACGGCGTGGCGCCGGACTACTACACGTGCCCGCCCGACCTCGGCCTGATGATGCAGGAGGCGGAGGCCGCCGTGCTGATCGGCGACGCCGCCCTGCGGGCCTCGCTGCACGACGCGCCGAGGCTGGGCCTGCGCGTCCATGACCTGGGCCAGATGTGGAAGGACTGGACCGGGCTGCCGTTCGTGTTCGCCGTGTGGGCGGCGCGCAAGGACTACCTCGCGCGTGAGCCCCGCGTCGTACGGAAGGTCCACGAGGCCTTCCTGGCCTCCCGTGATCTTTCCCTGGAGGAGGTCACGAAGGTCGCCGAACAGGCGGCCCGCTGGGAGGCGTTCGACGCGGAGCTGCTGGAGCGGTACTTCACGACGCTCGACTTCCGCTTCGGGCCCGAGCAGCTCGCCGGTGTGCGCGAGTTCGCACGCCGGACCGGTCCGACGACCGGGTTCCCGGCGGACGTACGGGTCGAGCTGCTCGGCCCCTGAAGCCCGGACGCCGCCCCTCAAGACCGGAGGGCGCGCCGTAGGGAAGTCGGGACGTCAGGACGTCAGGACGTCGGGACGTCAGGACGTGGGGATGGGTGCCTGCATGTGCTGGCTGATCCACTCGATCGACCCGTCCCCCATGCCCTTCACATAGGTCTTGGCGTTGTGCTCGCCGTCCTGGATGACCTGCAGCCGGGTCTTGACCGGGCCCTTCGTGTAGTCGCGGATGAAGGACTTCACCTTCCGCACCCCGGACTCCTTGGTGCCGACCTGGAACGCCAGATAGACATCGCGGTCCTTGCCGGCCGGCTTGCTGCCGAGCGCCTTGGCCAGCTTCTCCGGGTTGTTCGCCTGCTGCTCGGCGGCGTGTCCCGCCCACAGCGGGGAGTCCGGCACGGTGTCCGGCCCCGAGGCGATGACCGCCTTGAACTTGTCGGGGTGCTTCAGGACCGACTTCAGCCCGACGAAGCCGCCCGACGACGACCCCATGAAGGCCCAGCCGTCCCGGGATTTGAACGTACGGAAATTCGCCTTCACGAAATCGGGGACGTCTTCGGTCATCCACGTGCCCATTTTCGGCTGCCCCGGGATATCGCTGCCGTCGTAGTAATACTTGTCGTCCGGGTTGAGTACAGGCATCACGACGATGAACGGAAGGCTCTTCCCCTCCTGCGACCACTCACTGATGCTGCTCTGCAACTTCAGATCGGTGCCCATCCAGTAATTGTTCGGGTATCCGTTGCCGCCGGGGAGCGCGATGAGCACGGGGAAACCGCTGTTCGCGTACTTCGGGTCGAAGTACTGCTTCGGGGCCCAGACCCAGACCTTGCCCGTGAAGCCCGACTTCGCGCCGTGCAGCGTGGTGACGCCGATCTTGGTGCCGTCGTCGATGGTGTTCTGGGTGGTGAACTCCGCCTTCGGCCCGGTCGGCATCAGGGTCTTGGCCGCGGCCTCGGCGGCCGCGCCGCCGCCCTTGCCGGATCCGGAGCCCGCTGCGGAGGACGCGGGGGCCTGCGGGGACGGGCCGTCGAAGGAGAGCGGGTCTCCTTCGTCCGAACAGCCCGCGACGAGCGCGACAGAGCCGAGGGCGACGGCGGCAATGAGGGCTTTGGGCAGGCGTTTCATAACGAACTCCGTGGTCTTATGCGGTGCTTCGTTGCGGTTCCGGATGCGGTGCGCGGTTTACGCCAAGGGAGATGAGGGCCGGGGCCGATCGGTTGGCCCGGAGAGGGACCCAATCGCCGTGATCCGGCCCACGCCGCGTTCTACGCTGTCCCGGACGGACATCGCGCAGTCGGGCGGAATCGGGGGAGCTCATGCAGCCGCTGGAGGCGGGCGAGCCGCAGAGCATCGGTCCGTACCGGCTGCTCGGCCGGCTCGGAGCGGGCGGCATGGGCCGGGTCTATCTCGCGCGTTCCGAAGGCGGCAGGACCGTCGCGGTCAAGGTGGTCCATCCGCATTTCGCGCTCGACGAGCAGTTCCGGGCCCGGTTCCGTCGGGAGGTGGAGGCGGCCCGGCGGGTGGGCGGGGCCTGGACCGCGCCGGTGCTGGACGCGGACCCGGAGGCGCCCGTTCCGTGGGTGGCCACCGGCTATGTGGCCGGACCCTCGCTGGCGCAGGCCGTCGCCGAGTACGGGCCCCTGCCGGAGCACACCGTGCGGACGCTGGGCGCGGGGCTCGCCGAGGCACTGGCGGCCGTGCACACGCTGGACCTGGTCCACCGGGACGTCAAGCCCTCGAACGTGCTGCTCGCGCTCGACGGCCCCCGCCTCATCGACTTCGGCATCGCGCGCGCCACCGACGGCACCGCCTCGCTCACCACGACCGGTGTGTCGGTCGGCTCGCCCGGCTACATGGCACCCGAACAGATCCTCGGACAGGGCGTCACCGGCGCCGCGGATGTCTTCTCGCTCGGCGCGGTCCTCGCGTACGCCGCGACGGGCGTCGCGCCCTTCCCGGGCGACTCGTCCGCCGCCCTGCTCTACAAGGTGGTCCACGAGGAGCCCGAACTGGGCGCGCTGGCCGGGGAGCTGCGCGACATCGTCGCCACGTGCCTGGCCAAGAACCCGGCCGAACGGCCGGCTCCCGCGGACCTCGCCCGCCGGCTCGCGCCGGGCGGCGCGGGCGCGCTGGTGGGGGCGGGCTGGCTGCCGGGACCACTCGTCGAGCAGGTCAGCCGGTCGGCGGTGCGACTGCTCGATCTGGAGCCCGCGCGGCAGGAGCCGGTGGGCTCGGGGCCCGTGCCGTTCACCAGCCAGGCGATGGGGGAGTTCGGCCCGCCGATCGAACCACCGACGCGGTTTCCGGCGCAGACCGGGCCGCCGGCACCGCCCGGGCCGCCGGTGCCGACGCAGCCCCCGGGGGCGCCGTCCGTGGCGGACGCGGTACCGCCGCAGCGCCGGCCCGACGGCCGGCTCTCCGTCTCGGTGACCACCAGCTCGGAACGCGGCCGCCCCGGCGCCGGCCCCGGCGGCGGCCGCAAGGTGAGCTGCACGGTCGCCCTCGCCGTGGCGGGCGCGCTGGCCGCGGTGACCGTGGGCGCGGGCGTCCTCTTCGACCTCTTCCCCGGTGGCGGCGGCCACAACGACCTGGCCGAGCCGCCCGAGTCGTCGGCGTCCGGTGAGCCGGCGGACGGGGCGACGCCCCCGCTGAAGGACGTGCCGAAGGGGTTCATCGGCACCTGGGAGGGCGCGGTCACCGCCGCCGGACTGCCCGCGGGAACGATGAAGGTCACCATCGAGGGCGGCCGCACCGGCCAGCAGATCGGCAAGGCCGAACAGACCGACATCCTGGGCAACTTCATCTGCGAGGACCTGCTCACCGCCACCCGCGCCGACGCGAAGACCCTCGTCGTCGACGCGAAGCGCGGCCCGCGCAGCAAGGGCATGTGCACCGAGAGCACGACCGGGCTGCGGCTCGTGCTGGACGGCAGCACACTGCGCTACGTCTCCGCCGACGCCCGGGCCGGCAGTCCGACCGGCGACCTGGCGAGGAGCCGCTGACCCACCGGGCGGACCCGGGTGCATTGCGAGGCAACTCCCCCTCCCCGAGACACCGTGCGGGGGCACCCCAGGGGCGGACCACACCGCTGTCGTAGGCTGGACCGGCCCGCGCAAAGCCCTGAAACACCGCCGAAAGGTGACTCCCGGTGACCGAGAAGGCCGACCTCCAGTCCGTCCTTGACCGTGCCGCCGAGGGCGGGCGGATCACCCCCGAGGAGGCGCTCGACCTCTACCGGTCCGCGCCGCTGCACGCGCTGGGCGCAGCCGCCGACGCCGTACGCCGCCGCCGCTACGCCGGCACCGAGCACATCGCGACGTACATCATCGAGCGGAACATCAACTACACCAACGTCTGCGTCACCGCCTGCAAGTTCTGCGCCTTCTACGCTCCGCCCAAGGACACCGCCAAGGGCTGGACCCGGGACCTCGACGACATCCTGCGGCGCTGCGCCGAGACCGTCGAGCTGGGCGGCACCCAGATCATGTTCCAGGGCGGACACCACCCGGACTACGGCGTCGAGTACTACGAGGAGCACTTCGCCGCCATCAAGCAGGCGTTCCCGCAGCTGGTCATCCACTCCCTCGGCGCCTCCGAGGTCGAGCACATGGCCCGTATCTCCAAGGTGTCGGTCGAGGAGGCCGTCCAGCGCATCCACGCGGCCGGCCTCGACTCCTTCGCGGGCGCCGGCGCCGAGCTGCTGCCGGAGCGGCCGCGCAAGGCGATCGCCCCGCTGAAGGAGTCCGGCGAGCGCTGGCTGGAGATCATGGAGACCGCGCACCGGCTGGGTGTCGAGTCCACCTCGACGATGCTGATGGGTACGGGCGAGACCAACGCCGAGCGCATCGAGCACCTGCGGATGATCCGTGACGTACAGGACCGGACGGGTGGCTTCCGGGCCTTCATCCCGTACACGTACCAGCCCGAGAACAACCACCTCAAGGGCCGCACGCAGGCGACGATCTTCGAGTACCTGCGGATGATCGCGATCGCCCGTCTGTTCTTCGACAACGTCGCCCACATCCAGGGCTCGTGGCTGACGACGGGCAAGGAGATCGGCCAGCTGTCGCTGCACTACGGCGCCGACGACCTGGGCTCGATCATGCTGGAGGAGAACGTCGTCTCCTCGGCGGGCGCGAAGCACCGGTCCAACCGGCAGGAGATCATCGACCTGATCCGCAAGGCGGACCGCGTCCCGGCACAGCGGACGACGACGTACGAGCACATCACCGTCCACGACGACCCGGCGAACGACCCGGTGGACGAGCGCGTCGCCTCGCACATCTCGTCGACGGCGATCGAGGGCGGCACGGCGCACCCCGAGTTGAAGCTGCTGAACGCGAACTGACCCGGCCGTGCTGACGATTCATGTCGCGGACCTGCTCCTGCCCGGTGGCGAGCAGGCGCCCGTGCCGGGCGGCGCGGTCGCCGTTCAGGGCCGGGAGATCGCCGCCGTCGGCCCGTACGAGCGGCTGGACGCCGCCTTCCCGCAGGCGCGGGTGCGCCGGTGGCCCGGCATCCTGACGCCGGGCCTGGTCAACCTCTACGGCCCCGAACTGCTGGAGCGGGCCTACCACCCCGATCCGCGCGAGGCCGACACGCTCGGCACCGAGCCGCTCAGGGGCGAGGCGCTCGCCGCGTTGGACATGACGGACGCCCGCTGGGGCGCGAGCGCCCGGCGTGGTGTGCAGCGGATGCTCGCGCACGGCACGGTCGCGGTCGCCGGGGATCTGTGGCATCCGGCGGTGCTCGACGCCGTCGCACGGGCTGGGCTGTCCACGGAGCAACGCTTCACGGAACCGGAGGGGCCGCCCACGCTGGACCCGTTCGCCGGGCGGCCGGTGGCGGAGGCGTTCCTGCTGCCCCTGGGCTTGCAGGGCATGGACGCCGACTTCGCCGTCTTCGACGTGCCGACGAGCGGCGACCCGTACGACACGCTCGCCGCCCACGGCGCCGCGAGCTGCGTCGCGACCGTGCTCGGCGGCCGGCTGGTCTACCGGGCCCGGTAAGTGGCGCGCCGCCCGGCCGCGACGCGCCACCGGCAGCCCCGGGGCGTCCGGTGCGGTACACCGCGCACGCTCCCGCGCGCCCTGCCCGTGGAGCCGCGGGGGTCGAACGGCACAATGGGGGCGTGACCCGAGCCTCCCTGGACAAGCAGCCGCACGAAGTCGCTTCGATGTTCGACGATGTCGCGGCGAACTACGACCTCACCAATGACGTGCTCTCGCTCGGCCAGGACCGGCGATGGCGCAAGGAGGTCGCCAAGGCGGTGAACGCCCGCCCGGCCGAGAAGATCCTCGACCTCGCCGCCGGCACCGGCACGTCCTCGCTGCCCTTCACCCGCACCGGCGCGTACGTCGTGCCGTGCGACTTCTCCCTCGGCATGCTGCGCGAGGGCAAGAAGCGGCACCCGTGGCTTCCGCTCACCGCCGGGGACGCGACGAAGCTGCCGTTCCAGGACAACGCCTTCGACGCCGTGACGATCTCCTTCGGGCTGCGCAACGTGCAGGACACGGAGGGGGCGCTGCGTGAGCTGTACCGGGTGACCAAGCCGGGCGGGCGCGTCGTGATCTGCGAGTTCTCGCACCCGACGTGGGCGGCGTTCCGGACCGTCTACGAGGAGTACCTGATGCGGGCGCTGCCGCCCGTGGCACGCGCGGTCTCGTCGAACCCGGACGCGTACGTCTATCTCGCCGAGTCGATCCAGTCGTGGCCCGAGCAGCCGGAGCTCGCCGGACTGCTGCAGAAGGCCGGCTGGTCGAAGGTGGCGTGGCGGAATCTGACCGGCGGAATCGTGGCGCTGCACCGCGGCACCAAGCCGCAGTAAGCACCCGAAGGCCCCGACGCCATGGACTACCAGGCGATCCTGGAGCAGATCGCGCAGGACGTCGCACCGCTCGTCGGCAGCGGCACACCCGCCGAGTACATCCCGGCCCTGGCCTCCGTCGACCCGAGCCGGTTCGGCATGGCCCTCGCCGATCTCGACGGCCAGGTGTACGGGGTCGGGGACTGGGAACGGCCCTTCTCCACCCAGTCCGTCACCAAGGTCTTCGCACTGGCTCTCGCCCTCTCGCAGGGCGGCGACAGCCTGTGGGAACACGTGGGCCGGGAACCCTCCGGCAACCCGTTCAACTCGCTGGTGCAGCTGGAGTACGAGAACGGCATCCCGCGCAATCCGTTCATCAACGCGGGCGCCCTCGTCGTCACCGACCGGCTGCAGACCCTGACCGGCGACGCGAGCAGCGAACTGCTGGAGTTCCTGCGGCAGGAGAGCGGGAACCCGGAGCTGGCCTTCGATCCGGAAGTCGCCGGATCGGAGTCCGCGCACGGCGACCGGAACGCCGCGCTGGCCCACTTCATGGCGTCGTACGGCAACATCGCCAATCCTGTCCCCGCGCTGCTCGACCACTACTTCTGGCAGTGCTCGATCGAGATGAGCTGCGCCGATCTGGCGCTCGCGGCCCGCTTCCTGGCCCGCCACGGGCTGCGCGCGGACGGCACCCGGCTGCTGACCCGCAGCGAGGCCAAGCAGATCAACGCGGTGATGCTCACCTGCGGTACGTACGACGCGGCGGGCGAGTTCGCGTACCGGGTCGGGCTGCCCGGCAAGAGCGGGGTGGGTGGCGGGATCGTCGCGGTCGTACCGGGGCGTTGCACGCTGTGCGTGTGGAGCCCGGGGCTGGACAAGCAGGGCAACTCGGTGGCGGGCGTGGCGGCGCTGGACCGGTTCACGACACTGACCGGCCTGTCGGTGTTCTAGGGCCTCTCCCCAGGCCTGTCCGGCACCGTGGGTGTTCCAGGGCCTGTCCCCTGCACGAGGACTCTTCAAGAAGGCTGGAGAACGAGCCGGAAGCAGTAGGCCTTGCGATCCGAGTCCGGGATGCCGAACGTCTCCGTCCGCTCCATGCCCAGCCGCCGCGTGACGGCGATCGACCGCTCGTTGCGGGCGTCGACCATCGCGACCACCGACGGGACGCCCGCCGCCCGCACCCGCTCCAGGGTGACCCGCGCGGCGGCCGTCGCATAGCCCCGGCCCCAGTACGCCCGCCCCAGCCGCCAGCCGATCTCGATCTCGCCGACCGGACCGAAGGACTGGTGCGGCCACGGCTGCGCACCCGTGAAGCCGATCACCTCACCCGCCTCGTCGAGCATCGTCCACAGACAGAAGCCGCGCTCCGCGTCATGGCGGCGCTGGCGTGCGGTGAGCTCCTCGTACACCGACAGCTCGGCGGACCTGCCCCCGTGGAACTCCATGACGTCCGGGTCGTCGAAGACGTGATGCCAGGCGAACGCGTCCTCCTCGGTGGGAACGCGGAGCTGTACGACGGGGAGAGAGGCTGCGGTCATCGCGGGGGAGCCCTTCGGTTGCCGATCAGTGCACCCCCATAGACTGCACATGACCTGTGCCGCCTGGCACGCGAATTCGAGTCTTCGGGAGAACCGGCCGTGACCGAGACGACGCCCTCCGAGCACACCGCAGATGTGATCGTCGTCGGGGCAGGCCCGGCCGGCTCGACGACTGCGTACTACCTGGCCAAGGCCGGTCTCGACGTACTCCTCCTGGAGAAGACGGCGTTCCCGCGCGAGAAGGTCTGCGGCGACGGTCTCACCCCTCGCGCCACCAAGCAGCTCGTCTCGATGGGCATCGACATCTCCGAAGAGGCCGGCTGGCTGCGCAACAAGGGCCTGCGGATCATCGGCGGCGGCGTCCGGCTCCAGCTCGACTGGCCGGAGCTCGCCAGCTACCCGGACTACGGCCTCGTCCGCAAGCGGGACGACTTCGACGAGCAGCTGGCCCGGCAGGCGCAGAAGGCGGGTGCGCGGCTGTACGAGCGCTGCAACGTCGGCGCGCCGGTCATCGACGACCGCACCGGCCGCATCACGGGGGTCCACGCCAAACTCGGCGAGGAGAAGCGCGAGGTCACCTTCTCCGCCCCGCTCGTCGTCGCCGCGGACGGCAACTCCTCCCGGATCTCCCTCGCGATGGGGCTGCACCGTCGTGAGGACCGCCCGATGGGCGTCGCGGTGCGTACGTACTTCACCAGCCCCCGGCACGACGACGACTACCTGGAGTCCTGGCTGGAGCTGTGGGACCGGCGCGGCGCCCAGGACCGGCTGCTGCCCGGCTACGGCTGGATCTTCGGCATGGGCGACGGCACGTCCAACGTCGGCCTCGGCGTGCTCAACACCTCGTCCGCCTTCAAGGAGCTCGACTGGCGCGAGGTGCTGAAGGCCTGGTGCGCCTCCATGCCGGAGGACTGGGGCTACACCCCGGAGAACATGACGATGCCGATCCGCGGCGCCGCGCTCCCCATGGCCTTCAACCGGCAGCCGCACTACACGAAGGGCCTGCTGCTGGTCGGCGACGCGGGCGGCCTCGTCAACCCGTTCAACGGCGAGGGCATCGCGTACGCCATGGAGTCCGGCCAGATCGCCGCGGACGTCATCGTCCAGGCACACGCCCGGGCGACCCCGGCCCAGCGCGAACTGGCCCTCCACGGCTACCCGAAGGTCCTCAAGGACACCTACGGCGGCTACTACACGCTGGGCCGCGCCTTCGTGAAGCTCATCGGCAACCCGAAGGTCATGAAGATCGCGACGCAGCGCGGACTGACCCACCCGCTGCTGATGAAGTTCACGCTGAAGATGCTCGCCAACCTCACCGACCCGACGGGCGGCGACGCGATGGACCGCATCATCAACGGGCTCTCGAAGGTGGCCCCGAAGGCCTGAAGGTCAAGGCCCGGGTCTCGAGGCCCGAGCCTCGCCGAAGCCGCAAGGCCCGGGTCTCGAGGCCTGAGCCTCGCCGGAGCCGCAAGGCCTGAGCCTCAAGCCCTGAACGACCTCCGGTAGTCGGTCGGGGACACACCCACCGACCGGGTGAAGTGGCGGCGCAGATTCGCCGCCGTACCCAGCCCGCTGTGTTCACCGATCTGCTCGACGGGCAGATCGGTGGACTCCAGCAGGGTCTGTGCCCGCGCCACGCGCTGCTGCAGCAGCCACTGCAGCGGTGTCGTCCCGGTGCTCTCCTGGAGCCGCCGGTAGAACGTGCGCGGGCTCATGCGCGCTCGGCGCGCGAGCTCCTCCACCGTGAGCGGGTCTTCCAGATGCTCGGCCGCCCACTGCAGCACGGGGCCGAGGCTGTCGTCGTCGCTCTGCGGCACCGGTGCGTCGATGAACTGGGCCTGCCCGCCGGTGCGATGGGCGTGCACGACGAGCCGGCGGGCCAGCTTGCCCGCGACGTCCGCACCCAGATCGCGGCGGACCAGATGCAGACACAGGTCCAGCGCCGCCGTGGCGCCGGCGCTGGTCAGCACGTTTCCCTCGTCGGTGTAGAGCACCGAGTCGTCGACGACCACCTCGGGATGGCGGGCGGCGAGCTCGGCCGTGTGCTGCCAGTGGGCGGTGGCCCGGCGGCCGTCGAGGAGCCCGGCGGCCGCGAGCGCGAACGCGCCGGTGCACAGCGAGACCATGCGGGCCCCGGATGCGGCGGCGGCGCGCAGGGCGTCAACGAGCTCGGCAGGCACGTCCCTGCCGCCGTCGACGCACGCGTCGGGCACGGACGGCACGATGACGGTGTCCGCCCCGGCGAGCGCGTCCAGCCCGTACTCCGTGCGTACGGAGAGCCCCGTTCCGGCGCTGTCCTGTGCGGGGCCGCACAGGCGCAGCTCGTACCAGGGGTCAGCAAGATCGGGGTGCGGGATGCCGAACACGGTGCAGGCGATGGAGAGTTCGTACATCTCCCAGAGCGAGATCCCGGACCGTTGATCCGGCACGACGGCGACGGCGACGATTCCTGGGCGCATGGTGCCGAGCGTACGGTCGACACCGAGTGTGCGGCAGGAATTTTGCGGAGATGGGCACTCCTGCCACTGTCGACGGCTCGGACCCGCTGAAAGTGTGGATCTTGCACAAGGAACCATGCTTTAGAGGGAGTTATCGCCATGACCCGCACAAAAGTCACCGTCATCGGGCTGGGGCAGATGGGCACGGCGCTCGCCGGGGCCTTTCTGGACTCGGGCCACCCGACGACCGTCTGGAACCGCACACCGGAGAAGGCGGACGCGCTCGTCGCCCGGGGAGCCGATCGCGCGGCCACCGTCGCCGAAGCGGTCGAGGCGGGCGAGCTCGTCGTGGTCTGCGTCCTCGACTACACCGCCGTACACGAACTCCTCGGCCCTGTCGCCGGGCTGCTGTCCGGGCGCACCCTCGTCAATCTGACGTCCGGCTCGCCCGAGCAGGCCCGCGAGGAGGCGGCATGGGCGGCCGGCAACGGCATCGGCTACCTCGACGGCGGCATCATGACGACGCCGCCCGGTGTGGGGAATCCGGTGAACATGATCCTCTACAGCGGCTCACCCGCTGCCCTCGCCGCCCACCGTGACACCCTCGCCGTGCTCGGTGACCCGGTCGACCTCGGTGAGGACGCCGGGCTCGCCTCGCTGTACGACACGGGGCTGCTCGGACTGATGTGGTCGGTGTTCGGCGGCTGGCTGCACGCGACGGCGCTCGTCGGCGCGGACGGCGTGTCCGCGCGCACCTTCACGCCGGTGGCGATCCGCTGGCTGAGGACGGTGACGGGTTTCATGGACACCTACGCGGGTCAGATCGACGCGGGTCACTACCCGGGCGACGACGCCACGATCGACGTACAGCTGGCGACGGTCGAGCACCTCCTGCACGCGGGGGAAGCCCGGGGAGTCGACGGGCGGCTGCCCCGGCTGCACCGGGACCTGATGGCGCAGGCCGTCGCCGACGGCAACGGCGGCGACAGCTACGCCCGGGTGATCGAGCTGTTCCGCTAGGCCTGAGCGGCGGGGCGGTGTACGCACTGTAGAGGTGCTGTGGCCGTCCGTGCCCGTTCCCTTCCGGCTCAACCGCTCAACGCCCTGCTCGACGCGGACGGCTCGACCGCCGGGGGGTGCGAGACCTGGGGGCACTGCCGGCCGCCGGAGACGGAGGCCCTCAAGCGCGTCGACGAGGCCAGGTGGCGGCTGGGACTGCCGGACACCTTCGATCTCGGGTGAGCGAAGGGCCGCCGCTCCCGGGTGGGAGCGACGGCCCTCGGCGAAGTGTCAGGGTGCGTCAGAGGACGCGGACCGCGCCGCTCGCCGGGTAGCCCGACAGGTCCTGGATCACGACGCCCTTGCTGGGGTTCGCGGCGTCGAGGTACTGGCCGTCGCCGATGTAGACGCCGACGTGGTACGCCGAGCCGGCGCCGCCCCAGTAGAGGATGTCGCCGACCTGGAGGTTGTCCAGGGAGACCTGGGTGCCGGCCACGGACTGGTCCTGCGAGACACGCGGCAGGTCCACGCCCACCTGGCGGTACGCGGCCTGGACGAGGCTGGAGCAGTCCCAGGCGTTGGGGCCGCTGGCGCCCATGACGTAGGCGTCGCCGAGCTGTGCCTTGAGGAAGGAGATGACGGTCCCGACGGAGCCGGACGCGTTGGAGGTGCTCTTCGAGGAGGCGGAGAGCGTGGTGCGCTCGGAGGAGCGGGAGGCGCGCTCCTTGGCCTCGGCGCGGGCGGCCTCCTCGGCCTTCCGCTCGGCCTCGGCCTTGCGGTCCGCCTCGGCCTTGGCCTTCTTCGCGACCTTGGCGGCCTTCGCTGCGGCGGCGTTCTCCTGGGTCTGCAGTTCGAGATCCAGGGCAGCCTGCTGCGTTGCCTCGGCGGAGCGGGCGACCGCGCTCGCGAGCTCCGGGGTGTCGAGCGTGAGCGCGGGCATCTCGATGGTCTCGGTCACCGGCTCGGCGTTCGCCGGCACGGTGCTACCGGCCACCGCGATGGTGCTGAGGACGCCACCGGCAACTCCGGCCCGGAGTGCGAGCGTCGAGGCGCTGCGGGTGCGGGGCTTCCGGTGGCTTCGTATGTGAGCGGTGTGGGACATGAGTACAACCGCTATCAGGGGCTCACGGTTCCCTTCAAGAAACGTGTGTTGCGCCACAGTTGCGCGCGGAGGCGCCTAATCCGCCTTCCTGAGACCTTTATTGACGCCGTAACGGGCAAAACGGGCATGTGTGATCACGGCCGTGATCATGGGCTTTCAGAAAAAGGTCCGGATTGCCCGCCGCTTACCACCCCTTCACACCGATGGCCAAGCCCCGGTTTTCGAGGGCCGCCGCCGAGTGGTACAGGTCACAGAATGGTCACCGCCGACGACACCCCGGAGCCTCGTGAACGGACGCACGCGTCCACCTCGGTCCGCCCTGCCCCTCGCTCGGGTGACGGCGCCCTCTATCACCCGGTCCGGTCCATCGCGAATTTGCTTGAGCGGCGAGATCCCTGCTAGGGGTGGCCGCCTCTGACCAGCGGTAACGGAGGAAGGCGTCACCTTTTGTAGTCGCTCGTGCGCTTCCCGTATGAAGATCACCGCTCATCCGACTTCATGATCCTTCGTCAGGTGGTGGAGATCACAAAGTCGTTGTCGTACCCCGTGTCGCAGATCACAGACCGGCAGGCATAGGATGCGGAGCAGTCGGGCTTGTGAACTGCCTCACATATGCGTGATCTTCGCGAGGCGGCGAGGCGGTGCCCGTGCGGTCCAACGGTCAAGGACGACTGGAAGGAGCGAGGAGCGTGAATGCCTACGCACCCGTCCTCGTGCTCGGCGCCCTAGCGGCAGGCTTTGCGATCTTCTCCGTGGTCATGGCCACGCTTATCGGCCCGAAGCGCTACAACCGGGCGAAGCTCGAGGCGTACGAATGCGGTATCGAGCCCACGCCCCACCCGGCCGGGGGCGGCCGCTTCCCGATCAAGTACTACCTGACGGCGATGCTCTTCATCGTCTTCGACATCGAGATCGTCTTCCTCTACCCCTGGGCCGTCACCTTCGACGCCCTGGGGATTTTCGGGCTCGTGGAGATGCTGCTCTTCGTGCTCACCGTCTTCGTCGCCTACGCGTATGTATGGCGGCGCGGCGGCCTGGAATGGGACTGAGGGGCTGAGGGGCACACCAATGGGACTCGAAGAGAAGCTGCCGAGCGGTTTTCTGCTGACCACCGTCGAACAGGCCGCGGGCTGGGTGCGCAAGGCGTCCGTCTTCCCCGCCACCTTCGGCCTGGCCTGCTGCGCCATCGAGATGATGACGACCGGCGCCGGCCGGTACGACCTGGCCCGCTTCGGCATGGAGGTCTTCCGCGGTTCGCCCCGGCAGGCCGATCTGATGATCGTGGCCGGGCGGGTGAGCCAGAAGATGGCCCCCGTCCTGCGCCAGGTCTATGACCAGATGCCCAACCCCAAGTGGGTGATTTCCATGGGGGTTTGCGCATCCTCGGGTGGAATGTTCAACAATTACGCGATTGTGCAGGGTGTTGACCACATTGTTCCCGTTGACATCTATTTGCCGGGCTGCCCCCCGCGGCCGGAGATGCTGATGGACGCGATCCTCAAGCTCCACCAGAAGATCCAGACCTCCAAGCTCGGTGTGAACGCGGAAGAAGCGGCCCGTGAGGCGGAGGAAGCGGCCCTCAAGGCGCTCCCCACCATTGAGATGAAGGGGCTGCTCCGGTGACCGACCAGCCGAACCCCGAGAAGGAGCTCAGCGGGCAGAACCTGCCGGGCCAGCGTGGTGAGCACGGCGAGGAGATCCGCCTCCAGCGCGGCATGTTCGGTGCGAACAACGGCGGCGACACCTCCGGATACGGCGGGCTCGTCCGTTCCGTGCGACTGCCGGGCGCGGCCACTCGCCCGTACGGCGGCTGGTTCGACGAGGTCGCCGACGAGCTCGAGGGCGCCCTGGAGGAGCAGAACCTTCTCCCCGAGAACGCGATCGAGAAGACCGTCGTCGACCGGGGTGAGCTCACCTTCCACATCACCCGAGAGCACCTCGTGCAGGTCGCCCGCACCCTCCGCGACGACCCGGCACTGCGCTTCGAGCTCTGTACGGGTGTGAGCGGCGTCCACTACCCCGGCGACAAGGGCCGCGAGCTGCACGCCGTCTACCACCTGCGCTCGATCACCCACGGCCGGCTGATCCGCCTGGAGGTCAGCGCCCCGGACACGGACCCGCACGTCCCGTCCCTCGTCGGGGTCTATCCGACCAACGACTGGCATGAGCGCGAGACCTACGACTTCTTCGGCCTGATCTTCGACGGCCACCCCGCCCTCACCCGGATCATGATGCCGGACGACTGGCAGGGCTTCCCTCAGCGCAAGGACTACCCCCTCGGCGGCATCCCCGTCGAGTACAAGGGCGCCCAGATCCCGGCTCCGGACCAGCGGAGGTCGTACTCGTGACAACACCGTCTGCATCTGCACGTGAGACGACCGAGGGGACTGTCTATACAGTCACCGGCGGCGACTGGGACGAGGTCGCCCGGACCGCGGCCAAGGCCGACGACGAGCGCATCGTCGTCAACATGGGTCCGCAGCACCCGTCCACCCATGGGGTGCTCCGTCTCATCCTGGAGATCGAGGGCGAGACGGTCACCGAGGCCCGCTGCGGCATCGGCTACCTGCACACCGGCATCGAGAAGAACCTCGAATACCGGACCTGGACGCAGGGCACGACCTTCGTCACGCGCATGGACTACCTCACGCCGTTCTTCAACGAGACGGCGTACTGCCTCGCGGTCGAGAAGCTGCTCGGCATCGAGGACCAGATCCCGGACCGGGCGACCGTCATCCGCGTTCTGCTGATGGAGCTGAACCGGCTCTCCTCCCACCTGGTGTGCATCGCCACCGGCGGTATGGAGCTCGGCGCCACCACGATCATGATCTACGGATTCCGTGATCGTGAACTGATTCTCGACATCTACGAACTCATCACCGGCCTGCGGATGAACCACGCGTACATCCGCCCCGGCGGCCTCGCCCAGGACCTGCCCCCGGGCGCCGTGGACCAGATCCGCGAGTTCGTGAAGAAGATGAAGAAGAACCTTCCCGAGTACGACAAGCTCGCCACCGGGAACCCGATCTTCAAGGGCCGGATGCAGGACATCGGCTATCTGGACCTGGCCGGCTGCATGGCGCTCGGCGCGACAGGACCGATCCTGCGCGCCACCGGGCTGCCGCACGACCTGCGCAAGACCGACCCGTACTGCGGCTACGAGAACTACGAGTTCGACGTCCCGACCGCCGACACCTGTGACGCGTACGGCCGCTTCCTCATCCGGCTGGAGGAGATGCGGCAGTCGCTGCGGATCGTCGAGCAGTGTCTGGACCGCCTCGCCCCCGGCCCGGTCATGGTCGAGGACAAGAAGATCGCCTGGCCCGCGCAGCTCGCGCTCGGCCCCGACGGCCTCGGCAACTCCCTCGACCACATCAAGAAGATCATGGGTACCTCCATGGAGGCCCTGATCCACCACTTCAAGCTGGTGACCGAGGGCTTCCGGGTCCCGGCAGGACAGGCGTACGCGGCCGTCGAATCGCCCAAGGGCGAGCTCGGGGTCCATGTCGTCTCCGACGGCGGTACCCGCCCCTACCGGGTCCACTTCCGCGACCCGTCCTTCACCAATCTGCAGTCCATGGCGGCGATGTGCGAGGGCGGCCAGGTGGCCGACGTGATCGTCGCCGTCGCGTCCATCGACCCCGTGATGGGAGGCGTCGACCGGTGACAGACGTATCGCTCGGGATGCCACAGCTCCCCGCACCTGACTACCCGGCCGACGTGCGGGCCAGGCTCGAAGCCGACGCCAAGGAGATCATCGGCCGCTACCCGGACAGCCGGTCCGCGCTGCTGCCGCTGCTCCACCTCGTGCAGTCGGAGGAGGGCTACGTCACCCGCACCGGTATGCGGTTCTGCGCGGACCTGCTGGAGCTGACGACGGCGGAGGTCACCGCGGTCGCCACCTTCTACACCATGTACCGCCGCAAGCCGTCCGGCGACTACCAGGTCGGCGTCTGCACCAACACGCTGTGCGCGGTGATGGGCGGCGACGCCATCTTCGACGAGCTCAAGGAACACCTCGGCGTCGGCAACAGCGAGACCACCGAGGACGGCAAGATCACTCTTGAGCACATCGAGTGCAACGCGGCCTGCGACTTCGCGCCCGTGGTGATGGTCAACTGGGAGTTCTTCGACAACCAGACCCCGGAGTCGGCACGGCGGCTCGTCGACGACCTGCGGGCCGGGCGGACCGTCGAACCCACCCGCGGCGCCCCGCTGTGCAGCTTCAAGGAGACCTCCCGCATCCTGGCCGGCTTCCCCGACGCACGCCCCGGCGCCGTCGAGGCGACCGGCGGCGCGGGCCCGGCGTCCCTGATCGGCCTGCGGCTGGCCAAGGGCGAAACCCCCCAGCCGCGCGTGGTCCACCCGCGCGGAGCCGCGCCGCAGAGCGAGTCGCCGGGCGAGCACCTCAGCTCGCACGACGCACCGCAGCAGACATCGGCGTCCGACCCGGCCCACCCGGCCGGCCCGGTTTCCGAGGAGGGGGAGTGATGACCGTGTCGACCGAGTACGGGCCGGAGGCCGGGGGAGAAACCAGCCCCGAGAAGATGCTCATGCCCGTCCTCTCCGCCTTCTGGGACCAGCCCGAGTCCTGGACGCTGGAGACCTACCGGAACCACGACGGCTACGAAGGCCTGCGCAAGGCCCTCGCGATGGCCCCGGACGAGCTCATCGCGTACGTCAAGGACTCCGGTCTCCGCGGCCGCGGTGGCGCCGGCTTCCCCACCGGAATGAAGTGGCAGTTCATTCCGCAGGGTGACGGCAAGCCGCACTATCTCGTCGTCAACGCCGACGAGTCGGAGCCGGGAACCTGCAAGGACATCCCCCTTCTGTTCGCCAATCCGCACTCCCTCATCGAGGGAATCGTGATCGCCTGCTACGCGATCCGGTCCAACCACGCCTTCATCTACGTGCGCGGCGAGGTCGTGCCCGTACTGCGACGGCTGCACGAGGCCGTACGCGAGGCGTACGAGGCGGGCTTCCTCGGCAAGAACATCCTGGGAAGCGGGCTCGACCTCGAGCTCACCGTGCACGCGGGCGCCGGCGCGTACATCTGCGGTGAGGAGACCGCACTCCTCGACTCCCTGGAAGGCCGCCGCGGCCAGCCCCGGCTGCGACCCCCCTTCCCCGCGGTCGCCGGTCTGTACGCGTGCCCCACTGTGGTGAACAACGTCGAGTCCATCGCGTCCGTTCCCGCGATCCTCCACAGGGGCAAGGAGTGGTTCAAGTCGATGGGCAGCGAGAAGTCCCCGGGCTTCACGCTCTACTCGCTGAGCGGCCATGTCGCGAGCCCCGGCCAGTACGAGGCCCCGCTCGGGATCACCCTGCGCCAGCTCCTCGACATGAGCGGCGGCATGCGCCCCGGCCACCGGCTGAAGTTCTGGACGCCGGGCGGCTCCTCCACCCCGATGTTCACCGACGAACACCTCGACGTCCCGCTGGACTACGAGGGCGTCGGCGCCGCCGGATCGATGCTCGGCACCAAGGCACTCCAGTGCTTCGACGAGACGACCTGTGTCGTACGGGCCGTCACCCGCTGGACCGAGTTCTACGCCCACGAGTCCTGCGGCAAGTGCACGCCCTGCCGCGAAGGCACGTACTGGCTCGTCCAGTTGCTCCACGACATCGAGGCCGGCAAGGGCGTCATGGCGGACCTCGACAAGCTGAACGACATCGCCGACAACATCAACGGCAAGTCGTTCTGCGCCCTCGGCGACGGCGCCGCCTCGCCGATCTTCTCCTCGCTCAAGTACTTCCGGGACGAGTACGAGCAGCACATCCGCGGGAAGGGCTGCCCCTTCGACCCGGCCGCATCCACCGCATGGGCGGACAAGCACGACGACAACACGGAGGTGAACGCATGACTGTGACCACGAGCGCTCCCTCCGGGGGCGGCGAGGCGGCCGTCCCGCCGGAGGACCTCGTCACGCTCACCATCGACGGCATCGAGATCAGCGTGCCGAAGGGCACCCTGGTCATCCGCGCCGCCGAGCTGCTCGGCATCGAGATCCCCCGGTTCTGCGACCACCCCCTCCTCGACCCGGCCGGCGCCTGCCGGCAGTGCATCGTCGAGGTCGAGGGCCAGCGCAAGCCGATGGCGTCCTGCACCATCACCTGCACCGACGGCATGGTCGTCAAGTCGCAGCTCACCTCTCCCGTCGCCGAGAAGGCGCAGCAGGGCGTGATGGAGCTGCTGCTCATCAACCATCCCCTCGACTGCCCGGTCTGCGACAAGGGCGGCGAGTGCCCCCTGCAGAACCAGGCCGTCTCGCACGGCCGGGCCGAGTCCCGCTTCGAGGGCAGGAAGCGCACGTACGAGAAGCCGGTCAACATCTCCACACAGGTGCTGCTCGACCGTGAGCGGTGCGTGCTGTGCGCGCGCTGCACCCGCTTCTCCAACCAGATCGCCGGCGACCCGATGATCGAGCTGCTCGAGCGCGGCGCGCTGCAGCAGGTCGGCACGGGCGAGGGCGACCCCTTCGAGTCGTACTTCTCCGGCAACACCATCCAGATCTGCCCGGTCGGCGCGCTGACCTCGGCGGCGTACCGGTTCCGCTCCCGGCCCTTCGACCTCGTGTCGTCGCCCTCGGTGTGCGAGCACTGCGCGGGCGGCTGCGCCACCCGTACCGACCACCGGCGCGGAAAGGTCATGCGGCGGCTCGCCGCCGACGACCCCGAGGTCAACGAGGAGTGGATCTGCGACAAGGGGCGGTTCGCCTTCCGCTACGCCCAGCAGCGCGACCGGCTCACCACCCCGCTCGTACGCAACAAGGAGAGCGGTGAGCTGGAGCCGGCGAGCTGGCCGGAGGCCCTGGAGGCCGCGGCCGCCGGGCTCTCCGCGGCACGCGGCCGGGCGGCCGTGCTGACCGGCGGCAGGCTCACCGTCGAGGACGCGTACGCGTACGCCAAGTTCGCGCGGATCGCTCTGGACACCAACGACATCGACTTCCGGGCGCGGGTGCACTCCTCCGAGGAAGCCGACTTCCTGGCCGCCCGGGTCGCCGGTCACGGCCGGGACCTGGACCGCGAGGGCGTCACCTACACCTCCCTGGAGGCGGCGCCCGCGGTGCTGCTCGTGGGCTTCGAGTCCGAGGAGGAGGCCCCCGGCGTCTTCCTGCGGCTGCGCAAGGCCTCGCGCAAGCACCGTCAGCGGACCTTCGCACTCGCCACGCACGCCACCCGCGGCCTGACGAAGGCCGGCGGCGTCCTGCTGCCCGCCGCACCCGGCACCGAGGCCGAGTGGCTGAACGCGCTGGCGTCCGGCACCGGACTCGACGGGGACGGCGCGGCGGCCGCGGAAGCACTGCGCGGCGCAGGCGCAGTGATCGTCGTCGGCGAGCGGCTGGCCGGAGTGCCGGGCGCCCTCACCGCGGCGGTACGGGCCGCCACCGCGACCGGCGCCGAGCTGGTGTGGATCCCGCGCCGGGCCGGGGAGCGCGGCGCCGTCGAGGCGGGTGCCATCCCCTCGCTGCTGCCCGGTGGCCGCCCCGCCACCGACCCGCGGGCCCGCGAGGAGACCGCGGCCGCCTGGGGCGTACGCGAACTGCCGCACCGCTACGGCCGTGACACCGGACAGATCGTCGAAGCCGCGGCCAACGGCGAACTGGCCGCACTGGTCGTCGCCGGCGTCGAGGTGGCCGATCTGCCGCACCCCGCACGCGCGCGCGAGGCGTTCGACGCGGTCGGCTTCCTCGTCTCGCTGGAGCTGCGGCCGACCGAGGTCACCTCGCGCGCCGATGTGGTCCTCCCCGTCGCGGCCGTCGCCGAGAAGCCCGGCACCTTCCTCAACTGGGAAGGCAGGGCGCGGCTCTTCGAGGCGGCGCTGAAGCCCGACCAGATGACCCGCCCGCTGCCGCCGACGGATGCGCGGGTGCTGCACATGCTCGCCGATGCCCTCGACGTCCATCTGGCCCTGCCGGACCTCAGGTCCGTACGGCGGGAGATGGACGGGCTCGGGGCGTGGACCGGGGCGCGGGCGACCGAGCCCGTCGAGTCCCCGCGGCCGCTGCCCCGCCCCGGTGCGGGCGAGGCGGTCCTCGCGGGCCACCGGCTCCTGCTCGACCAGGGGCTCCTCCAGGAGGGCGACGAGGCGCTGGCCGGCACCCGGCACGCCGCGGTCGCCCGCCTCTCCGCCACCACGGCGGCCGAGACCGGCGTCAAGGACGGCGATGTACTCGCCGTCACCGGACCCGCCGGTTCCGTACAACTCCCGCTCCAGGTGACCGAGATGCCCGACCGGGTGGTCTGGCTCCCGCTCAACTCGACGGGCGGCGGCGTGCTCAGCGACACGGGTGAGGTGCCCGGCCGGCTCGTCCGCATCGGTCCGGCAGCCGTTGCCGGCCCGGGGGCCGGCGACAGCGACGACGTACCGGAGGTGCGCCCGTGAACCCGATCCTCCTCGCCGCCGAGGACCTCTCGCTGTTCGGGCGGGACCCTTGGTGGCTCGTCGTCGTCAAGGCGGTCTTCTGCTTCGCCTTCCTGATGCTGACGGTGCTGTTCTCCATCGTGTGGGAGCGCAAGGTCGTCGCCTGGATGCAGCTGCGCATCGGCCCCAACCGGCACGGCCCCTGGGGTCTCCTCCAGTCCCTCGCGGACGGCGTCAAGCTGATGCTCAAGGAGGACCTGATCGTCAAACGCGCGGACAAGATCGTCTATGTCCTCGCACCGATCGTCGCCGCGATCCCCGCCTTCATGGCGATCGCCGTCATCCCCTTCGGCCCGGCCGGCAACGAGATCTCGATCTTCGGCCAGCGGACCACGATGCAGCTCACCGACCTGCCGATCGCGATGCTCTACATCCTCGCGGTCGCCTCGGTCGGCATCTACGGCATCGTGCTGGCGGGCTGGTCCTCCGGCTCGACGTACCCGCTGCTCGGCGGACTGCGCTCCTGCGCGCAGATGATCTCGTACGAGATCGCCATGGGCGCGGCCTTCGCCTCCGTCTTCCTCTACTCCGGATCGATGTCGACCTCGGCGATCGTCGAGGCGCAGGCGGACCGCTGGTACATCCTGCTGCTGCCGGTCTCGTTCCTGATCTACATCGTGACGATGGTCGGCGAGACGAACCGTGCCCCGTTCGACATGCCGGAGTCCGAGGGCGACCTGGTCGGCGGCTTCAACACGGAGTACTCGTCCATCAAGTTCGCCCTGTTCATGCTCGCCGAGTACGTCAACATGGTCACCGTCTCGGCGGTCTCGGTCACCCTCTTCCTCGGCGGCTGGCGCGCCCCGTATCCGGTCAGCACCTTCTGGGAGGGCGCGAACCACGGCTGGTGGCCGATGCTCTGGTTCGTCATCAAGGTCCAGCTGCTGCTGTTCTTCTTCATCTGGCTGCGCGGCACGCTGCCGCGCGTCCGCTACGACCAGCTGATGAAGCTCGGCTGGAAGGTCCTCATCCCGGTCTCGGTCGTCTGGCTGATGCTCGTCGCGACCGTCCGGGCGCTGCGCAACGAGGGCCAGGACTTCTCGCAGATCGTGCTGTACGTCGGCGGGGCGGTCATCGCCGTACTGCTGCTGTCGTTCGTCTTCGACCTCTTCCGCGGCAGGAAGGAAGCGGCCGGGGCGGAGAAGCAGCCGCCGGCCGCCGCGTTCGACGCGATGGCGGGCGGCTACCCCGTGCCGCCGCTGCCCGGGCAGGAGCTGCCGCCGGTGCCGCGCAGGCGACCGCGCCGCGACCGCGAACTGATTGTCAGTGGTGGCGTGAATACTGACAGTGACGGTCCTCGTGACGGAAAGGAGGCTGACGGTGTCTGAGGAATCCGAGAGCTCGTTCCAGAACCCGGTTGCCGGCTTCGGCGTGACCTTCAAGGCCATGTTCAAGAAGCGGCTGACCGAGCAGTATCCGGAGCAGCAGAAGACGACGGCGCCGCGCTTCCACGGCCGGCACCAGCTCAACCGGCATCCGGACGGGCTGGAGAAGTGCGTGGGCTGCGAGTTGTGCGCCTGGGCCTGTCCCGCGGACGCCATCTACGTGGAGGGCGCGGACAACACCGACGAGGAGCGCTACTCGCCGGGCGAGCGATACGGCCGCGTCTACCAGATCAACTACGCCCGCTGCATCCTGTGCGGGCTGTGCATCGAGGCCTGCCCCACCCGGGCACTCACGATGACCAATGAGTTCGAACTGGCCGACAGCTCCCGCGAGAACCTGATCTACACGAAGGAGCAGCTCCTCGCGGGCCTCGAAGTCGGCATGGTCGACACCCCGCACGCGATCTACCCCGGCATGGACGAGCAGGACTACTACCGGGGCCGGGTCATCGAGGCCGCGCCCGGTACGGAGCGCCAGGTCGCCGTCTCCAAGGGCGAACCGCAGCCATCGACAGGCGCTCCGGGCGCGGCACAGGCCGAGGAGGTCGAGGCATGAGCGCGCTGGCCGCCGCGGCTTCCACCGGTGAAGCCGTCCAGTTCTGGGTGCTCGGCCCGGTCGCCGTCATCGGCGCGCTGTGCACCATCCTGATGAAGAAGGCCGTGCACAGCGCGCTGTGCCTCGCCGCGACCATGATCATCCTGGCGATCTTCTACCTCGCCAACGGGGCGTACTTCCTGGGCATCGTCCAGATCGTCGTCTACACCGGCGCGATCATGATGCTGTTCCTCTTCGTCGTCATGCTCGTCGGTGTGACGGCCGCGGACTCCCTCAAGGAGACGCTGAAGGGCCAGCGCTGGTGGGCGGCCGCCTGCGGGCTCGGCTTCGGCATCCTGCTCATCACCGGAATCGGGCACGCCGCGCTGGGCTCGGGGTCCTTCATCGGACTCGGCCAGGCCAACGCGGGGGGCAACGTCGAAGGCCTGGCGGCGCTGATCTTCACCAAGTACGTCTTCGCCTTCGAGCTCACCGGCGCGCTGCTCATCTCGGCGGTCGTCGGCGCGATGGTGCTCACCCACCGCGAGCGCACCGAGCGTGCCAAGACCCAGCGCGAGCAGGCCGAGCAGCGTGTCCGCGAGGGCAAGCACCTGCCGCCGCTGCCCGCGCCCGGTGTCTACGCCCGGCACAACGCGGTGGACATCGCCGGCCTTCTCCCGGACGGCACCGCGTCCCAGCTCAGCGTCAACAAGACGTTGCGTGACCGCGGCCAGATCCGCGATGTGTCCCGCGAGGCGCTGAACGATCTGAAGGCGCTCGAACAGCGCTCCGAGGAGCGGCTCGGCCGGGACCGGGACGAGCACGACAGGGACGGACAGCGGGACGGACAGGAGGTCACGCGGTGAATCCGGTCAACTACCTCTATCTCGCCGCTCTGTTGTTCACCATCGGCGCGGCCGGTGTGCTGATCAGGCGCAACGCCATCGTGGTGTTCATGTGCATCGAGCTGATGCTCAACGCCTGCAATCTCACGCTCGTCGCCTTCTCCCGGATGCACGGCAACCTCGACGGCCAGATCATCGCCTTCTTCACGATGGTCGTCGCCGCCGCGGAGGTCGTGGTCGGGCTCGCGATCATCGTGTCGCTGTTCCGTTCCCGCCACTCGGCCTCGGTCGACGACGCCAGCCTGATGAAGCTGTAAGGGGCGCTAGAACGACATGAACGCAGAGAACCTGATTGCGCTGCTGGTGGCGGCGCCCCTGCTCGGAGCGGTCCTGCTGCTGTGCGGCGGGCGCCGGCTCGACCGTGTCGGCCACTGGCTGGGCACAGTGCTCGCCGCCGTCTCCTTCGTCATCGGTGCCGTGCTCTTCGCCGACATGCTCGGCAGGCCCGGCGACGAGCGGACCCTGACCCAGCATCTGTACAGCTGGATCCCGGTCGAGGGCTTCCAGGCCGATGTCGCCTTCCAGCTCGACCAGCTGTCGATGACCTTCGTCCTGCTGATCACCGGTGTCGGCTCGCTCATCCATCTGTACTCGGTGGGGTACATGGAGCACGACGAGCGCCGCCGCCGCTTCTTCGGCTATCTCAACCTCTTCCTCGCGGCGATGCTCCTGCTGGTCCTCGCCGACAACTATCTGCTGCTGTACGTCGGGTGGGAGGGGGTCGGCCTCGCCTCGTACCTGCTCATCGGCTTCTGGCAGCACAAGCCCAGCGCGGCGACGGCGGCCAAGAAGGCCTTCCTGGTCAACAGGGTCGGCGACATGGGCCTGTCGATCGCCATCATGCTGATGTTCACCACCTTCGGGACCTTCACCTTCGGCCCGGTGCTGGAGTCGACGGGCAAGACGTCCGAGGGTGTGCTGACCGCCCTCGGGCTGCTCCTGCTGCTCGCCGCGTGCGGCAAGTCCGCCCAGGTGCCGCTGCAGTCCTGGCTCGGGGACGCGATGGAGGGCCCGACCCCGGTCTCGGCCCTCATCCACGCGGCGACGATGGTGACCGCCGGCGTCTATCTGATCACCCGCTCCGGGGCGATCTTCAACGCCGCACCGGAGGCGCAGCTCGCGGTCGTCGTGGTCGGCGCGGTCACGCTCCTCTTCGGTGCGATCGTCGGTTGCGCGAAGGACGACATCAAGAAGGCGCTGGCCGGTTCGACGATGTCGCAGATCGGCTACATGATCCTGGCCGCGGGTCTCGGGCCGATCGGCTACGCCTTCGCGATCATGCACCTGGTGACGCACGGCTTCTTCAAGGCCGGGCTCTTCCTCGGCGCCGGATCGGTCATGCACGGCATGAACGACGAGGTCGACATGAGGAAGTACGGCGCCTTGCGGAAGTACATGCCGATCACCTTCGTCACCTTCGGCCTCGGCTATCTCGCGATCATCGGCTTCCCCGGTCTGTCCGGCTTCTTCTCCAAGGACAAGATCATCGAGGCCGCCTTCGCCAAGGGCGGCACGGAGGGCTGGATCCTCGGCGGCGCGGCCCTGCTGGGCGCGGCGATCACCGCGTTCTACATGACGCGCGTGATGATCATGACGTTCTTCGGCGAGAAGCGCTGGCAGCCCGCCCCCGACCCGGACACGGCGCCGAGCGTCGAGCCCGGTCTCGAGGTGCACCCGGGTGACATGCCGCATCCGCACGAGTCGCCGAAGTCCATGACCATCCCGATGGTCGTGCTCGCCTTCGGGTCGGTCTTCGCCGGCTTCCTGTTCTCGTGGAACGACGCGTTCGTGAAGTGGCTGGAGCCGGTCACCAGCTTCGAGCACGGCCACCCGCCGATCAGCGCGGGCGCCATCACCGGCGCGACCGTCGCGGTGATGGTCCTCGGCGTCGTGCTCGCCTACCTCCAGTACGGGCGCCGTCCCGTGCCGGTCGTCGCACCGCGCGGCTCGCTGCTCACCCGGGCCGCCCGCCGCGACCTGCTCCAGGACGACTTCAACCACATCGTTCTGGTCCGCGGCGGCGAGCACCTCACCCGCTCCCTCGTGTACGTGGACCACACCCTGGTCGACGGGGTCGTCAACGGCACGGCGGCCTCGGTCGGCGGTCTCTCCGGCCGGCTCCGCAAGCTGCAGAACGGCTATGCCCGCACCTACGCGGTCTCGATGTTCGGAGGTACGGCGTTGCTGATCGCTGCGACCCTGCTGATGAGGGCGGTGTAACTGCCATGTCATTCCCGCTCCTTACAGCGACGGCGGCGCTCCCGGCGATCGGTGCGATCGCCACCGCCGCCGTGCCGGCCGGCCGGCGCGCCGCCGCCAAGTGGCTGGCGCTGCTCGTCTCGCTCGCCACGCTCGTGCTGGCGGCGGTCGTCGCCGTACGGTTCGAGCCCGGCGGCGACCGCTATCAGCTCACCGAATCCCATGCCTGGATCAAGGACTTCGGGGTGCGGTACGAGCTGGGCGTGGACGGTATCGGGGTGGCGCTGATCGCGCTGACCGCCGTGCTGATCCCGTTCATCATCCTGGCCGGCTGGCACGACGCCGATCCCCTCGAGACGCAGTCCACGCGCTGGCGGCCGACGCAGGGCTTCTTCGCCCTGATCCTGTCCGTCGAGGCGATGGTGATCCTCTCCTTCGAGGCGACCGACGTCTTCCTCTTCTACATCCTCTTCGAGGCCATGCTCATCCCGATGTACTTCCTCATCGGCGGCTTCGGAGACCGCGCCCACGCGGGCACCGACGAGAACGCGGCGGCCCAGCGCTCGTACGCCGCCGTGAAGTTCCTGCTCTACAACCTGGCCGGCGGGCTGATCATGCTGGCCGCGGTCATCGGCCTCTATGTCGTCGTCGGCAACTTCTCGCTCCAGGAGATCACCGAAGCCCGGGCGAACGGTTCGCTGGACATGGCGACCACCACCGAGCGGCTGCTGTTCGTCGGCTTCTTCTTCGCCTTCGCGGTGAAGGCGCCTCTGTGGCCGCTGCACACCTGGCTGCCCAACGCCATGGGCGAGGCGACCGCTCCGGTCGCCGTGCTGATCACCGCCGTCGTCGACAAGGTCGGCACCTTCGCGATGCTCCGCTTCTGCCTCGGGCTCTTCCCGGAGGCCTCGGAGTGGGCGACGCCGGTGATCCTGGTCCTGGCGCTGATCAGCATCGTGTACGGCGCGCTGCTCGCGGTCGGCCAGCGGGACATCAAGCGCCTGGTCGCCTATGCGTCGATCTCGCACTTCGGCTTCATCATCATGGGCATCTTCGCGATGACGAGCCAGGGCCAGTCCGGCGCCACGCTCTACATGGTCAACCACGGGATCTCGACGGCCGCCCTGATGCTGGTGGCCGGCTTCCTGATCTCGCGGCGCGGCTCGCGGCTCATCGCCGACTACGGCGGTGTGCAGAAGGTCGCCCCGGTCCTCGCGGGCACCTTCCTCATCGGCGGTCTGGCGACCCTGTCGCTGCCGGGACTCGCGCCGTTCGTCAGTGAGTTCCTGGTCCTGGTCGGCACGTTCGCGCGCTATCCGGTGGTCGGCGTCATCGCGACCTTCGGCATCGTGCTCGCCGCGCTCTACACCCTGGTCCTCTACCAGCGGACCATGACCGGGCCGGTGAAGGCAGAGGTGCGGACCCTGCCGGACCTGCGTCTGCGCGAGCTGGTGGTGGTCACCCCGCTGATCGTGTTGCTGATCTTCCTCGGCGTCTATCCCAAGCCGCTGACGGACATCGTCAACCCGGCCGTGGAGTTCACCATGTCCGACGTACAGAAGAAGGACCCCCAGCCCGAGGTGGAGGCGGCCAAGTGAGCACGACAGCTGTCCACAGCCTGTGGACAACGGCGGCCCAACCGCTGGACAAGATCCCGGCGCCGCACATCGAGTACGCGCAGCTCGCTCCCACGCTGATCGTGATCGGAGCGGCGGTCGTGGGGGTGCTGGTCGAGGCCCTCGTCCCGCGCAAGAGCCGCTACTACACGCAGGTGTTCCTGTCCGTCGTCGCGCTGGCCGCCGCGTTCGCCGCGGTGGTCGGCCTCGCCGCCGGCGGATACGGCACGACCAAGGCCCATATCGCGGCGATGGGCGCCGTCGCGGTCGACGGGCCCGCGTTGTTCCTGCAGGGCACCATCCTGCTGGCCTCACTCGTCGCGGTCTTCACCTTCGCCGAGCGGCGCCTCGACCCCGAGGCGCACGGCAAGCGCGTGGACTCGTTCGCCGCGCAGGCCGCGTCCGTGCCGGGCAGCGACAGCGAGAAGGCCGCCGTCAAGGCCGGGTTCACCACCACCGAGGTGTTCCCGCTGGCTCTCTTCGCCATCTCCGGCATGCTCATCTTCCCGGCGGCCAACGATCTGCTGACGCTCTTCGTCGCCCTCGAGGTCTTCTCGCTGCCGCTCTACCTCCTGTGCGCCCTGGCCCGCCGCAAGCGGCTCATGTCGCAGGAGGCCGCGGTGAAGTACTTCCTGCTCGGCGCGTTCTCGTCGGCGTTCCTGCTCTTCGGCATCGCCCTGCTGTACGGGTACGCGGGCTCCGTGTCGTACGCGAAGATCGCCGACGTCGTCGACGGCACCATCCAGACCATCGACCCGGCGCTCGCCTCCACCATGGGCAACGACGCGCTGCTGCTCATCGGCGGCGCGATGATCCTGATGGGGCTGCTCTTCAAGGTCGGCGCGGTGCCGTTCCACATGTGGACCCCGGACGTCTACCAGGGCGCGCCGACCCCGATCACCGGCTTCATGGCGGCGGCCACCAAGGTCGCGGCGTTCGGCGCGCTGCTCCGGCTGCTGTACGTGGTGCTGCCGGGCATGAGCTGGGACTGGCGGCCGGTGCTGTGGGCCATCGCGATCGTCACGATGCTGGGAGGTGCGATCGTCGCGATCACCCAGACCGACATCAAGCGCCTGCTGGCGTACTCGTCGATCGCGCACGCCGGGTTCATCCTCGCCGGTGTCATCGCGGTCACTCCCGAGGGCGTCTCGTCCGTCCTCTTCTACCTGGCCGCGTACTCCTTCGTGACGATCGGCGCGTTCGCGGTCGTCACGCTCGTGCGGGACGCGGGCGGTGAGGCCACGCATCTGTCGAAGTGGGCCGGGCTCGGGCGGCGTTCACCGCTGGTGGCCGCGGTCTTCGCGGTGTTCCTGCTGGCCTTCGCCGGTATCCCGCTGACGTCGGGCTTCTCCGGGAAGTTCGCCGTGTTCAGTGCGGCGGCGCAGGGCGGTGCGGGGGCGCTGGTCGTGGTGGGTGTGATCTCGTCCGCGATCGCCGCGTTCTTCTACATCCGGGTCATCGTGCTGATGTTCTTCAGCGAGCCCAAGCCGGAGGGGCCGACGGTCGCCGTGCCGTCGCTGCTGACGACGACGACGATCGCGGTCGGTGTCGCCGTCACGCTGGTGCTCGGTGTCGCGCCGCAGTACTTCCTGGATCTGGCGGGCCAGGCGAGCGTGTTCGTGCGGTAGCCCGCGAGCGTGATCATGGTGAAGGCCCGGCATCTCCCCAGGGGGACGCCGGGCCTTCGGCTTCGGAGCCGTGGGCGCGGGCAGGTCCGGGCAGGTCTGGGCAGGTCCGGGGAGGGCCGGGCCGTCGGAAAAGGACTACGCTCGATCATGGGGAGGGCTGGAGGGTCAAAGGGAGAACATCATGATCGACCAGTACCAGTACCAGTACCCCGAGTACACCACCCCCTCGCAGGCCGAGGGCGAGGACACCGAATCGACCGAGGAACAGCACCCCGACGTCTCCCGGACGACCCCGTCGCAGGCCGAGGGCGAGCGTACGGCGGACGACGAGAGCTGACCGGCTCCGCCGGGTGAGCCCGCGCGGTCCCGGGTCCGGGTTTACGGGAACACGTCAAGCTCTTCGGGTCCTGGCCGGGCGGCTCGTGACACGTACGCACGCACATCCGCGTCCGGGTCGTTGCGTTCGGCGGGCATGCGTCGGACCGTACCGACGCACGCCCGCCGATGGTGTCGCGGCAGTGTTGCACCACTACCCGGAACCCGGGGAACGGCTCTGGCCTGCTCTTACGCCTCGGGCCGGGAAAAGATCTGCCACCCGGGCAGGCCCTCGGGCCCGTTCCGGAGGACCGGGCCCGGCCGGCCGGAAGCCAGGGCTGGTCGGCGGCTAGTCGGCGGCGGGCACGACCCGGCCCGTCACCTCGCCGAGGCCGACCTTGACACCGTCCGGGCCGGGGGCCCACGCGGTCATCGTGACCTCGTCGCCGTCCTCCAGGAAGGTCCGCTTCCCGTACGGCAGCTCCAGCGGGTCGCGCCCGTTCCAGGTGAGTTCGAGGAGGGAGCCGCGCTGGTGGACATCGGGGCCGCTGACCGTGCCGGAGCCGAAGAGGTCTCCGGTACGGAGGGAGGCGCCGTTGACCGTCATATGGGTGAGCTGCTGGGCGGCCGTCCAGTACATGGTGGCGAACGGCGGCTCGGAGACGATCTGTCCGTTGATCGCGACGGAGATACGGAGGTCGAGACCGCCGGGCTCCTCCTCGCCGGAGTCGTCGAGGTAGGGGAGCAGGTCGAAGTCCCGGGCGGGCGGGGCGACACGGGCGGCGTCGAGGGCCTCGAGCGGGGTGACCCAGGCGGAGACGGACGTGGCGAACGACTTGCCGAGGAACGGGCCGAGCGGGACGTACTCCCAGGCCTGGATGTCACGCGCGGACCAGTCGTTGAGGAGCTGCAGCCCGAAGACATGGTCGCGGAAGGAGGTCAGCGGCACGGGCTGTCCGAGCCTGGAGGGGGTGCCGACGACGAAGCCGACCTCCGCCTCGATGTCGAGCTTGACGGACGGGCCGAAGACGGGGGCCGGATCGGCAGGGGTCTTGCGCTGGCCGGAGGGCCGGACGACGTCCGTCCCGGATACGACGACCGTGCCGGAGCGGCCGTGGTAACCGATCGGCAGATGCTTCCAGTTGGGGGTGAGGGCGTCCCCGTCCGGGCGGAAGATGTGGCCGACGTTGGTGGCGTGGTGCTCGCTGGCGTAGAAGTCGACGTAGTCGGCGACCTCGTACGGCAGATGCAGGGTGACCGAGCCGAGCGGGTGCAGCAGCGGCTCGATGTCCTGACGGTGGGCGGGCACGGTCACCCACGCGGTGAGCGCGCGGCGCACGTCCCGCCAGGCCGTGCGGCCCGCCGCGAGGAGCGGGCCCAGGCTCGGCTGCGCGAGCAGCGCGGCGTACGGCGAGCCGAGCGTGTGGGCCGCGGCTCCGGCGTCGAGTACGTGGTCACCGATCCGGACGCCGAGCCGCCGCCGGCCGGGCTCGTCCGCGGTGGTGAACACGCCGTACGGAAGATTGTGCGGGCCGAAGGGATCGCCCTCGGCCAGATCGAGCGGGCTCTGCTCGGGCATCGGTGCTTGCCTCGCTTTCCACGTGTGTGGGGGACACGTTACGTGGGGGCGGGATGGCGGCGGCAGTGCCGCCTGCCCGGTCGGGGGCTCTGCCCCCGAACCCCGCTCCTCAAACGCCCAAGGGGCTGATTCCCGTTGGGGGTCCCCGGGGCGAAGCCCCGGGGGAGATTGAGGACACGGCCGAAGGCCGAACGAGGGTCGGAGCCGCACGCGAGTCCGGCAAGATCCGAACGACAGGCCTAGGCCGTGTTTGAGAACTAGCGCCGTCCGCCCGCAGGGCGGGGCTCGAGGCGTCTGGTGCGTGCAATCGCAAGGCGGAGGGGGCACCTCCCAGCGGTAGCTGGGGGAGATCATCCTCGTGCTGGACGTACTTGGATGACTCCGACAACGCAGCGTGGGGGCATGCCCGAAGGGCTACGGGGGAGTGCGTGCCAGGCGTCGCGTGCCAGGCGGGAGTTCTAAAGCACGGCCTAGCCCGTCACCCTCGGGATCCGTTTCTCCCAGGTGTGGTGGAAGACCACCTCGTCCCCGTGCCGGCACACCACCTCGTCGGAGGTGAGGAAATGGGCCGCGTCACAGGTGATTTCGGAGCGGGTCTCGATGCGTACGTCCCACGCCAGTTCAGGGCGGTGGAGGCGGATCTTCCAGTCTGATCGGGTGCGTGCGGACAGCGGGTCCCGTTCCTCGATCGAGTACGTGTCCAGGGCCTCCTCGGTGTATTCGAGACCGTCGGGGTGGACGCGGGTGCCGCCGTTGCCGGGGTCGGCCTCCAGGCGCCATTCGCCCTTGGCGACGTCGCGGACGATCAGCCGCCCGGGGCGGGGCGGGTCGAGGGTCACGGGGGTCACGACGCCGAGCGGCCCGGAGTGTTCCGGGGCCTCGAAGGCGATCGCGTCGGAGGTGGGGGTGCGGACGGGGAGTTCGAGGGAGGAGCCCGCCGGGTCGAGGGTGAAGCCCGCGGACCCGGCCCGGGGCCAGATCCAGGGCCAGTACGCGGAGGACACGGCGAGCCGGATGCGGTGGCCGGGCGGAAAGGCGTGGCCGATTCCGTTCAGCTCGAAGGTGACGTCCTCCGTGGCGCCCGGCGGCCAGGCGTCGGCGCGGTCGCGGCCGTGGCGGGCGGAGAGGTTGAGGACGCCACGGGTGACGAGGGTCGAGCTGCCGTCCGGGGCCACGTCGCAGAGGCGGGCGACGGCCTGGCCGAAGGGGGCGTCCATGCGCAGCCGCAGCGTCACCCGGGGCCGTCCGAGGATTTCCGTCCGGTCGTCGACCGCGAACTCGAAGCTCGCCGATCTGGCGTCCTCGTCGCGCTGGTCGGGCGGCAGGTCGGCGTCGTTGCCGGAGGGGACGAAGCGCCCGGCGTCGAGTCCCGTGTGCTGGGGGGAGTCGACGATCACCGGCGGCCCCCGGAAGGCGTACTCCACCGGGGTGATGTGCGGGGACGGCCACGCGTCGTCGGCGACCCAGCGGCCGGGCAGCTCGTCGTACGTCGTCGCGGGCGGATGGGACTCGCTGATCCAGGCGCGGAGCAGCGGTTCGGCCATGACGTCGGTGTCTCCCGCGCCGGTGTCACCCGCGCGGGTGTTTCCCGTGCCGGTGTTTCCCGTGCCGGTGTCTCCCGTGCGGGTGTCTCCCGCGCCGTGGGCGCTGTCGGGATCGGCCTTCAGCCAGTGGTCCCACCAGCGCAGGGTCTCCTGGAGGAAGCCGATCGCCGGGCCCGGCGGCAGCCCCTGGTCCGGGTACTGATGCGCCCAGGGCCCGATCAGCCCCTGTACCCGCGACGGGTCGAGGTGCTCGACGAGCCGCAGGACCGTGTCCCGGTACGGGTCGTGCCAGCCGCCCACCGCGAGCACCGCGGCCCGGATCGCGCCGTAGTCCTCGCAGACGCTGCCGTGCCTCCAGTGGTCGTCGCGGGTCTGGTGGTCCAGCCAGGTGTGGACGAAGGGCTGCACGGCTTCCAGCCGGTTCACCCACATCTCGCGCCAGCCTTCGCCCGCGAACAGCGGATCGGGCGGCCGGACGGTGAAGGCGAGGAGGGCCGCGGCCCAGGCCTGCATGTCCATGGCGACCACCGAGCCGCCCAGGTAGTGCACGTCGTTGTCGTAGCGGTCGTCGGTCGAGCAGACCGTGACGACGGCCTTCAGGGGCTCGGGGGCGAGCGCCGCGATCTGCAGGGCGTTGGTCCCGCCCCAGGAGACCCCGAACATGCCGACCCGCCCGTTGCACCACGGCTGCTCGGCGAGCCGTTCGACGACGGCGGCTCCGTCGGCCAGCTCGGTGGCGGAGTACTCGTCGCCGGGCAGGCCCTCGCTGTTGCCGTGGCCGCGCACGTCGACCCGTACGGACGCGTAGCCGTGGCCCGCGTACCAGGGATGGCGCTGCCAGTCCCAGGGCGCGGTCCAGTCGGTCAGCCGGTACGGGAGGTATTCGAGCAGGGCCGGTACGGGCTCGTCCGTGACCGGCCGCCAGACGCGTGCGTAGAGCCTCGTCGAGTCGGCCATGGGGATACGGATGTCCTCGTGGCGGGTCTCGTACGGGTACTCGGTGCGGATCTTCATGGCGCGGACCTCGGTGGACGGTCGTCTTCGGCCCGGGGCTGCTCGCCGTTCGCTTCGAGTTCGGTCGCAGTTCCGGACAAATGTCGTACTACCGGTCGTATGAGCTGATCAAGAACATACCGGGGGTGGCGGGAAGGCGCCCATGGTGATCGAAAGGCGACCGGATACGCTGACTTGAGTGATGGCAGCGACACATCGACAATCCGTGTGATCGTCAGCAGACAGGAGTACCTCTCGTGACCGTCGTGGGGCCGTTCGGGCTGAGCGTGCGGGACCAGGCTCTTGAGGCCGATGTCCAGACCGGATTGGCGGCTGTCGAGGCGGGGCTGCTCGATGCCACCAAGAGTGAGGTGCCCTTCATCACGGAGGCCGCGCAGCATCTCGTGCGTGCAGGGGGCAAGCGCTTCCGGCCGCTGCTGGTGATGCTCGCGGCGCAGTTCGGTGACCCGTACGCGCCGGGAATCGTGCCCTCGGCCGTCGTCGTCGAGCTGACGCATCTGGCGACGCTGTACCACGACGACGTGATGGACGAGGCCGATGTGCGCCGCGGGGTGGCCAGCGCCAATGCCCGCTGGGGCAACTCGGTGGCCGTCCTGACCGGCGACTTCCTCTTCGCCCGGGCCTCGCACATCCTGGCCGACCTGGGCCCCGAGGCCGTACGCATCCAGGCCGAGGCCTTCGAGCGGCTGGTCACCGGCCAGATCCTGGAGACCGCCGGCCCGCGCGACGGCCGTGACCCCGTCGAGCACTACCTCGATGTCATCGCGGGCAAGACCGGCTCGCTGATCGCCGTCTCCGGGCGCTTCGGCGCCATGATGTCGGGCGCCGACGAGGGCGTCACCGACATCCTCACCCAGTACGGGGAGCGGCTCGGCGTCGCCTTCCAGCTCGCCGACGACGTCCTCGACATCGCCTCCGACTCGCGCGAGTCCGGCAAGACCCCGGGCACCGATCTGCGCGAGGGCATCCCCACACTGCCGGTGCTCCGGCTGAGGGAGCAGGCCGACGCGCACGGCCGGCCGGAGGACCTGGAGCTGGTCGAGCTGCTCGCCGGCGATCTGACGGACGACGCCCGGCACGCGGAGGCGCTGGCCAGGCTGCGGGTCCACCCTGCCCTGGAGCAGGCGAGGCGGGACACCGTGCGGTACGCGGAGGAGGCGCGGGCCATGCTGGCGCCGCTGCCCGAGTGCTTCGCGAAGGCCGCGCTGGAGGAGCTCTGCGACGCGGTGGTGCACCGCGCCGGCTGAGCCGTGACGCGGCACCCCCTACTGGTCGGGTGAGGCGAACGGGTCCCCGGGTCATACCGGAGCAGTACGCGGAGTTGATCCCGAGGGCTGACGCTTCTACCCGCCCGATTTGGTCAGATGGAGACAACCACTCCTCACCAGCTTGACCAATACGGGTGAGAATGGCGGCGCGGGGTGGACTCGTGCACTGGACGGACGACGCCGCCGATCACGGAGGTAGGGCACACCATGGCACCGAACGACAACGCACGGACCACCGAAGGGGCCGGGGACCTCGCCGTCGGCCGCCGCAAGGCGGCGCGGTACATCGTCCCGGTCGCGGTGGCGGGAGTTGCCGCGGCGACCATCGGGCTCGTCCCGGCGCTCGCCGCGGCCGGCGACCCCGATCTGCCGAAGATCACGGCACAGGAACTCATCGAGAAAATCGCCAAGTCGGATGTGCAGCAGCTGTCCGGCACCGTGAAGATCAGCACCGACCTGGGCATTCCGTCGCTGGGCGGGCTCGCGGGCGACATGGCGAGCAGCTTCGCGCCCGAGGGTGAGAAGGGCGGCGAGGCCGGCTCGTCCGCGTCGCCCGACGCCAAGCTGATGGAGCTGGTGTCCGGCACGCACACGCTGCGGGTCGCGACCGACGGTCCGGACAAGCAGAAGCTGTCGATCCTCGACGACGCGGCGGAGTACAGCCTCATCCACAACGGGGCCGACGTCTGGGCGTACGACAGCAAGTCCAACGAGGTCTTCCACGGCAAGGACGACGGCAAGGGCGCGGACAGGGCCGGCGGCACGGAGCACGAGGCTCCGGGTGAGCTGCCCACCACACCGAAGGACCTCGCCGACGAGGCGCTGAAGGCCGTGGACGACACGACCTCGGTGACCGTCGACGGCACGGCCCGGATCGCCGGCCGTGACGCGTACCAGCTGCTCATCAAGCCCAAGCAGAGCGGCTCGACCATCGGCTCGGTCAGGATCGCGGTCGACGCCGAGAAGGGCGTGCCGCTGAAGTTCACGCTGCTGCCGAGCAGCGGCGGCAAGGCGGCGGTCGACGCGGGCTTCACCAAGGTCGACTTCTCCAAGCCCGCCGCGTCGACGTTCGACTTCAGCCCGCCGAAGGGCGCGAAGGTCACCGAGTCGGACGAACTGAACAGCCGGGAGAAGGAGGCCCCCAAGGCTCCGGAGGGCCTCGACGGTCTCGAGGGCCTGGAGGGCATGGAGGACTTCAAGGGGCTGAACGTCATCGGCGAGGGCTGGACCACGATCGCCGAGCTCACCGCCCCCGGCGGCGAGAGCATCACCACCCCCAAGTCCGGCGATGCCCCGCCGGAGGCCGAGAAGTTCCTGGACGCCCTCGGCGACCAGGTCAAGGGCGACTTCGGCACCGGCACGGTCTTCAAGACCCGCCTGGTCAACGCCCTGATGACGGACGACGGCAAGGTCTACGTCGGCGCGGTCACCCAGGACGCGCTGATCAAGGCGGCGAACGAGGCGAAGTAGCCGGTCCTTTCCGGCCGAGGCCGCGGCGGGGATTCCGCCGTGGCCCCGGCGGACCGGTCTCACGATGAGGGAACGCATGACCGAAGCCGCTGTCATCGAGACGCGAGGGCTCAGCAAGCGCTACCGGGGAGGGCATCTCGCCGTCGACCGGCTGGATCTCGCCGTGCCCGCCGGCAGCGTCTTCGGGTTCCTCGGGCCCAACGGCTCGGGCAAGACCACCACCATCCGGATGCTGATGGGGCTCATCGAGCCCACCTCCGGCACCGCCACCGTCCTCGGTGCCCCCATGCCCCGCGCCTCCCGCACGGTCCTGCCGAAGGTGGGCGCGCTGATCGAAGGGCCCGCGCTGTACGGGTACTTGAGCGGCCGGGACAATCTCGTACGGTTCGACTCGGCCGACGCGGCCGCCGACCCCCGTACCCGCCGGGCCCGGGTCACCGCCGCGCTCGACCGGGTCGGGCTCGGCGCCGCGGCCTCGCGCAAGGCGAAGGCGTACTCGCTCGGCATGAAGCAGCGCCTCGGGCTGGCGGCCGCGCTGCTCCAGCCGCGCAGTCTGCTCGTGCTGGACGAGCCGACGAACGGCCTGGACCCGCAGGGCATGCGCGAGATCCGCGCGCTGATCAGGGAGCTCGCGACGGACGGCACCACCGTCTTCCTCTCCTCCCACCTCCTCGACGAGATCGAGCAGGTGTGCACACACGCCGCCGTCATGAACCGGGGCACCCTCATCGCCCAGGGCCGCGTCGCCGAGCTCGCCGCGCAGACCCGGGGCCGCCTCTCCGTCACCACCCCCGACCCGGCCGACGCCGCCCGGGTGCTGAAGGAGCTCGGGGTCACCGATCTCACCGTCACCGAGGACCGGGTGACCGGGGATCCGCCGGCCGGAGCCGAACCGGCGGACATCAACGCGGCCCTGGTGCGCGCGGACGTCCGGGTACGGGCCTTCGGCCAGGAACGGGCGTCCCTGGAGGACGCGTTCGTGGCCATGACCGGGGAGGGCTTCGATGTCGCGGGCTGAAACGACGGCGCACGCTGGACCGGAGGGGACCTCGCAGGCCGGACCGGAGGGGTCGGCGGGGGCCGGAACGCCCGCACCCCGCCTCCTCCGGTCCCTCGGGCTCTTCCGCTCCGAGCTGGTCACGACCTTCCGCCGCTGGCGTACCGTCGCGCTGCTCGGCGTCCTCGCCGCCGTCCCCGTACTCATCGGTGTCGCCATCAGGATCGAGACGAGCGACGGCGGCCCGGTGGGCGACGGCAGCGGTGAGGGCCCGGCGTTCTTCACCCAGATCACCAACAACGGCCTCTTCCTCGTCTTCGCCGCGCTCGCCGCGACCCTCCCCGTCTTCCTGCCCATGGCGGTCGGCGTGGTCGCGGGCGACGCGATCGCCGGCGAGGCGAACAGCGGAACCCTGCGCTATCTGCTCGTCGCCCCGGCCGGGCGGACCCGGCTGCTGTTCGCCAAGTACGCGGCCACGCTGGCTTTCTGCCTGGCCGCCACGCTCGCCGTGGCCGCCTCGGCCCTCGCCGTGGGGGCGTTGCTCTTCCCGGTCGGCGAGGTCACCACCATCTCCGGGACCCGGATCTCCTTCGCGGACGGCCTGCTCCGCGCGCTGCTGATCGCAGTGTTCGTCGCCGCGTCCCTGACGGGGATCGCGGCGCTCGGACTGTTCGTCTCGACGCTCACCGGCAGTGGAGTCGCGGCGATGGCGACGACCGTCGGGCTGGTGATCACGGCGCAGATCCTGAACGCGATTCCGCAGCTCGACGCGGTCCACCCCTATCTGTTTCCGCACTACTGGCTGTCCTTCGCGGACGTCCTGCGCGAACCGGTCCTCTGGGACGACGTACTGCGGAACCTGGGCCTGCAGGGTCTGTACGCGGCGGTGTTCGGCTCCGCGGCGTGGGCGCGGTTCTCGGCGAAGGACATCACGGCCTGAGGCGCTTCCCGGGGTGCCCCCGCAAACGCAACTGCATGCGTATGCAGTGGTGCATACGCATGCAGTCTGTGGGGGGTGGAGGGAGAGAGGCTCAGAAAGTGAGCCTCCAGCTGTCGATGTAGCCGGTGTCCAGGGCCGCCACGTCCTGCACCCTGAGCTTCCAGGCGCCGTTGGCGACCTCGCTCGACGCGTTCACGGTGTACGTCGCGATGACGTTGTCCGCCGAGTCGCTTCCGCTGGAGTTCTTCAGCCGGTAGGCCGTGCCGTCGGGCGCCAGCAGATCGACGACCAGGTCGCCGCGCCAGGTGTGCTTGATGTCGACGCTCGCCTTGAGCGTCGCGGGCGCGTTCCCCGTACGGCCGGTCACGGTGACGGACGATGTCACCGCGGCACCGTTGTCCGGTATCGCGACATCAGTGGTGCTCTCGTAGACGTCGCCGGGCGGGACGGTCGTCCCGGCGGACAGCGTCCATACGGCGTGCGCGATCGCGTCGCTGTTCCGGTCGAGCGCGGTGTCGTCGATGTTCGACGTCGTATCGCAGGACGAGTGGTAGCAGCGGTCGAAGGCCTGCCCGGCCGTGCCGCCCCACTTCTGGGCCTGCGCGCTCGACTTCGTACGGCTGGCGCCGGTGAACAGGCCGCCCACCGGTATCCCGACGTTCTTGAACGAGGCGTGGTCCGAGCGGCCGTCGCCCTCGGTCTCGATCTCCGTCGGCACACCGAGCCCGGCGAAGTGGTCCTTGAAGGTCTGCTCGATCGTCGGGTCGTCGTCGTAGACGAAGTAGCCCGGGTTCGGCGACCCGATCATGTCGAAGTTGAGATAGCCGGAGATCTTCGAACGGTCCGTGGACGGAAGGTTGTTGACGTAGTACTTCGACCCGACGAGGCCGAGCTCCTCCGCGCCCCACCAGGCGAAACGGAGGTGCTTCGCCGGCTGCAGCTGGGCGCGGGAGACGGCGAGGGCCGTTTCCAGGACGCCTGCGGAACCCGAGCCGTTGTCGTTGATGCCCGGTCCGGAACTGACCGAGTCGAGATGGGCGCCGGCCATCAGCACCTGGTTCGCGTCACCGCCCGGCCAGTCGGCTATCAGGTTGTAGCCGGTGGCGCCGGAGGAGGTGAACTGCTGCAGGGTGGTGGTGAATCCGGCCGCGTCGAGCTTGGCCTTCACATAGTCGATCGAGGCCTTGTAGCCGGTCCGGCCGTGTGCGCGGTTGCCGCCGTTGGCGGTCGCGATCGACTGGAGCTGGGAGAGATGGCCCTTGACGTTGGCCAGCGGGATGTCGGGCGCGGCGAGCGCCGCCGGGGAAGGGGCGGCGCTCGGTGCGGCGTTCGCTGCCGTGGCGGCCGGTACGGCCGCGGTGAGCAGCCCGGCGAGGGCGAGTGCCGCGGCTGCGGCAGTGCGTCTGTGCGCGGAGTGGGTCATGTGGGGGCTCCGGATTCCGTACGGGGACAGGACGGAACGTGCGAGACCCCCTGAGACGACGGAATCCCAGGAGGCTGGAGCTGTGCGGGTGCGGCGTGTGTGCTGAATGTTCAGCGAGATGTTGACTGACCGTCAAGGGCGGAAACCGGTCAGTCGGGTTCGATAGCCGGACATCGCGGAACGGTCAACGCCGGACGGCGTTTTGGGCACGTGTCGTCTCCCCGGGCCCGGGCGCGGGCACGCTGCCTCCATGCCGGCGTGCGGGTGTATGGACCTCGGCCGGATCGCGTGGGCGCTGGCCGAGCGGGGCGCGGTCGGGATCCTGCTCGTCGTGGCCGGGACGGTCCTTGTGATGGGACTGACCGGGGGTGCGCTGGTGCTCGTCCTGCGCGCGGTCCTTCACTGGCGGGGCGCCGCCGAGCCGGCCGGGGAGCCGGCGGCTCTGGCGGACTTCCGCTGGGAGGAGGAGCGGGACGGACGGTAGCCCGTCCCGCCAGGTTCTGTCCTGCGGATCTTGCCGGGCTCGCGGTCTCATGCGACTCGCTGATCCGGCCTGATCCACCGGACAGGCCCTATTGCACGCAGAACTCGTTGCCCTCGGGGTCCTGCATGACGCACCACTCGCCCCCGGGCTCCTTCACCTGGTGCAGCACCGTCGCACCCAGCTGCTCCAGCCGGGCGACCTCCGCGTCGCGCAGCCCGGGGCCGGGGTGCAGGTCGAGATGGAGGCGGTTCTTGACGGTCTTCGCCTCCGGCACCCGCTGGAACAGCAGCCGCCTGCCCAGGCCGGCGCCCGTGTCCTTGTCGTACGGATCGTCCGGATGCCGGACGGCGGCCAGATCCCGCCATGCGCGACGGTCGTGCCAGTCGGTGGTCGCGGATTCCGGTGCGGCTCCGATGCCGAGCAGCCGCTCGATGAGGGCGCTGTTGTCCTCGGTCACGTAGTCGAGGGCCTCGGCCCAGAAGTCGGCCTGGGCGAGCGGGTCGGTCGCGTCGATCACGAGTTTCCAGTGCATCGTCATGGCAACCACTTATACTGGTTACATGAACGAAGGCGCAACGGACTCGCCCGGACTCGTCCTCCACACCCCGGAGGGGCGGTCGTACCGCTTCGACCCGGGCGCGCTCTGCCTGGAGCTGCTGACCACCGGCGGCCCGGGCGCCCTTGCCCGCTACGAGGTGCTGGACGAACCGGAGGGCCTGGTGCGCTGGGCGGAGGCGAGCCGGCTCGCCCCGGGTCTGCCGCTCACCGTGACCGCCGCGGAGGCCGCCGAGGCGCGCGCCCTCCGCGACGCCCTGTGGGGACTGACGCGGGCCCGCGCCCACGGCCGGGCGGCGGACCCGGCCGATGTGGCGGTGCTGAACGACGCGGCGGCGGCGCCCGCGCTGGTCGCCCGCCTCGCCCCCGACGCCACCCGCGCGTGGGCTCCGGGCGCGACCGGCACCCAGCTCGTGTCCACCGTCGCGCGCGATGCCATCGACCTCTTCACCGGCCCGTACGCCGACCGCATCCGCGAATGCGGCGCCCACGACTGCGGCCTGCTCTTCGTGGACACCTCACGGCCGGGACGCCGCCGCTGGTGCGCGATGGAACGCTGCGGCAACCGTCACAAGGTCCGGACCCACCGGGCCCGCCACGCCTCCTGAAGGAGGCTCGGCCCCCGGGCCCCTGGGCACGAACCACCCGCGGTCCGCAGCCGGCGGCCCGGCCCGGCACCGCCCGCGGTGGCCGAACCCGCCACGTCAGGGTGTCCCGGCGGGCCCCTGGCCGCCGCGTCCCGGTCAGGCGGCGGGTTCGGGGCTCTTCACTGCGCCCGGAACCCCGGTCGCCCGCGCCTCGGCCAGGCGGAGCGCCTCCGCCTTGTTGCGACGGGCGGTGCGCAGGGCGTCCCAGGTGAGGATGGTCAGGGCGAGCCAGACCAGCGAGAAGCCCGCCCACCGCTCGGGAGGCATGGCCTCGTGGAAGTACACGACGCCCAGCAGGAACTGGAAGAGCGGCGCCAGATACTGCAGCAGTCCCAGCGTCGAGAGGGGCACCCGGATCGCCGCGGCGCCGAAGCAGACCAGCGGCACGGCGGTGACGATCCCGGTCGCCGCGAGCAGTGCCGCATGCCCCGCGCCGTGCGCACCGAAGTCGGCCGAGCCCTGCGAACCCAGCCACAGCAGATAGGCGAGCGCGGGCAGGAACTGCACCGCCGTCTCGGCCGCCAGCGACTCGAGACCCCCGATGTTGGTCTTCTTCTTGATCAGCCCGTAGACGGCGAACGAGAACGCCAGGACCAGCGAGATCCACGGCGGCCGCCCGTACCCGACCGCCAGCACCAGCACCGCGGCGAAGCCGATGCCGACCGCCGCCCACTGCGCCGGCCGCAGTCGCTCGTTCAGCAGCAGCACGCCCATCGCGATGGTGACCAGCGGATTGATGAAGTAGCCGAGCGAGGCCTCCACGACCTGGCCGGCGTTGACGGCCCAGATGTAGAGGCCCCAGTTGACGGTGATGACCGCCGCGGCGACCGAGATCAGGCCGAGCTTGCGCGGCTCGCGCAGCAACTCCCGTACCCAGCCCCAGCGGCGCAGCGCCAGCAGGGCGACGGCGACGACGGCCAGCGACCACACCATGCGGTGGGCGAGGATCTCGACGGCGCCGGCCGGCTTCAGCAACGGCCAGAAGAGCGGGACCAGGCCCCACATGCCGTAGGCGCCGATCCCGTAAAGCAGTCCTGCCCGCTGCTCGCTGTCCTTCACTGAGCCTCCCCTGTCCTGCCCTGCGCCGCGCTGTCCTCGTCGAAGGTAGCGCCGAGCAGGGCAGGCTGTCATGTCCGTATCGCGATACGGTCATGACGCTCCGGTCAGCGGCGCGCGAGGGCCTCGGCGACCGTGTCGGCCAGCGGCGTCGTGGGCCGCCCGATGAGTCGCGCCAGGTCGCCGCTCGTACCGGCGAGCAGCCCGCGCCCGATGGCGTGGTCCACGTCGACGAGGATCGCGGCGAAGGCCTCCGGCACACCCGCGCCGGTCAGGATCTGCTGGTGCGCCTCGGCGGGCACGTCGGTGTACGCGATGTCCTCGCCGGACTGCCGGGCGACCTCGGCCGCGTACTCGGCGAGCGACCAGGCGGTGTCGCCGCTGAGCTCGTAAGCCCGGCCGAGGTGGCCCTCGCCGGTCAGTACGGCGGCTGCGGCGGCGGCGTAGTCGGCGCGGGCGGCGGAGGCGACCCGGCCCTCGCCCGCGTTGGCGACGACGGCGCCGTGCTCCAGCACCGGGGCCAGGTTGCCGGTGTAGTTCTCGGTGTACCAGCCGTTGCGCAGGAAGGTGTAGGGCAGGCCGGAGTCGAGGACCGCCTGCTCGGTGGCCTTGTGCTCGTCGGCGAGCGTGAAGTCGGCGTCGGGGCCGCCGAGGACGCCGGTGTAGGCGAGCTGGGCGACGCCCGCCTCCTTCGCGGCCGCGATGACCGCCGTGTGCTGCGGCACGCGCCGGCCGATCTCGCTGCCGGAGATCAGCAGCACCCGGTCGCCGGCCCGGAACGCTCCGGCGAGCGTCTCCGGCGCGCTGTAGTCGGCAACCCGCACGGCGATACCGCGGTCGGCCAGGTCGGCGGCCTTCTCCTGGTTCCGTACGACCGCGGCGATGGTTCCGGCGGGGACGCCGGTGGCGAGGAGGTGCTCGATGACGAGACGGCCGAGCTGTCCGGTGGCTCCGGTGACGACGATGCTCATGGGGGGATTTCTCCGTTTCGTAGGGGCTCGGGTACCGACCCTACGGTGAGCGCTAACTCTGCGAAAGTACCCACTTTGAAGTAAGGTACTGGTGTGAACGTAAGCAGGAAGCCCGACGTCAACGACACGATGTGCCCGTCCCGCATCGTCCTGGAGCACGTCACCAGCCGCTGGGGCGTCCTGATCCTCGCCGCCCTGCTGGAGCGTTCGTACCGCTTCAGCGAGCTGCGCCGGACCGTCGGCGGCGTCAGCGAGAAGATGCTGGCCCAGACGCTGCAGACCCTGGAGCGAGACGGCTTCGTCCACCGCGACGCCAAGCCCGTCATCCCGCCGCGCGTGGACTATTCCCTCACCGCACTCGGCAAGGAGGCCGCCGACCAGGTGTGGGCGCTGGCGCGCTGGACCGAGCGGCGCGTCGAGGACGTGGAGCGGGCGCGCGCCGCATACGACGAGGCCCGGACCTCCTGAGAGGAGATCCGGGCCTCGTGGGACCTCATGGCACCGCGCGGGACCTGGAGGGTCAGCCGACGACGGTCCAGGTGTCGTTGCCGGTGAGCAGTGCGGTCAGGTCGCCCTTGCCGTTCTGTTCGATGGCGGTGTCGAGCTGGTCGGACATCTGGGTGTCGTAGACCGGGCGGTCGGTGCTGCGGAACACGCCGATGGGGGTGTGGCGCAGGGTGTCCGGGTCGGCGAGCCGGGACAGCGCGAACGCGGTGGTGGGGCTGGCGCTGTGGGCGTCATGGACGAGGATCTGCGACTCGTTCTCGGGAGTGACGGTGACGGCCTTGAGGTCGCCGGTGGCCGGGTCGCGGAGCACGCCCTTGGCGTTGTCGGTGCCGAAGCGGATCGGCTGCCCGTGCTCCAGCCGGATCACGGCCTCCTCGGCCTGCTGCTTGTCCTTGAGGGCGTCGAAGGCGCCGTCATTGAAGATGTTGCAGTTCTGGTAGATCTCCACCAGCGCCGTGCCCGGGTGGTCGGCCGCCGCGCGCAGCACCTCGGTGAGGTGCTTGCGGTCGGAGTCGATGGTGCGGGCGACGAAGGACGCCTCCGCGCCGATGGCCAGTGAGACCGGGTTGAAGGGCGCGTCGAGGGAGCCCATCGGCGTCGACTTTGTGATCTTGCCGACTTCGGACGTGGGGCTGTACTGGCCCTTGGTCAGTCCGTAGATCCGGTTGTTGAAGAGCAGGATCTTGAGGTTGACGTTGCGGCGCAGGGCGTGGATGAGGTGGTTGCCGCCGATGGACAGAGCGTCGCCGTCGCCCGTGACGACCCAGACGGACAGGTCGCGGCGGGAGGAGGCGAGTCCGGTCGCGATCGCCGGAGCGCGGCCGTGGATGGAGTGCATCCCGTAGGTGTTCATGTAGTACGGGAAGCGGGAGGAGCAGCCGATGCCGGAGACGAAGACGATGTTCTCCTTCGCCAGGCCGAGCTCGGGCATGAAGCCCTGCACGGCGGCGAGGATCGCGTAGTCACCGCAGCCGGGGCACCACCGGACCTCCTGGTCCGACTTGAAGTCCTTCATGGACTGCTTGGCCTCGGCCTTCGGAACCAGGGACAGCAATGAGGACGCTGTCTCAGTCATTGATGGCCTCCTTGAGAGCCGTGGCGAGCTGCTCGGCCTTGAACGGCATGCCGTTGACCTGGTTGTAGGAGTGGGCGTCGACCAGATACTTCGCGCGGATCAGGGTGGCGAGCTGGCCGAGGTTCATCTCCGGCACCACTACCTTCTCGTAACGCTCCAGGACCTCTCCCAGATTCCGGGGGAAGGGGTTGAGGTGGCGCAGATGGGCCTGCGCGATGGGGAGGCCGGCGATTCGCAGCCGGCGGACGGCGGCGGTGATCGGCCCGTACGTGGATCCCCAGCCCAGGACCAGGGTCTTCGCGTCGTCGGGGTCGTCGACCGTCAGATCCGGCACCTCGATGCCGTCGATCTTGGCCTGGCGGGTGCGGACCATGAGGTCGTGGTTGGCCGGGTCGTAGGAGATGTTCCCGGTGCCGTCCTGCTTCTCGATGCCGCCGATGCGGTGTTCCAGGCCGGGGGTGCCGGGCACGGCCCAGGGCCGGGCCAGGGTCTGGGGGTCGCGCTTGTACGGCCAGAAGACCTCGGTGCCGTCGTCCAGGGTGTGGTTGGGTCCGGTCGCGAACCGGGTGCGCAGATCGGGCAGTTCGTCGACATCGGGGATCCGCCACGGTTCCGAGCCGTTGGCGAGGTAGCCGTCGGACAGCAGGAACACCGGGGTGCGGTAGGTCAGCGCGATGCGGGCGGCGTCCAGGGCCGCGTCGAAGCAGTCCGCCGGGGTCCTGGGGGCCACGACGGGGACCGGGGCCTCACCGTTGCGGCCGTACATGGCCTGCAGCAGATCGGCCTGCTCGGTCTTGGTCGGCAGTCCGGTGGAGGGACCGCCGCGCTGGATGTCCACGATCAGCAGCGGCAGCTCCAGGGAGACCGCCAGCCCGATCGTCTCGCTCTTGAGCGCGACGCCGGGGCCGGAGGTGGTGGTGACCGCGAGCGAGCCGCCGAACGCGGCGCCCAGCGCGGCGCCGATGCCGGCGATCTCGTCCTCCGCCTGGAAGGTGCGCACCCCGAAGTTCTTGTGCTTCGACAGTTCGTGCAGGATGTCGGAGGCCGGGGTGATCGGGTACGAGCCGAGGTAGAGAGGCAGGTCGGCCTGCTGGGACGCGGCGATCAGCCCGTAGGACAGCGCCAGGTTTCCGGAGATGTTGCGGTAGGTGCCCGGCGGGAAGGCGGTCGTCGCGGGGGCGACCTCGTAGGAGACGGCGAAGTCCTCGGTGGTCTCGCCGAAGTTCCAGCCGGCTCTGAAGGCGGCCACGTTCGCCTCGGCGATGGCGGGCTTCTTCGCGAACTTGGCCCGCAGGAACTTCTCGGTGCCTTCGGTGGGCCGGTGGTACATCCACGACAGCAGGCCGAGCGCGAACATGTTCTTCGAGCGTTCGGCTTCCTTGCGGGAGAGCCCGAGGTCCTTGAGCGCCTCGATCGTGAGGGTCGTCAGGGGTACGGGGTGGACGTTGTAGCCGTCGAGCGAGCCGTCCTCGAGCGGACTGGTGTCGTAGCCGACCTTGGCCATGGCGCGTTTGGCGAATTCGTCGGTGTTCACGATGATCTCGCCGCCGCGCGGGACGTCGCCGATGTTGGCCTTGAGCGCGGCAGGATTCATCGCCACCAGCACGTTCGGCGCGTCGCCGGGGGTGAGGATGTCGTGGTCGGCGAAGTGCAGCTGGAAGCTGGAGACACCGGGCAGGGTGCCGGCGGGGGCGCGGATCTCGGCCGGGAAGTTCGGCAGCGTGGACAGGTCATTACCGAAAGACGCCGTCTCCGACGTGAAACGGTCACCTGTCAGCTGCATACCGTCACCGGAATCACCCGCGAACCGAATGATCACCCGGTCGAGGTGGCGTACCTCTTTCGTGCCGGGGGGCTGCCGCGGCCCCCCGACGAGAGCCTCGCCGCCCTCGTCTGCCTCGTCTGCGTGCTCGGCTGGGCTACTGACCTGGCTGGTCACTGAACTGGACCTCCTTCGAGGCGGCTGGGCTGCGGCCGGCTCACCGGTCGCTCCAAGGTCAACCCTACGTCGGTAAGGGTCGCCTTCCCGGTACCGCTCATATACTGGACGTCAATTTGAGACGCCCCTGTGCCCTGGTATGCCATGTTCTGTTCGCCCCCCCGGGTCCTTCTCTTGAAGACGCCCCCGCCTATCGTGCGGTTCTCGCGGAAACTGACTCTGACACAGTGTCAGGCAACTATGAGTTGAGATAGGTCAGCACGGCCAGTACACGCCGGTGATCGCCGTCGCTCGGGGACAATCCGAGCTTCAGGAAGATGTTGCTGACGTGCTTCTCCACCGCGCCGTCGCTCACCACCAGCTGCTTCGCGATCGCCGAGTTCGTACGGCCCTCCGCCATCAGGCCCAGGACCTCCCGCTCGCGCGGCGTCAGCCCGGTCAGGACGTCCTGCTTACGGCTCCGCCCCAGCAGCTGCGCCACCACCTCCGGGTCCAGCGCGGTGCCGCCCCGGGCGACCCTGACGACGGCGTCCACGAATTCGCGCACCTCGGCGACGCGGTCCTTCAGCAGATAGCCCACGCCGCGGCTGCTCCCGGCGAGCAGCTCGGTGGCGTACCGCTCCTCCACGTACTGCGACAGCACGAGCACGCCGATCCCGGGGTGATCGCGGCGCAGCCGTACCGCCGCGCGCACGCCCTCGTCGGTGTGGGTGGGCGGCATCCGCACGTCGGCGACCACGACGTCGGGCAGTGACTGCTGCGCGGCGAGATCGTCGACGGTCTTGATCAGCGCGTCGGCGTCCCCGACGCCCGCGACCACGTCGTGCCCGCGATCGGTCAGCAGCCGGGTGAGGCCCTCCCGCAGCAACACGGAATCCTCGGCGATGACCACCCGCACCCTGTCCTCCACGACCTTTTGTCCCCCCTGTGTCGGTGCGCGCGTCGGAAGGGCGACGCGCCTGCGTGCTCCAGCATCGCAGCATGGCGGGGTGCGTGCGGTGAGGTTGGGAAGGGGGCCGGGGGTGTGCTGGGGCTGCCGTTCTGCGGGGTGCCGGCCACGCGGCCCTGGTCCGTGGGCGTCCGCACTCGGCAATCGGGCTCCGGCGCGGGGCCGGCCCGACACCGGGGTGCAGCGGGGTGTACCCGGTGTGGGGCCACGCCCGACACCGGGGCCACGCCCCGCTCACCCACGCCAGGGCAGCTCCGCCGTCACCGTCGTCGGCCCGCCCGCCGGCGAGTCGACCACGAGGATCCCGTCGACCGCGTCGAGCCGCTCGGTCAGCCCGGCCAGCCCGCTGCCGGCGGAGACCTCCGCCCCGCCCCGCCCGTCGTCGGAGACCTGAAGCATCAGCCGGTCCTCCGTACGCCACACATCCACCGACGCCTGCCCCGCCTGCGCATGCTTGCTGACGTTCTGGAGCAGCTCGGAGACCGTGAAGTACGCGATGCCCTCGATCGCCGGGGCCGGCCGCGCGGGCAGGTCGACCTCCACCCGGACCGGCACCGTGCAGCGTGAGGCCACGGCGGAGAGCGCGGCGTCCAGGCCGCGGTCGGTGAGGACGGCCGGGTGGATGCCGCGCGCCAGATCCCGGAGTTCCTGGAGCGCCGTCTTCACCTCGCCGTGCGCCTCCTCCACCATCCGCGCCGCCGCCCGCGGATCCTCGGCCAGTTTCTCCTTGGCCAGCCCCAGGTCCATGGCCAGGTTGACCAGCCGGGCCTGGGCGCCGTCGTGCAGATCGCGCTCGATGCGCCGCAGGTCCGCGGCCGCCGTGTCCACGACGACGCCGCGGTCCGACTCCAGCTCGACGACGCGGCCCTCCAGCCGGGACGGCCCGAGCAGTCCCCTCACGAACAGCCGGTCCACCGTGGTCAGCCCGCGGATGATCCACGGCGTGATCAGGACGAACAGCAGCCCGATCGTGCTGGTCAAGGCCAGCTCGAAGGGCGAGTCGAGGTAGAAGCTGTGTGTTCTGTCGCCGTACAGCTGGAGCCCGTCGATGCCGGCGTACACGGGGAACACCCACTGCCACAGCGGGTACGTGAGGAAGGCCCAGCCGTACGCCCAGAAGGTCAGCGAGACACAGAACGCGAACACCGCCCACGGCATGTGCACCATCGCGTACAGCAGATGCCGCCAGGACACCCCGCTCTTCAGCATCGCGCCCATCCAGGACATCGGCCCGTGCCGCTCGGGCCGGACCGGTGCAGGGTCGGCGATGTCCAGCCGCAGCAGCCCGCGCGCCCGGCTCCGCTCCAGCGCGCCGAAGCCTCGGCACATGGCGAGGGCTCCGGCGAGGACCGGGATGCCGAGGAAGGTGACCACCAGGCCGGCACCGGCCGCCGTCAGCGTCACGGCGAGCGAGAAGAAGACGATGCTGAGCGGCAGGTTCAGCATGAGGTAGCCGAACTCTCGCCAGGTGCGGCCCTCGAACGGCGCGCGCAGTGCCGGGGGGAGGAGGTGGGCCCGGTGCTCCGGTTCGTATGCCGTGGCCATCGTCGTGGTCGTCCGTTCTGCTCGGCGGCGGGTGCTGCGTGCTGCGTGCTGCGTGCTGAGTGCTGAGTGCTGCGTACCGTGCCTGTGCTGCTGATCGCGGTACTCCCTCAAGACTGCTGACCGCGCCGCCGCCACACCATGAGGCCGGTATCCCTCTTGGCCCGGGGGTTTTCCCTACCTGGCCGGGGACGGAAGGCCGCCGACCGGTTACGGGGGCGCGCCGCCCTCTACCCCTGGTGCCGGGACGGCTCCCGCCTGCTACCTGGTGCCGGGACGGCTCCCGCCTCCTGCCTGGTACCGGGACGGCGCCCCGCCCCCTACCTGCTACCGGGACGGCTCCCCGCCCTCGCCGCGGCGCCGCTGCCGGCCGGCATCCGGTCGCGCCAGGGCAGCTCCGCCGTGACGACGGTGGGGCCGCCGCGCGGCGAGTCGACGACGAAGAGGCCGTCGACCGCGCCGAGCCGCTCCGCGAGCCCGGCCATGCCGGTGCCGCCGGAGGGCGAGGCGCCGCCGTTGCCGTCGTCCCGTACCTGGATCAGCAAGCGGTCGTCGCGTCGCCACACCTCGACGGACGCCGTGCGGGCACCGCTGTGCTTGCTGACGTTCTGGAGCAGTTCGGAGACCGTGAAGTACGCGATGCCCTCGATCGCCTCGGCCGGCCGGGCCGACAGATCGACCGTGACCTGCACGGGCACCGTGCAGCGGGAAGCGACGGAGGAGAGCGCCGCGTCCAGGCCGCGGTCGGTGAGGACGGCCGGGTGGATGCCGCGTGCCAGGTCCCGCAGTTCCTGCAGGGCGAGCTTCACCTCGCCGTGCGCCTCGTCGACCATGGCCGCGACGGTTTCGTCGGCCTGGCCCTCCAGCAGCTTCTCCCTGGCCAGACCGAGCCCCATGGCGAGGTTGACCAGCCGGGCCTGGGCGCCGTCGTGCAGATCGCGCTCGATGCGCCGCAGGTCCGCGGCCGCCGTGTCCACAACGACGCCGCGGTCCGACTCCAGTTCGGCGATCCGCCGCTCCAGTTCGTCGGACGGTGACAGCAGCCCACGGACCATAGCCCGGTCGGCGTTGGCCATGCCTCGCACGATGTACGGCAGCACTGGCCAGAGCACGAACAGCCCCACCAGTGTCACGGTGAAGGCCAGGACACCCCACGGCAGCCGGATGAACGCGTACAGCGCGGACCGCCAGGCCACGGGGTCCTTGAGCCCGGTCCACAGCGAGGAGAAGAAGCCGCCGCCGCGGGGGCGCGGCAGCGGGCTCGGCTCGTCCACCCGTACGCCCAGCAGCTTGCGCGCCCGCGCCCGCTCCGACCTGCCGAGCAGCCGTGAACCGGCCAGCCCGCCCGCCAGCAGCGGCAGACCGACGACCGTCACCGACAGCCCCGCGCCGATCGCGACCATGGCCACCGTGTAGACGAACCCGGCAATCGCGATCGGCAGGTCGGAGAGGAGATGCGCGATCTCCTTCCAGGTGTGCCGGTCGTACGCGAAGCGGGCGGGCGGCGGACCGTCGTGGTCGTCCACGTGGTCGTCCACCGGGTCGTCCACGGCGTCCACGGGGACATCCACGAGGCCGTCGACGGGGTCGTCCACGGGTTCGTCCATGGTGCTGCTGGTCGGGGTCATACGGCACAGCCTGCCCGGTCGTATCCGCGCACGCCATGGGGTACATGGGTGGGGGCACAGTGGGGATATCCCCACTGTGAGGCGGCTGCGGGACGCCTGCCGGACGCCTGATGCCGTCCGATGTGTGACACGGCTGCTTACCGTCTCTTTAACAGGGCCTAGACTCCCGTGCGTACAGATCGTCGAACGGGCATCGTCGAACAGGCAGGGAGCGAGGGGCGGACGTGCGGAAACTCACCGAACCGACCGTACTCGCGGCCGACTACTTCCAGAGCTACTCGGTCGTCGGACTGCTCGCCCTGATCGGCGTGCTCTTCGTCGCGGTGGCCTTCGGCGCGGGACGGTTGCTGCGGCCGGTCGTACCGACGCAGGAGAAGATGCTGACGTACGAATGCGGAGTCGACCCGGTGGGGGAGGGCTGGGCCCACACCCAGGTCCGCTACTACGTCTACGCGTTCCTGTATGTGATCTTCGCTGTCGACTCGATCTTCCTGTTCCCATGGGCCACGGTGTTCGCCGCGGCCGGATACGGCGCGGCGACGCTCGTGGAGATGTTCATCTTCCTCGGCTTCCTGGCCGTGGGAATTCTCTACGCATGGAAGAAGGGCGTCCTCACATGGACGTGACCCAGCAGACCCCGGGCTCCGCGCAGGCTCCCGAGCCCGTGCTGCTTCCGGAACCGAAGCGGCTGGGCGCCCTCGCCCGGCTCGCCCCCGAGCCGATGAAGGTGGTCCTGAACTGGGGCCGCCGCTACAGCCTGTGGGTCTTCAACTTCGGCCTTGCCTGTTGCGCGATCGAGTTCATCGCCGCGTCGATGGCCCGGCACGACTTCATCCGGCTCGGCGTGATCCCCTTCGCGCCCGGACCGCGCCAGGCCGACCTGATGGTCGTGTCGGGCACGGTGACCGACAAGATGGCGCCCGCGGTGAAGCGGCTGTACGAGCAGATGCCCGAGCCCAAGTACGTCATCTCCTTCGGTGCCTGCTCGAACTGCGGCGGCCCGTACTGGGACTCGTACTCGGTCACCAAGGGCGTCGACCAGATCATCCCCGTCGATGTGTACGTGCCGGGCTGCCCGCCGCGTCCCGAGGCGCTGCTCCAGGGCATCCTCAAACTGCAGGAGAAGATCGCGCGCGAGTCGCTGGGCGAGCGGTACGGCTCGGCCCCCGGCCGTGCCTCGGTGGGCGAACTCCGCAGCGGCCTGGTCACCCCGCCTCCTGCCCCGTCCGAGCCGGGAGCCGCCTCATGAGCACGTTCGAGACGGACATCGCCGAGCGCTTCGGACCGGACGCCACCGCCGAGCAGGCGTACGACCTGCTGACGGTGGACGTCCCCGCCGCCACCTGGACCGACGCACTGCGCACCGCCCGCGACGAGCTGGGCTGCACCTATTTCGACTGGCTGAGCGCCGTCGACGAGCCGGGCGCGGGCTTCCGCGTGTGCGCGCACGTCGTCGCGCTCCAGGCCGCGCCGGCTGTCCGGGCCGGTGGCTCGGCCTCCGGCCCGGATGCCGGACCGGACGCTGGTCCGGAGTCCGGTTCGGCCGCTGGTTCGGCCGCTGGTTCGGCCGCTGGTCCGGAGTCCGGTTCGGCCGCCGGCCCGGGCGCCGTGCCGGGTGGTCATGTGGTCCGCCGGCTGCTGCTGCGTACGACCGTTCCGCACGAGGCGCCGGTGCTCGCGTCCGCGGTGGAGGTCTACGCGGGCGCGGCCTGGCACGAGCGCGAGACGTACGAGATGTTCGGCGTGGACTTCACCGGCCACCCGCACCTCGTCCCGCTGCTCCTCCCGGAGGGCTTCGAGGGGCACCCGCTGCGCAAGGACTTCGTGCTGGCTGCCCGGGTCGCCAAGGCCTGGCCGGGCGCGAAGGAGCCGGGGGAGTCCGATCACGGCGGGCCGAAGCGGCGCCAGATGCTGCCGCCCGGTGTCCCCGACCCGAACGAGTGGGGCCCCCTCAAGGGACAGCTCCCCCCGGCCCCCGCCCGCCCTGCCCGTACCCCACGCGCCGCCGGCGAACGCCCGGCGCGCCGCACCCCGGCCGGCGAGGCTCCGGCGCGCCGGGCGCGTACGGCGGCGGAGGGATCCGCGAGCCAGACGCCGGAAGAGGCCGGAACTCCGGCCGCGGCTCCCGCGCGCCGTTCCCGCAGCGTGTCGGAGGGTTCGGCGAGCCAGCGCCCGGCGGCCCCCGAGCAGCCGGAGGCAGCAGCGACCCCGGGCACCCCGGCCGCGGCACCACCGCGCCGTTCCCGTAGTGCGGCCGACGGCTCGGTGAGCCAGGCCGCGCCGGCCGCCGAGGAAACGTCACCGCCGCCGCAGGCCCCGCGCACCCGCACCGCCGACGCGCCCTGGCACCACGCCCGCCCGGCCTTCGACGAACCCGGGACGAAGCCTGAGCCCGGCCCTGGGACGAAGCCTGAGCCCGCGGCCGGTGCCGAGCCCGAGGCAGGTACGGCACCCCGGGCCGGTGCCGAGCCCGAGGCCGCCACGGACGGAGAGCCGCCGTCCCGCGCCGCGGCCGACACCCCACCGACCACCCCCCGGCCGGAGCCAGGGTCCGACGACGGACCTGGTGACGAGCCGAACGACGCCACAGGAGGCGACTCCGCGTGAACGACGCACTCGACGTCGCCCTGCGGCTGATCGTCGTCTTCGCCGTGTTCCTCGTCCTGCCGCTCGTCATCGGGCAGACCGAGCACAAGGTGATGGCCCATATGCAGGGCCGCCTCGGTCCCATGTACGCGGGCGGCTTCCACGGCTGGGCGCAGCTCGTCGCGGACGGAGTGAAGTTCGCGCAGAAGGAGGACGTGGTCCCGGCCAATGCCGACCGCCGCATCTTCCAGCTCGCCCCCGCCGTCGCCCTTCTCCCCTATCTCCTCGTGCTGGTCGCGATCCCGATCGGCCCGAGCGAGGGCGCGGTCGGCATCATCGTCGACGCGGGCATCTTCTTCGTGCTCGCCGTCATGGGTGTCGGCGTGCTCGGCTCGCTCATGGCGGGCTGGGCCTCGGCCAACAAGTTCTCCCTCCTCGGCGGTCTGCGTACCGCCGCTCAGCTGCTCGCGTACGAGCTGCCGATGCTGCTCACCGCCGCGTCGGTCGCGATGGCCGCCGGCACCGTCTCCATCCCCGGCATCCTGAACGCCTTCGAGTGGTGGTGGGTGCCCTGGCAGATCGTGGGCGCCTTCGTCTTCTTCGTCGCCGGGCTCGCCGAGCTGCAGCGCCCGCCGTTCGACATGCCGGTCGCCGACTCCGAGATCATCTTCGGTGCGTACACCGAGTACACGGGACTGCGTTTCGCGCTGTTCCTCCTCGCCGAGTACGCCGGCATCGTCGTCCTCTGCGGTCTGACCACGGTCCTCTTCCTCGGCGGCTGGCACGGCCCGTTCGGCGCCGAGGGCCTCGGCTGGGTCTGGACCCTGCTCAAGACGAGTGTGCTCGCGTTCGTCGTGATCTGGCTGCGGGTGACCTATCCGCGGCTTCGCGAGGACCAGCTGCAGAGGCTCGCCTGGACGACGCTCGTCCCGCTCGCCCTCGCCCAGATCGCCCTCACCGGCGTCGTGAAGGTGGTGATGCAGTAATGACTGAGTCGCTCCCGCCCACCCGGCTCCGTATCCCCGGATCCGGCCTGGCCAAGGGCCTGGCCGTCACCCTGCGGACGATGACGAAGCGCTCGCACACCGCGCAGTACCCGGACGTGCAGCCCGAACTCCCGCCCCGCACGCGCGGCGTGATCGGCCTGTTCGAGGAGAACTGCACGGTCTGCATGCTCTGCGCCCGTGAGTGCCCCGACTGGTGCATCTACATCGACTCCCACAAGGAGACGGTCCCGGCCGCCGTGCCCGGTGGCCGCGAGCGCAGCCGCAATGTCCTCGACCGTTTCGCGATCGACTTCTCGCTCTGCATGTACTGCGGTATCTGCATCGAGGTGTGTCCTTTCGACGCGCTGTTCTGGTCTCCGGAGTTCGAGTACGCGGAGACGGACATCCACGAACTCACCCATGAGCGGGACAAGCTCCGCGAGTGGATGTGGACGGTCCCGGCACCGCCCGCGCTCGACCCGGCCGCCGAGGAGCCGAAGGAGATCGCGGCAGCCCGCAAGGCCGCCGAGAAGCTCGCAGCCGCGCAGGCCGACGCCGCGCAGGCCGACGCCGCGCAGGCCGACGCCGCGTCCGGCGCCGCCGGATCCGGCGGGTCCGCCACGCCGCCCGCCGAGGGAGGACAGGCATGATGCTCGCCGCCGGCCTCACCGGCGAAGCCGGCAACGGCTTCCTGTCCCCGACCGGTGTCGAGATCGCGTTCGTCCTCGTCGGCATCGCCACCCTCGCCGCGGCCGTTGTCACGGTCACGACCAGGCAGCTGGTGCACGCAGCCCTCTGGCTGGTCGTGGCGCTGGGCGGTCTCGCCGTCGAGTACCTCCTGCTCACCGCCGAGTTCATCGCCTGGGTGCAGGTGCTGATCTATGTCGGTTCCGTCGTGGTCCTCCTGCTCTTCGGGCTGATGCTCACCAAGGCCCCCATCGGCCGCTCCCCGGACGCCGACTCGGGCAACCGCCCGGCCGCCCTCGTGGTGGCCATCGCCGCCGCGGCCGCCCTGGTGTGGGTGGTCGTCGATGCGTTCCGCACGACCTGGATCGACCTGGACGGGCCGGCGCAGGGCTCCACCCGGGTCTCCGGCGAGATGCTCTTCCGGTACTGGGTGCTGCCGTTCGAAGCTCTCTCCGTCCTGCTCCTGGCCGCACTGGTCGGCGCGATCGTCCTGTCCCGCAAGGGCTCCCAGGACCGAGAGGGGAAGAGCTGATGCATCTCGCCTATCCCGCCGTGCTCTCCGTCCTCCTCTTCTCCACCGGCCTGTACGGAGTGCTCGCGCGCCGCAACGCGATCCTGGTCCTGATGTCCGTCGAGCTGATGCTCAACGCGGTCAATCTCAACCTGGTCGCCTTCGACGTCTGGCTTCGCGACACGCTGCACACCGGCCAGGCGCTGACCCTGTTCACCATCGCCATCGCCGCCGCGGAGATCGGCATCGGCCTGGCGATCGTCCTGATGGTGTACCGCAACCGCGGGACCTCGGACATCGACAAGCTTCGCGACACCGCCGAGGGCTCCGAGGCCGCGGAAGCCCCCGCCCCGGCAGAGAAGGCTGAGGCCACCGCGTGACCACGACGACCCTCGCCGTTCTCGTCCCCCTCCTTCCGTTCCTCGGCGCCGCGGCCGGTCTGCTGCTCGGCCGCACCGCTCCTGGTTTCGTCCGTCCCCTGGCCGTTCTGCCGACGCTGGCCGCGACCGTGCTCGCGGTCCTCGTCGCCGTACGCCAGGGCGGTGGCAAGCCCATCTTCGCCGCCACCCAGCTCACCCCCACGGGTTCGGTCCCCATCGACCTCGCCCTCTACCTCGACGGCTTCGCGGTCCTGGTCGCCGTCCTCGTCGGGGTCGTGGCCTCCTGCGTGCAGATCTACTCGACGGGCTATCTGCGCGACGACCCGCGCTACCCCTCGTACGCGGCTCTCGTCTCCCTCTTCACCTCCGCCATGCTGCTCGTCGTCTACTCCGGCGACCTGATGGTGCTGCTGGTCGGCTGGGAGATCATGGGCATCTGCTCGTACTTCCTGGTCGGCCACTACTGGGAGACGCCCGAGGCGCGTGCCGCCTCCCTGAAGGCCTTCCTGGTCACCAAGCTCGGCGACGTCCCCTTCCTGTTCGGCCTGTTCGCGCTCGCCGTGGACGCCGGAACGTTCCGCATCACCGGGATCCTCGGCGCGGTCTCGGTCGGGGCCATCGATCACCCCACCCTCGTGGCGCTGCTGCTCCTCGCGGGCGTGGCGGGCAAGTCCGCTCAGTTCCCGCTGCACACCTGGCTCCCCGACGCCATGGCCGGTCCCACCCCGGTCTCGGCGCTCATCCACGCCGCGACGATGGTCGCCGCCGGCATCTACTTCATCGCCCGGCTCCTTCCCGTTTTCACCGCCTCCGCGGCAGCCCTCGTCGTGCTCGCCGTGATGGCCGCCGTCACCATGGTGGGCTCGGGGCTCGCAGCCCTCGCCCAGGACGACATCAAACGTGTCCTCGCCTACTCGACCATCGGCCAGCTCGGCTATATGTCGGGCGCCCTGGCCGTCGGCGACCGCGGCGCCGCCGTCTTCCACCTCCTGTCGCACGGCGCGTTCAAGGCAGTGCTCTTCCTCGCCGCAGGCGTGATCATCCACGCCGCCGGCACCAACTCGCTGACCGCCATGTCCCGGATGGGCGGCCTGGCCAAGCGCATCCCCGACGCGTACTGGACGATGACGATCGCCCTGCTCGCGCTCGCCGCCATTCCTCCCTTCGCCGGCTTCTTCTCCAAGGAAGCCGTCCTCGTCGCCGCCGAGCACACCGCGCTCGGCGAGAGCGACGCCGCCCCGGTCGCGGCCGGCTGGGCCGTCCTGGTCGCGGGCCTGCTCACCGCCCTCCTCACCGCGGCCTACGCCACCCGCCTGTGGCTTCTCGCCTTCCGGGGCCGCGGGGCGCAGGCCCCCGACCACGGCAGGCAGCCCCTCGCCATGAACGCGGTGCTCTGGGTGCTCGCCATCCCCTCCCTCGGCTTCGGCCTCACCGCGGGCTACGTCGACGACTGGTTCGACGGACGGACCCTGGCCCCGACGCTCACCACCGCCGTGCTCGGCACGGGCGTCGCCCTCGTCGGCGGACTGATCACCTACGGCACCTGGCGGCACACAACGGCCCTGGCCGCCCGGGCCCTGGCCGGCGCGCCCGCCCCGGAGCAGCCCCGGATCGTCGCCCACCCCGATGCCGAGCCCGGCCTGGTCGAGGCCGAGGCTCTGCACATGCCGCACCCCGCGGCCGACCCCACCGACCCGGGCCGGCTGCTGCTCGGTCCGCTGCACCGCCCGGCGGCCGCCGGCTTCCACGTCGACGCCGTCTACCGCGCCCTGTTCGTCCGCCCCGTCCTGGCCGGCGCCGAGCTGGTCCGCTTCCTCGACCGCGAGGTCGTCGACACGTACGTACGCGGCGCGGGCACCGGTACCAACTGGCTGGGCTGGCTCGTCCGCCGTGCCCAGACCGGCAACGTGCAGACCTACCTCAGCGCCCTGCTGGCCGGCTCCGTCGTCCTGGCGATCGCCGCCGTACTCGTCGCCGCCGGAGTGTGAGCCGTGATCGATATCAGCGAATCCGTGATGCAGTTCCTTCTCGCGTTCATGGTCGTCGGGCCGCTCATCGGCGCGGCGGCCGCTCTCCTGCCGGCCCCGCCCGGACTGAAGGGGAAGTCACCCGACCAGGCCGTGCTCCGCCACGGGGTGACCGTCACCGGCGTGATCCTCGCCGCCGCTGTCGCCCTCGCGCTCGGCTTCGACCACGACCAGCCGTCGAAGATGCAGGCCACGACGGACATCAGCTGGATCCCGGCGCTGGACGTGCGGATCCACCTCGGCACCGACGGCATTTCCCTCCCCCTTCTGGTCCTGACCGCGCTGCTGACCTTCCTCTGCGCGCTGTACAGCTACTTCAAGATGCCCGCGGGCCCGTCCCCGAAGGCCTTCGTCGCCCTGCTGCTCGTTCTCGAGTCCGGCACCCTCGCGACCTTCGCCGTCCTCGACCTGCTGCTCTTCTTCCTCGCCTTCGAGATGGTCCTCATCCCGATGTACTTCCTCATCGCCCGCTGGGGCGGCGAGGACCGCCGCCTCGCGGCCTGGAAGTTCATCCTCTTCACGCTGCTCGGTTCGGTCGTCATGCTGCTCGGCCTGCTCCTCGTCGGAGTCAAGGCCGGCACTTTCGACATGGTGGCACTCGCCACTGACAACGGCCGGGGCCTGAGCCTTTCGGTGCAGGTCATCGCCGTTCTCGCGATCGGGATCGGCCTCGCCGTGAAGACCCCGATGTGGCCGCTGCACAGCTGGCTTCCCGATGCCCACACGGCTGCTCCGACGGTCGGCTCGGTCCTCCTCGCCGGTGTGCTGCTGAAGATGGGCACGTACGGATTCGTCCGCATCATCCTGCCGATCACGCCGGACGGAATGCAGGTCTTCGCCCCGTACCTCGCGGCCTTCGCCGTCGTCGGCATCATCTACGGATCGCTCGCCTGCCTCGCCCTCGCCAAGCCCGGCGCCAAGGGCGACCTCAAGCGCCTGATCGCGTACTCATCCGTCGGTCACATGGGCTTCGTACTCCTCGGCATCGCGACCATGACCCCCACCGGCGTCAACGGCGCGCTCTTCGCCAACATCGCCCACGGTCTCATCACCGGCCTGCTCTTCTTCCTGGCCGGCGCGGTCAAGGACCGCTACGGCACCGCCGACCTCGACACCCTCGCCGGCGCGACCGGCGCCGCGCTCTACGGCCGCGCACCCCGCCTCGGCGGACTTCTCGCCTTCGCCGCCGTCGCCTCGCTCGGCCTGCCCGGCCTCGCCGGATTCTGGGGGGAGATGCTCGCCCTGTTCGGCGCCTTCGACCCCGCCGACGGCCTCAGCCGCCCCGCCTTCCTCACCTTCATGGCGATCGGCGGCCTCGGCACCCTGCTCACCGCGGCGTACCTCCTCGTCGTCGTCCGCCGGGTCTGCATGGGCGGCGAGCGGCCGGCCGGCGAGGTGAAGCTCGCCGATGTCCAGGGATACGAGTTCGCCGCCTGGACGCCGCTCGTCGCCCTCACCGTCCTCGCCGGACTCTGGCCCGCGGTCCTCCTCGGCCTCACCGACCCGGCCGTGCAGAAGCTCCTCGCAGGAGGAAAGGCATGACCTCCCTGGCCGTCGTCGCCCTGCCGGCGCAGTCCGCGCCCCTCGCCGCCCCCGTCATCCAGTCCGTCGACTGGCTCGCCATCGCCCCGCCCACCATCGCCGCGGTGGCCGCCCTGCTCATCCTGGTCGCCGACCTCTTCGTGCCCGAGCGGAGCAAGGCGTTCCTCGGCTATGCGGCCATCGCCGGCCTCGCCGCCGCGGTGCTCTCCCTCGCCCCGCTGCGCAAGGGCGACCGCTCCACGTTCTGCCTCACCACCGCGCCGGACACCTGCAGCTACACGGCCGACAACTTCACCCTGGTCATCCAGTTCCTGGTGCTCGGCGGCGCACTGCTCACCGCGCTGCTCTCGGTCACCGAGACCAAGGACCGGCTGCCCGCGGGCGAGTACTGGTTCCTGCTGCTGTCCTCGGCCGCCGGAGCCGCCCTGCTGCCGGCCTCACGGGACCTGGCCACCCTCGTCGTCGCCCTCGAAGTGGCCTCGCTGCCCGCGTTCGCCCTGGTGGGCCTGCGGCGCGGCGACCGGATGTCGAGCGAGTCGGCGCTCAAGTTCTTCCTCTCCTCGGTCACCGCCACCGCCGTGATGCTGCTCGGCGTCAGCTTCGTGTACGCGACAACCGGCACCCTGCACCTCACCCAGGTCGCCATGCGCCTGGACGATGTCCCGGGGCAGCTGGATACCCTCGCCCAGGCGGGCGTCGCGCTCACTCTCGTGGGCTTCGCCTTCAAGACGGCCGCCGTTCCGTTCCACTTCTGGGTGCCCGACACCTATGTGGGCGCACCGCTGCCCGTCGCCGCGTACCTCTCCGTCGTCGGAAAGGCGGTCGGCTTCTCCGGGCTGATCCTGGTGACCGTCATCGCCTTCCCCGCGTACGCGGACGTGTGGGGGCCCGCCATGGCCGTACTCGCCGGTCTCACCATGACCGTCGGCAATGTCGCGGCCGTACGGCAGTCGGCCATGCGCGCGTGGAGCGCTGTGCGGCTGCTGGCCTGGTCCTCGGTGGCGCAGGCCGGCTACATCCTGGTACCGATCGCGGCGGCCGCGTACTCCAGCGACGACCAGATCGGCTCCACCGTCGCGTACGCCCTGATGTACGCCGTCGTCAACCTCGGTGCCTTTGCCGTCGTCGCCCTGGTCGCCCGTACGAAGCCGCTGAACCGGATCGCCGACTACCGGGGGCTGTACGCCACCCGCCCGGTGACCGCCCTTCTGATGGGCTTCTTCCTGCTCTGCCTGGCCGGGCTCCCGCCGGGCATCATCGGGCTCTTCGCGAAGGTCACCGTCTTCTCCGCGGCCGTCGACGCGGGTCTCGGATGGCTCGCGGTCGTCATGGGCATCAACGTCGTGATCGCGCTCTACTACTACCTGCAGTGGACGGCCCTGCTCTTCCGCGCGCCGGAGGAGGCGCCCGGAGTGGCAGCGGAAGGCGCGGCCGAACGGCATCGGGCACCCGCTCTGGTCACGGCCACGATCGCGCTCACCGGGGCGGTCGGCATCGTGCTGTCCGCGTGGCCGCAGCTGGTGCTGCGCTTCGCGGCGGTCAGTCTGTTCTGACCGGTCCCGCAGGCTCCTGGCCGGCCCCGGAACGCGCGGTTCGACAAGCAGTGCCCCTACGGGGCACCGTGTTCAGCGCATCTGGACACCATCAGGAACTCAGGAACTGACTCAGGAACTAAGGAGAGCCGGCCGTGCTGAGCGGGTTCAAGGACTTCATTCTCCGCGGAAACGTGATCACGATGGCGATCGGTCTCGCCGTCGGCTCCGCCTTCACCGCGGTCGTCACGGGATTCAGCAACGCGTTCATCACCCCGCTGATCGGGGTCGCCACACGCGGTGCCGGTGACTTCAGCAAGGCCACGTTCACGGTTCAGGGAGTGAAGTTCCCGTACGGCCTCTTCATCAGCGCCGCGATCGCCTTCGTGATCACGGCGGCGGTGCTCTACTTCTGTGTCGTCGTCCCGATGATGAAGGTGCAGAACCGCTTCACCAAGGAGGAGCCGGTCAGCATCAAAGCGGCGGTCCGTGACTGCCCCCGCTGCTTCACCGAGATCCCCGCGATCGCCAGCCGCTGCGCGCACTGCACCAGCGAGGTGGAGCCCATCCCGGCGGCGCTGGAGAAGGCCGGGCTGCTCCCGTCCCAGCGCTGATTCACCCGAACGGCCCACCGGCGACGGCGCTCCCGCCCTGCGCGACGGGGGAACCCGCGGCTCCCGCCTGGCGTTGACCAGTACGGGAGGGTCCACTGGAGAGCGGACCACGACCAGCAAAGGGTTCCCCTGCCGCACGACTTGGAGGGCGTACCGTGCACCGCCGGCACAACGGGCTGAGGACCGCTGTTCTCCTGGGGGGACTGTCCGCCCTCATCATCGCCATCGGCACTCTGTTCGGCCGTACAGGCGTGATCGTCGCCGTTCTCGTGGCGGTCGGGACGAATGCGTATGCGTACTGGAACAGCGACAAGCTGGCCCTGCGGGCCATGCGTGCGCGCCCCGTCAGCGAGTTCGAGGCCCCCGCCCTCTACCGGATGGTCCGGGACCTCTCCACGCAGGCCCGTCAGCCGATGCCCCGCCTGTACATCTCGCCGACCCAGGCGCCCAACGCCTTCGCCACCGGACGCAATCCGCGCAACGCGGCGGTGTGCTGCACCGAGGGGATCCTGCGGATCCTCGACGAGCGCGAGCTGCGCGGCGTCATCGGCCATGAGCTGAGCCATGTCTACAACCGGGACATCCTCATCGCGTCGGTGGCGGGCGCCCTCGCCTCGGTGATCATGTTCCTGGTCAATTTCGCCTGGCTGATCCCCATCGGCCGCTCCGACGACGATGACGGCCCCGGCATCCTCGGCATGCTCCTGGTCGTGATCCTCGGCCCGCTGGCGGCCTCCGTGATCCAGCTCGCCATCAGCCGCTCGCGCGAGTACGAGGCCGACGCATCGGGTGCCCGGCTCACCGGCGACCCGCTCGCCCTGGCCAGCGCCCTGCGCAAACTCGAAGCGGGCACGAAACAGCTTCCGCTCCCGCCCGAGCCGAAGATCGAGACCGCGAGCCACATGATGATCGCGAACCCGTTCCGGCCGGGCCAGGGCCTCTCCAGAATGTTCTCGACGCACCCGCCGATGGCGGAGCGCATCTCCCGACTCGAAGAGATGGCAGGTCGCCGCCCATGAAGACAATCCTGAACGTCATATGGCTCGTCCTGTGCGGTTTCTGGATGTTCCTCGGCTACCTGCTGGCCGGCGTGCTGCTGTGCCTCACGATCATCGGCATCCCCTTCGGCCTGGCGGCGTTCCGTATCGGCATCTACGCCCTCTGGCCGTTCGGCTACACGGTGGTGGACCGGCATAACGCGGGCGCCCCGTCCTGCGTCGGCAACGTGCTGTGGCTCGTCCTCGCGGGCTGGTGGCTGGCCCTGGGCCACATCTTCACGGGCATCGCCCTGTGCCTCACGATCATCGGCATCCCGCTGGGCATCGCGAACTTCAAGCTGATCCCGGTCTCGCTGCTGCCCCTGGGCAAGGAGATCGTCAGTACCGACCAGCAGTTCGCGACGCGCTACTAGGTCGTGTCTTCCAAGTCCCGTCTGCCCACCGGGCAGACGACGCTACTTTCACGACACTCCCTGTCCCTGTCCCTGTCCGGCCGATCAGGCCGGACAGGTGACCCGGCCCCATTGGTGGCGCTCCGCCCCCCGGTACCGCGCTATCGGCTCCAGCGCGCTCGCACCGCGTACGCACCGGCACCCACCGCCAGTACCGCCGCCCCCGACACCACCGAGGACAGCGGCAGGGCGAAGGCCAGCGCCAGGCACCCCGCGAGCCCGCACCCGGCGAGAACTCGCCACCTGGAACTGAGCGTCCAGGCAGAGGCGTTGGCAATTGCGTAGTACACGAGCACACCGAACGAAGAGAAGCCGATCGCACCCCGCACATCCGCCGTCGCCGCGACCACAGCCACCACCGCACCCACAGCCAGTTCCGCGTGGTGCGGCACCTGGAAACGGGGGTGGACGGCCGCGAGCGTGCGTGGAAGGTGGCCGTCCCGGGCCATCGCCAGCGTCGTACGCGAGACACCGAGGATCAGCGCCAGCAGCGAGCCGAGCGCGGCCACCGCCGCGCCCACCCGCACCACCGGGGCCAGCCACTCCACCCCGGCCGACCGAACGGCATCCGCCAGCGGAGCCGTCGCCTGCCCCAACTGTCCCGCCCCCAGCACGGAAAGGACCGCTACCGCGACACATACGTACACGGCGAGCGCGATACCGAGCGCCAGTGGAATCGCCCGCGGGATCGTCCGGGCCGGGTCCCGTACCTCCTCGCCGAGGGTGGCGATCCGCGCGTACCCGGCGAACGCGAAGAACAGCAGCCCGGCGGCCTGCAGGACGCCTCCCGCACCGCCGCCCGAGCCGCCCGCCTCAAGCCGCCCGAGATCCGCCGACACCGATGTGAGGGAGGCGACGACCACCGCCGCCAGGACCGCCAGCACGACCGCCACGATCGCCCGGGTCAGCCACGCCGACTTCTGAACGCCCCCGTAGTTCACGGCAGTCAGCGCCACGACCGCGGCGACCGCCACCGCATGCGCCTGTGACGGCCAGACGTACGCACCGACGGTCAGAGCCATCGCTGCGCACGAGGCGGTCTTCCCGACGACGAACCCCCAGCCCGCCAGATAGCCCCAGAACGGGCCGAGCCTCTCCCGCCCGTACACATAGGTCCCGCCCGACGCGGGGTACCGGGCCGCGAGCCGTGCCGACGCCATCGCGTTGCAGTACGCCACCACCGCGGCCAGCCCCAGCCCCAGGAGCAGCAGCGGCCCGGAGCCGGCGGCCCCGGCCGCGGGCGCCAGCGCCACGAAGATCCCGGCTCCGACCATCGAGCCCAGCCCGATGACGACGGCGTCGAACACGCCCAGTGACCGTCGCAGTTCCTGTGTCATGTGCTGCACCCTACGGACCGTCGCAACCGCGCCCCGTTCGCAGGGCGTCTGAAGAGCAGGGCGTCTGAAGAGAACGACACCGCACGAGGAATGTGCACGAAGAAAGGCTGGGCACGGCATGGGCTTCATCAGCTGGATCGTTCTGGGTCTGCTCGCCGGGATCATCGCCAAGATCCTGCTGCCCGGGCGCGACCCGGGCGGACTGATCGGTACCACCGTCATCGGTATCGCGGGCGCCTTCATCGGCGGCTGGATATCGTCCCGCTTCCTCGACCGGCCGATCACCAAGGAGTTCTACGACGGTGCCACATGGGTGTCCGCCGTCGGCGGTGCGCTTGTGCTGCTGATCGCGTACCGGATCCTGTTCGGCCACTCGCGTTCCCGGTAGGGCCCGAGCTCAGCCCTGGAGCCCGGTCTCCCGGAGGGTGATGTTCAGCCGGCCGGTCAGGCCCAGCGCCGGATCGGCCGTGCCCGGATGCACCTTCGGAACCCCGTGGTAGGCGAAGCGCGAGGCCCCGCCGAAGACGAACAGGTCCCCGGACGCCAGCTCCACATCCGTGTAGGGCTGCCCTCGGTTCTCGGTGTTGCCGAAGCGGAAGACGCAGGTGTCGCCGATGCTCAGCGACACCACGGGGGCACCGGACCGCTCGTCCTTGTCCTGGTGCATGCCCATCTTCGCGTCGCCGTCATAGAAGTTGATCAGCGCGGTGTCCGGCGTGTACGCGTCCAACGTGTACGTGTCGGGTGTGTACGTGTCCGGTGCGCTCGCCTCGCCCGCCTCGACGGCTCCGGGGGCCGCCACGTCCCGGTACGCCTCGACCAGCGCTTCCCGCCCCAACTCCACCAGCCAGTCGGGAAATTCGGCGACCACCGCGCCGTTCACATCGTCCGCCGTGCGCGTGTACCGGTACGGCTGCCAGTGCCAGCCCACGCACACCGTCTGCACGGACATCACGCCGCCGCGCGGCAGCCTGGTGTGCCGGATCGGCACCGGCCCCCGCGCCCAGTCGCGGCACGCCCCGACCAGCTTCCGCTGCCGCGCGGGCGGCAGCCACCCGGGCACGTGCACCGCCCCGGGCGCGATCATGGCCCGCTCCCTGGGGAAGAGCCCGGCGGTCACGACACCAGCGCGCCTTCCAGCCCGAGCAGCCGCTCCTTGCTCTCCAGCCCGCCCGCGTAGCCGCGCAGCGCGCCATCGGCACCGATCACCCGGTGGCACGGCCGTACGACCAGCAGCGGGTTGCGCCCGATCGCGGTCCCCACGGCCCGTACGCCGGCCCCTGCGGAGCCGACCCGCTCGGCGATCTGCCTGTACGTCACCGTCTCTCCGTACGGAATCTCCTCCAGCGCCCGCCAGACGCGCCGCTGGAAGTCCGTGCCGTAGCCCTGCGCGTACTCGATCGCGAAGTGCGTCAGCTCACCGGCGAAGTACGCCCGGAGCTGCCCGGCGATCTCCTCGAACGCCTCCGGGTCGTGCCGCCAGGTGCCCTGGACCTCGGCCGCGCCCTTCTGCCCGGGCAACGACAGCGAGACGAGTGCGGTACCGCCCACGGCGGTCGCCGACTCCTCGCCGACCAGCAGCAGCTCACCCAGCGGACTGTCGACCGTCGCGTACACCGTCATGGCTCCGTCCTCTCCTCGTACGGTCCTGCGGCTACGAGTCTGCGTCGGCAGCCCCGCTCCGGCTGGCGGTATTCGGACATCGCGCCCGGAACGCGAGGCGGGGGCGGAGCGACCAGGCCGCCACCGCCCCCGAGCGCCCGGGAACCGCCGGTGCGGCGATCAGCGGTAGTTAACGAACTGCAGCGCGAAGTCGAAGTCCTTGCCCTTCAGCAGCGCGATCACGGTCTGCAGGTCGTCCCTGCTCTTCGAGCTGACCCGCAGCTCGTCGCCCTGCACCTGTGCCTTGATGCCCTTCGGGCCCTCGTCGCGGATGACCTTGGCGACCTTCTTGGCGTTCTCCTGGGAGATGCCCTCCTCGATCGAGGCGAAGATCTTGTACTCCTTGCCGGAGAGCTGCGGCTCCCCCGCGTCCAGCGACTTCAGCGAGATACCACGCTTGATCAGCTTGGACTGGAAGATGTCGAGGATCGCCTTGACCCGCTCCTCACCGCTCGCCTGCATCAGGATCTTGTCGCCGGACCACTCGATCGTGGCGCCTGTGCCCTTGAAGTCGTAGCGCTGCGAGATCTCCTTGGCGGCCTGGTTGAGGGCGTTGTCGACCTCCTGCCGCTCGACCTTCGAGACGATGTCGAAACTGGAGTCGGCCATGTCCTGTGGCTCCTTGTATCGGGTGCGTAGAGGTACGGCCGGGCTGCCCGGACCGCCACCGCAAAGCCTAGCCACCTGCACCCGCCCCGAGTGCTGATCAATCCGGTGGCGAAGCACCCCTGGGCATCAGGTATCGTTTACGTCGTTGCCACGGAGCACCGCCGAAAAGCGGCCCTCCAGCGCGACATCCCATGGCGGTGTGCCCGAGTGGCCAATGGGAGCGGACTGTAAATCCGTCGGCTTAGCCTACCCAGGTTCGAATCCTGGCGCCGCCACGCGATGTGAGACCCCCGTTGACCTGCGGAAAGCAGGACGGCGGGGGTCTTCTCGTTGTTCCGGCCTCGCTCCTTAAAGCGGGTGTCAGACCCACCTGGCCCGGCTCTAACGGGCTGGCCCCCTCCGCAGCGGGCCGGTGCTGCGGGACTACAGCTGGCCGGCCGACGCAGGAGGACGATCGTAGGGCAGCGTCGATGGGGTGCCGAGGCATCTGCTTCGGCAAGGCGTTGAGCGGTGATTCGCCGCGGCCTCCAGCCAGCGGGGCTCTTGGGCCCTGTCGTGCCTCGTCTCTTGGCCATGCGGTCGATCGTTCCCATGAAGCCTTGTCCATCCAGCTCATGCCCAGGGCGCCCGGATGGAGGACTGGCGGAAAGTGGCTGGTCAGGCAGCGCGGAGACCTGCATGATTGCCGCATGACCAACGTACGAAAGGCCCATGCCGCGTAGGGCTCCATCGCAGGTCAGATTGGACCTGCCACGTGTCCCACGGCCGTGGGACAGCAGCGCGGTGATACCCGGGCTCTCCGCCCGGGCGCGGGCGGAGATTGCCCGGATCGAGCGGCGCCGGTACTGGTCCGGTGATGCGCACCGAGCTTGGGTGCGATGGCGGGCCATGGCGTACAAACCCGGGCCGTGGGTGATGTACGCCGCGCCGGAAGACGACGGCTGCGAGTGCTGTGATCCCTTCACCGGCGCCGACGTCCGCGCGTTCCTGGAAGAGCTGTGTTCCGGCCTCTCCAGGAGTTCGGCACGTGAGCTGCGCATGCTGCTCAAGCCGCCCGATGAGCGCTTCCTCGCCCGCACGCTTAACGACCCGTTCGCCTCGCCTAGGGACCCATGGTGGAGACGCCGGCTCGAAACCCCGTGACCGAGTCGGAAGGGCGGCCGCCAGAGCAAGATCTGGGCCGGCTGCGTGCCGCAGGCGCGCGACGGGCCGTCTTCACAGACGTATCCGCAGGTGAGAGGTCGGATCCGATGGTGCGGCGCTTGGCGGACTGTAAATCCGTAGCTTTGCCTACCCAGGTTCGAATCCTGGCGCTGCCACGCGATGAGAACGGGCCCTGATCTGCGGAAACACGGATCAGGGGCCGTTGTCGTACGGGCCGCTCCAGGGGCCTCTGTCTGGCTCTGTCTCACCCGGTCACGTTCTCTGCCGGCTTCTGTGTACGGGGCGTGGACGGGGTTGTCGGGCTCACTTACGCCGATGGAGCTGGCGCGGTTTACGGCTGGGACGGAGGTGCGCGGCGCTCTCTGAGCCGCGCGGAGATCTTGGCGTTCGCGGCCTCGTCTCCACCCTTCAGGAACTTCGCGTAGACCCGGAAGAGGACAGCGACGCTGTGCCCGGCGCGCTCGGCTACGAGCTGTGGCTCGATGCCCGCCCCTTCAAGACGCGGGACTGCGCTTTATCCGTCGTGTCTCACCTGATTCAGCCTTCGACGGCACACGATCAACGTTGGCCGGCGCAGGGCATCGCCGCTTTCACCCCACCGGGTGACGTGTTCGGCATGCGCAGAAATTCGAACACGTGCTCTAATCGGGCCATGGCTCGAAACGGCTTCCCCGATGACCTGGTACAGATCCAGCGCGACTGGCTCCGCACGTACGAGGCGCTGGCTCGCTGTTCTCCCGCGGCCGGCGCGACGGCGCTGCGGCGCCGGCTGATCGTGGAGTCGTGCCGGATCGCCAGACACCCGTTCTGGACCGAGGCGGGCCGCTCGCCGGCCATGTGGGGGGAGCTGCGGCGCGCTGCCCGTGCGGACGACTGGCGGGATGCCGCATGAAGGAGAGGGTTCGCATCGAGCTCGCAGGGAAAACGGCGGCTGCCGGCAGGCCCGTGCCGTTCACCGCACCACCGACGGGGCGAAGATGAGTACCAGTACTCATGATCCCCCAGCACCTGGCAGGGAGCATCGGATCGTGCCCACCCGGAAACGTACCGTCGCCGCCGTAGCAGCAGCTGCCGTCCTCACCCTGGCCGGCTGCGGGAAGAGCGCGGACGACCTGTTCTCCAACCTCAACGGCACCGACTCATCCAGCTCGCACGACACCAGGTCCCCCGGCCCGGCCTCGCCCCGGCCCGACGCACCGCCGAACTACGCCGACAACAACCGGGTCCGGCAGCCCGGCGAGATGAGCCCGCAGGACGAGAAGCCGGCCAGGCAGATGGCCACCGAGGTCGAGCGGGCCCTCGACGAACTGCGCCGACGCGGCAGGATCGGTCCTGTGGAGGTACGGCCCGTACTCGCACGGCTCGCCGCTCCCGCCCGCCTCTCCGTGAAAGAGCTGCCGGCCGGCAGCGGGACGGACAAGGCCGAAGGCAGCACGTACGGCATCTGGATCGGCGAGACCGCCTGCGTCACTGGAGGCGTCAGCGAGGACCGCGTGTGGTCCCAGGCCAACGGCCACTATCCCGAGACCGGTTGCATGCCCCCGGCGTCCACTCACTGAGGCCTGATGGGTCGGCGGTAGGAAGAAGGCGCGGACGGCCTGGCTCTTGCCGCTGCCGCAGCGGCATTCCTCATGCGCTGGTCAGCGGGCCGGGTGAGGCGGAACGGTGACCTTGAGAACCTTCGTGGTACCAGCGCCACTGATGCGCAGGCCGGCGTTGCGGTGCCGGGACGGTGCGTCTCCGGCACGAGGCCACACGGGCCGCGAGGTCAGGTGCGGGAGCCCCGTGTACTCACCGGCGTCTGAGTAAGGGAGCGGTGCCGGCCGGCGGGATCCGCTTGCTGGGATGGGCCCATGACGACGACGCCCTCTCCCGCCACGCACTCCCCGGACCCCGCGCCACTCCGCCGGCGCCGCACCGGGGCACTCATCGTGGGCGGTGCGGCGATGGTGCTCCTCGTCGCGGCACTCGTTCTGGGCTGCGCGTGGCTGGCCGGCGGCCGGGTGATGTCGGAAGCGGAGTTCCGCGAGCACCTGAGGCTCACGCAGGAGGCCGGCGAGGACGCGGTCCGGCGGCTTGGGATGGACCCCGCGTCGGTCGTGGACCGGCACGAGATGGCCAACGCCTCCTGCAAGGACGACCTTGGTCGCGACTCCGAGGGCGTCACCCGTGACCAGCCGACCGTCGCCTGGGCGCCCGACTTCGCGAGCCGCGCCTCGTACGAGGCAGCGGTCGACACGCTCCGCGAGGAATGGTCCGCGCAGGGCCTGACGGTGGAGGACATCCCCGCCCCCGGACAGGCCGAGCCGGGAGCCGGCCTGCCGGGGGTCCGGGCGTCGGACGACCACGGCATCGAGCTGTCGCTGCGGCCCGACCGGTACTCGGGGGAGCCGACGCTGGTCGCCGACGGGGGATGTGTACGGCACCTGGGGGCCCTGGTCCGGTGGGAGCAGAGCTCCCTGTAGCGGGAAGACGGATCGGACAGCCTCAAGCACAGGTCTCGCTTCGAGAAGGTCCTGCGCCAGGTCGCGCCCTGCACGCCGGTACCGATGCCGGTACCGCTCGGCGCGACCTTGGACAGTGAAGCGTCGCGAGTCCAGCAAGATCCACCGGACAGGCCCTAGGTGTTCTGTCCTAGGCGGTCGTGGTGGCACCGGCGTCACCCGTGGTCGGGTAAGGGAACGAGTGGTGCTCGTGTGCGATGACCCAACGGCCGTGTTCCTTGCGAAGGCCCACGGTGAGCCGAAGGCGGTTCGCAGGGTTGTCGGCGAGCTCCTGGGGCGTTCCGCAGCGCAGCAGGGAGTGGGCGTAGGCGACGCTGTCCCCGGCGATGACGTCGAGGGACACGATCTCGAACGAGGAGCCCTGTGCCTGCCACTCGAAGAAGGGGGGCCACGTTTCGCGGTAGGCGTCGATGCCGCGGACGCCCTCGTAGGGCGGTGGCACGTCGAACATGACGATGTCGTCCGAGTGGTCCGCCAGGACACCGTTCATGTCGCCCTTGTGCACGGCCGCGGCCCACTGCTCGATCAGAGTCCGGATCTGCTCTTCATCGGTGTTCATGGCTCAGCTCGCTCTCGGTCGTTCTCGGTCGGCGACGCCGCTCCCCGGCGGGGCGCGGGCACGCGATCCATGTACCTACTCGAGAAGACTGCGCCACGCGGGGAAACTCATCGCGGTGGAGCCACCTGCCCGTGGTCACCGCATCCACCACACACGGCGTTGTAGCCGGCCGAGCGCATGTTGAAGCCGTTGACGCGGTTCCGATCGACCAGCGCGCCCTTCGCGGTCTGTACGACGATGCCGTCGCCGCCCACGTCGTCGTCCACACCGTCGACGACGTAGCGGTGGCCGACGCCGAAGTCAGTGAGCCTGACGAGCAGGCCCGCGCGGCGGTCGGTGGTCGTCGGCGCGCCGGTGTTGGAGATGTCGGGGTTGCGTCCCCTTGCCGTACGCGTCGACGGAGATCGGCTCCGCGGCCCTGCCGGAGCGGGTGGGGCAGCAGGACGTAGTACGTCGTGCCGGGCCTCTCGTTCGCGGTGGCCGCCGCCGGGAGGAGGCCGGTCAGGGTGGCCGCTGCTGCGAGCGCGGTCGCGGCTGCCCTTGTGCGCGTGGCGCGCATCACGCGAGTCGTGTGCGGCGTGCGTATCGCGCGAGTGGTGTGTGTCGCGCGCGTCGGTGGAAGCCGTGCGCCGGAACGCAGCCATGGCCCCGAAGCGGGGCCATGGGCGTACATACCTGGTGCTGGGACCCGGCGACGCGGATCGCGCCGCCGCAGTCTTGCGGATCCTGCTTGATCAGTAGGGCCCATTCACATTGTCGATGGACCCGTAACGCTTGGCCGCGTAATTGCACGCCGCCACAATATTCGCGATCGGGTCATAAATGTCCCACGAGGTACCGTCCACGTGGTATGTCCGAAATGTCGGGTCGATGACCTGCATGAGTCCCTTGGACGGGATTCCGGCCGCCGCATTCGAGTCCCAGAGGTTGATGGCGAAGGGGTCGCCGCTCGACTCGCGCATCAGGTTCCGGCGGATCCCGTCGTAGCTGCCGGGAATTCCCTTGGCGTCCATCACCAGCAGTGCGTGCTTGATCCAGCCGTCAAGTCGCTGTGCGCTTGCTGGAGTTGCGGAGGCCGGGGTCGGGAGAACCGCGGCGCTCGCTCCGAGCAGAACCGTGGCGGTGGCGAGGCCGCCCGCGAGGTATCTGACGATCTTGGACGTTGCTCGCTTGGGGAGAACGGAAAGCCGCATGGCGCCTCTTTCGCGTGAATCTGCGGATGGTGATTGATCCCATGCAAGGCGGTTCATCGAGGAATGGGGATTTCCGCCGGGGTTTTCAGCATCCGAGCGAAAGGGGTGGACGGCAAGGGGCAATTCTGTGATTGCCGCCACAAGGGTTGAATTGATCGGAAAGCGGGACCAGGCCGGGCTCCATGGCCGAACCCGGCCCGACCCGTCACCTGAGTCCAAAAAGTCAGAAGTTTCTTGATTTGTAGAACTTTCATGGACTGTGCCGTACAGGCCGCAGGCTGCCACCTGCTGCTGAAGCCGCGGCTGACCGCTGACCGCTGTGACCTCGGCTTCGGTCGCTACTACGGTCGGCGCGGCTGACCCGGCGGCGACTGCAGCGGCGACGGTGACGGCGACGACGGCGACGACGGAAAGCGCCACCCCGCCGTGCTCGTGCGACACGAGCATGTCCGAATCCGGCAGTAGTCGTGTACAGAACAGTCGCGTACAGAACAATGGCGCGGGCGCGTTGCCGGATGCCGCCGCCACGGTTGCCGATATTTCTCCCGCAGTCCGACGACGCCAGCAGGCGCGAACGAATCGTCAACGCTGCGACAATGACGGACAGTCAGGATTCTCGGCCTCGCAACCCGAGCTCCAGCGAACTCGGTTATCAGCGGAATTGGCGGCAACGGCGACATCGGAAGCAATGGCGGCAAGCGGCAGAAATGGCGACAGCGGCGCTGCATTGCTATCGGGCGTCGCGCACTTCCCGGTCCGCCGGGATCAGTCGGCCAGGCGGAAAGCCAGTTCCATCTCCCACTTGGCCGGATCCGGCTCGACGCGCGGGTCCGTGAGGTACGACTCGATACGGCAGCCCCAGCGTTCCACGCCGTTCGCCTCTGTGATCAGGTCCCATTCCAGGCCCTCCGCCACTGCCCATTCCCGCAGTCGCGCAATGGCACCGAACAGGCCCTCGGGGTGGCCGACATGCGTCAGGGTGGCGTACCCGCCTGCAGGCAGGGTGCCGACCACCATGTCGCCCTCGGGCTCGGGCGGGGAGATGACCGGGACGCCCGCCTCGACCACCGATTCGCCGTCCATGTCGATGGCGTAGAAGCGGAAGAACGGGGCCCCGGCAGGAGCGGTGCCGTGCGAGGCCAGCCAGCCGACGATCTCGGGGAGGCGGTCCGCGATGACGTCGAACGCGTCCATCCTGACGGACCTCCTGACACCCACGTAGGTCTGCTCGGGACGTTGTACGACGGTGGGTCGGTGCTGCTCCATGGGTTCCCTCATGACATCAAGGGCCGTGCCGGCGGCCGGAATTCATCGAAATTCATCGGTCACAAGCGCCGGTGCGTTCACCGGTGTGCGTGCCGTGCGCGTGCTGGTGTGCGTGTCGACGGGCGCACCGGCCGCACACGCTCACGTCAATTGCCCGCGATGTCCTTCACCGCGACCGAGACCGGCACGGCGCCGCTGATCAGTTCCAGCGTGAGCCCGGCCGTCGCGGGGGTCTCGATGAGCTCCGCGATGACCGCGGCCACGTCGTCCCGGGGCACCGGCCCGCGTCCGGTGTCGGCCTCCAGGCGGACCAGCCCGGTCCCGGCGTCGTTCGTCAGCATCCCCGGGCGCAGGACCGTCCAGTCGAGACCGCTCTTGCCTCGTACGTGTGCGTCGGCCGCGCCCTTGGCCCGCAGGTACGCGTCGAAGACGTCGTCGCCCGGGTGCTCGGGGTCGGCGCCCATCGACGAGATGACGATGTACCGCCGTACGCGCGCCCGTTCGGCCGCGTCCGCGAAGAGCACCGCCGCGCCGCGGTCCACCGTGTCCTTGCGCGCGCTGCCGCTGCCGGGGCCCGCACCCGCGGCGAACACCGCGGCGTCCGCGCCCTGCAGCACCGCCGCGACCTGCTCCACCGAGGCCGACTCCAGGTCGAGCAGCGCCGGCTCCGCGCCCGCCGCCCGCAGGTCGTCACCCTGCTCCGGCTTGCGGATGATGCCCACCGGCTCGTGTCCGCCCGCCGCGAGCAGCCGCTCAAGGCGCAGCGCGATCTGACCATGTCCTCCAGCGATGACAATGCGCATGCTCACGACCGTACGCCGGTCGACCGCGCCCCGCGCGCGGCGCACGCGCCCAGGGCCCGGTATCCAGCCGTCCCGTCGCCCGGGTTACGACGCTCCCGTCCAGGCGCCCGCTCCAGGGCGCCCACCCCCGGGCGGCGCTCACCCACACACGATCCCGAGCCCCGCCCCGTGCACCGGCGCCCAGGAACCGGGGCCCGACCGCCCCGCCCCCGCCCCGGAGCCCCGCATGCCGCTACGTCCCTACCTGCGCACGTGCGCCGCGACGCGTGCAGCCCCGCCCACGCCCGCTCCCGCCCGCTTCCTGACGCCACGGTCGGAAATCCTCACGGCCGGGGATCCTCACGGCCCGGGATCCGGCCGCCCCTGGCGCGGCAGTTCGAGGGCGACGGCCGCCGCCGAGTCGCAGTACTCGCGCACCGCGCTGGTGCGGGCCACCACGCGCCCCCTGTGGACGACGATCCTGCTGTAAGCGAGCGACAGCACGCCCGCGAGCTGATCGCCGCGCACCGCCAGCAACTCGGCCGGGAAGCCCGCCTCCACCCGCACCTCGGGCAGCCCCATCGCCTCCCGCGCCGTCGCGCTCACCGCGTCGTACGCCTCCGGGGCGCGCAGCCCGCCCTGGGAGGCCAGCAGGAAGGCCGCCTCCAGCGGGTCGCCGCGCCCCACCGGGTTCGCCACGTCACGCATCGCCCCACTGCCCGCCGCGACCCGCACCCCGGCCGCACGCAGCAGCCGTACCGGCGCGACGCCGCGCAGCTCGGTGCCCGCGCAGCCGCCCTGCGGCAGGCAGACCACCGTCACGCCGGCCGCCGCCAGCTGGTCCGCCGTCCGGGAGGCGAGCTCGGCCGGCAGCCGGGCCAGGCCCGCGCACGGGCCGACCGACACGCCGGGCCGCAGCCCGCCCGCCATGGCGGCCAGCCGCGCGAGCCGCGCCGGGTCGTCGCCGTCCGTGTGCAGATCGACAGGGCAGCCGTGTTCTGCGGCGACCTCGAGCACCGCCTCCGTGTACCCCGTCGGATCCGGGTCGAGGTCCGGGCTGCCGCCGATCACGCCCGCGCCCATCTTCACCGCGTCCCGCAGCATCGCGAGCCCGTCCGCGCCGGCCACTCCGGTGAGCAGCCGGGGCACCGCGACGGCGGTCAGCTCGGCGAGCCCGCGCAGCGACCGGCGCGCCTGCAGCACCGCCTCCAGCGGACCCAGCCCCTGCACATCACCGATCCGTACGTGCGAGCGCAGCGCGGTCGCCCCGTGCCCGAGCTGCAGCAGGGCGGCTTCGGTGGCGCGCCGCTGGACGTCCTCCGTGGCGTACGACACGGGCTCCTCGGCCGTGAGCGCGGTGAGCGCGGTGTCGCCGTGGGCGTGCGGCTCGGCGGGGGCGGGGAGCAGCAGATAGCCGTTCAGGTCCACGCGCGCGGAGTGCACCTTGGGCGTCGCGCTGAGGCTGCCTGCGGTGCCGACGGCCTCGATACGTCCACCGCTCAGCCGTACGTCGACCGTGCGGCCGTCGGTGAGGCGGGCGCCGCACAGGAGCAGCGCGGCGGTGTCTGCGGTGGTGCCGTCGGCCGGCTGTGCCTGACTGTCGGGCATAGCGCTCCTGGTGGGCGGGGTCCTGCGGAATCGGCGGGAACGAACGGGCGGTGGCGGGCGGCCTGCGGACGATCAAGATCACCCGGCGTGGGTCGAGCCTAGGGGCGGCCCGACCGCGCATCGAGAAGGAGCGCAATAGTCGTACCGGTGTGACCACGAGTGGCGTACGGGACGGGCGTGACAGTGCTCCCCACGGAGCCCCGCACGGAGCCCCGCACGGAGCCCGGCACCGAGCCCCGCACGTACGCCCCTGAAGGTGGCCAGCGTGGCCCGTAAACGGATTTGGGCGATCGGCGGCCGACCGTGTAATGTCTTCATCGCTCGCCCCAATAGCTCAGTCGGCAGAGCGTCTCCATGGTAAGGAGAAGGTCTACGGTTCGATTCCGTATTGGGGCTCTGATGTTGGGTGATCCTCGCCTTCGGGCGAGGGGATCCGGCATCGCAGCGGTGTAGCTCAGTCGGTAGAGCAAGCGGCTCATAATCGCTGTGTCACCGGTTCAAGTCCGGTCACCGCTACACACAGTAGCCGATTGTGGGGTCGGTCCTTCGATCGGCTACTCTTTTCTGCGTTCATCCGTCCCATCCGTCCAAGGAGCACTCACGTGGCTGCCACCGACGTCCGCCCGAAGATCACGCTGGCCTGCGTGGAGTGCAAGGAGCGGAACTACATCACCAAGAAGAACCGGCGCAACAACCCGGACCGTCTTGAGATGAAGAAGCACTGCCCGCGCTGCAACGCGCACACCGCGCACCGCGAGACGCGCTGAATCAGGCTCGAATGCGAGGCCGTCCCCACCAGGGGGCGGCCTCGTGTCGTTTGTTCCGGTGGTCCGGCAAGACATCCGGTTCCGGCAGGAGACCCGGCCGGTTCCCGGCAAGAGATCCAGGAGGTAGCGCGTCCATGGCGCTCGACCAGTCCTTTGTGGGGCGGACCTATCCGCCCACCGCGCCGTACGAGGTCGGCCGGGAAAAGATCCGGGAGTTCGCCGAGGCGGTGGGTGACACGAATCCCGCGTACACCGACCCCGATGCCGCCAAGCAGCTCGGCCACTCCGATGTGATCGCCCCGCCCACTTTTGTGTTCGCGATCACTTTCAAGGCCGCGGGAGAGGTCATCGCGGATCCGCAACTGGGCCTGGACTACAGCCGCGTGGTGCACGGCGACCAGAAGTTCGCGTACAGCCGCCCGGTGCGGGCGGGGGACCGGCTCACGGTCACCTCGACCATCGAGGCGATCAAGTCCCTCGCGGGCAACGACATCCTGGACGTCCGCGGTGAGGTGCACGACGAGGCCGGTGAGCACGTCGTGACCGCGTGGACCAAGCTCGTGGCGCGCGGCGCCGAGGAGGCCTGATCGTGATGGCGGCGAAGATCGCATACGCGGACGTCGAGGTCGGCACCGAACTGCCCGCCCAGAGCTTTCCGGTGACCCGGGCGACGCTGGTGCAGTACGCGGGCGCCTCCGGGGACTTCAACCCGATCCACTGGAACGAGAAGTTCGCCAAGGAGGTCGGGCTGCCGGACGTCATCGCGCACGGCATGTTCACCATGGCCGAGGCGGCCCGGGTGGTCACGGACTGGGTGGGCGACCCGGGAGCGGTCGTCGAGTACGGCGTGCGCTTCACCAGGCCCGTGGTCGTACCCAATGACGACGAGGGCGCGGTCATCGAGGTCAGCGGCAAGGTTGCGGCGAAGCTGGACGACAACAAGGTGCGCGTCGACCTGACGGCGATGTCGGCCGGCCAGAAGGTGCTGGGCATGTCGAGGGCGGTCGTACGGCTCGCCTGACAGGCGGCCCTGCGCCAGGCGTGGCTTACATGTAAGGCGGGGCTCGCATGCAAGGGGACGGGGAACCAAGGGGACGGGTGAGGGGTGCTGCTCCTGGAGCGGCGCCCCTTACGACGGGGGCCTGCTCCAGAAGCAGCGGGCTGGCCTCGCCCTTGCCAAGTTAGTGATTGAGTACTAACTTATCTCCCATGGTTCGAATGAGTGCGGAGGAGCGGCGCGAGAGCGTCATCCGTGCGGCGATCTCCGAGTTCGCGCGCGGCGGCTACAGCGGCACGTCCACCGAGGCGATCGCCAAGCGGGTGGGTGTGTCGCAGCCGTATCTCTTCCGGCTGTTCCCGGGGAAGAAGGCCATCTTCCTGGCCGCCTCGGAGCGCTGCCTGGTGCAGACGCGTCAGGTCCTGCAGGAGGCGAGCGAGGGGCTGGAGGGCGAGGAGGCTCTGCACGCCATGGCCGGCGCGTACACCCGGATCATCGCCGAGCACCCCGAGCGGCTGCTCATGCAGATGCAGACCTACGTCGCCGTGGCCGCCGCCGAGGAGGCCGGTGACCATGAATTCGGTGAAGCGGTTCGCGCCGGCTGGATGCGGTTGTGGGAAGCCGTCCATCTGCCGCTCGGCGCGGACGTCAGCGAGACCACGTCGTTTCTCGCGTACGGGATGCTGATCAACACGCTGGTCGCCATGGGCTTTCCGGCCGATCACCGGGTCTGGGAGGGCTTCTACGTCTCGGCCAGGCGTCCTGGTCCTCAGGGGTAGGCACTCGCGCGATGCGCGGGGTTGCCCCTTTTCATGGCCATGAAAGTTAGTCATCAATAACTAATCATGTAGGGGGAGAGCAATGCATCAGCAAGACGCAGGCCAGCAAGACGCAGGCCAGCGAGACGCCCGCCGTGGCTCCGCCGCCTGGGCTCTCGTCATCACCAGCGTCGCCGGTTTCATGGCGGCCCTCGACAACCTCGTCGTCACCACCGCTCTGCCCTCCATCCGCGCCGATCTCGGCGGTGCGCTGGAGGACCTGGAGTGGACGGTGAACGCCTACACGCTGACGTTCGCCGTGCTGCTCATGTTCGGAGCGGCGCTCGGGGACCGGTTCGGGCGCCGCCGGCTCTTCATCGGCGGGCTGGTGGTCTTCACCGCCGCGTCCGCGGCGGCAGCGCTCTCGCCCGGCATCGAGGAACTGATCGCCGCGCGGGCGGTGCAGGGCGCCGGGGCCGCGGTCATGATGCCGCTGACCCTCACCCTGCTGACGGCGGCCGTGCCCGTCGCCCGTCGCGGTGCCGCACTCGGCATCTTCAGCGCGGTCACCGGCCTGGCCGTGGCCAGCGGCCCGCTCATCGGAGGCAGCCTCACCGAGCATCTGTCCTGGCAGTGGATCTTCTGGCTGAACGTCCCGGTCGGGCTGGCCCTGCTGCCGCTCGCCCGGCTGCGCCTGACGGAGTCGTACGGGCCCGGCGCGCGCCTCGACGTCACCGGAACGGTCCTGGTCAGCGTGGGTCTCTTCGGGATCGTGTACGCCCTCGTCAGCGCGCCGTCGTACGGCTGGACCAGCGCTCGGGTGCTGACCGGACTGATCGCGGGCGGGGTGCTGGTCGCGGCGTTCGTCCGGCACGGCATCAAGGGAAAGCGGCCGATGCTGCCGATGCGGCTCTTCCGGGACCGCGGCTTCTTCGGGATCAACATCGCGAGCATGCTGATGTTCCTGGGGATGTTCGGCTCGATATTCCTGCTCAGCCAGTTCCTGCAGACGGTCGTCGGGTACTCGCCGACCGAGGCGGGCCTGCGGATGCTGCCCTGGACCGGCATGCCGATGCTCGTCGCGCCCATCGCGGGCTACCTCTCCGACCGCATCGGCGGACGGCCCGTCGTCGTCACCGGGCTGGCCCTCCAGGCGCTGGGGCTCGGACTCTTCGCGCTGGTGATCGCGCCGGACGTCTCGTACGCGGCCCAGCTGCCGTCGCTGATCGTGAGCGGCATCGGTATGTCGCTGTACTTCGCGCCCGCCGCCAGTCTCGTCATGTCGAGCGTCCGCCCGGCGGAACAGGGCATCGCCTCCGGCGCGAACCACGCGCTGAGGGAGGTCGGCGGGGCGCTCGGTGTGGCGGTCCTCGCCTCCGTCTTCGCGGCCCAGGGCGGCTACGAGTCACCGGACGCCTTCGTGGACGGCACGGTTCCGGCGCTGTGGATCGGTGCGGGGGCGGTGGGCCTCGGTGCGCTCGTGGCCCTGCTCATTCCCGGGCGGCGGGGGGCGGCCGCCGGGGCCCGCGACAAGGCTCACGAGCCGGCGCACGACGAGGCACACGAGTCGGCCCACGACAAGGCACACGGCAAGGCACACGAGCCGACGCGCGACAAGGTGCCCGCCCCGGCCGGAACGGCCCCGGCGAACACGTGACGGCGTGAGCGCGGGCACACCGTCGGTGAGTCCGGGCGCACCTCGTCCGTGAGTCCGGGCACACCTCCTCCGGGGACACCCCGGCCCCGCCAGGGCCGGGGTGAGCCGGACCGTACCCTTGTCCCCGTGCAGGAACTCCTTGACGCCCCCCTCGCCCCGCTGACCACGTTCCGCCTGGGCGGACCGGCCACGCGCCTCGTCACCGCCACCACGGACGAGGAGGTGATCGCCGTCGTCCGCGAGGCCGATGCCGCGGGGACGCCGCTGCTGGTCATCGGGGGCGGCAGCAACCTGGTGATCGGGGACAAGGGGTTCGACGGCACGGCCCTGTGCATCGCCACCACCGGTTTCGAGCTGGACGGTACGACGCTCGAACTGGCCGCGGGCGAGGTCTGGGACCAGGCCGTCGCCCGGACCGTCGAGGCGGGACTGGCCGGGCTCGAATGCCTCTCGGGGATCCCCGGCTCGGCCGGGGCCACGCCGATCCAGAACGTCGGGGCGTACGGCCAGGAGGTCTCCTCGACGATCACCGAGGTCGTGGCGTTCGACCGCCGCAGCGGTGAGACGGTCACCATCCCGAACACGGAGTGCGGCTTCTCGTACCGCCACAGCCGCTTCAAGGCGCACCCCGAGCGCTATGTCGTGCTGCGCGTGCGGTTCGAGCTGGAGGACGCGGGGGGCCTGTCCGCGCCGATCAAGTACCCGGAGACCGCCCGCAGCCTCGGCGTCGGGGCCGGGGACCGGGTCCCGGCGGCGGCCGCGCGCGAGGCGGTCCTGAAGCTGCGCGCGGGCAAGGGCATGGTTCTGGACCCCGAGGACCACGACACCTGGTCGGCCGGGTCGTTCTTCACGAACCCGATCCTGAGCGCCGCCGAGTACGAGGCCTTCCTCGGCCGGGTAAGCGCCCGGCTCGGCGACGGGGCCACCCCGCCCGCGTACCCCGCGGGCGACGGTCACACCAAGACCTCCGCCGCCTGGCTCATCGACAAGGCCGGCTTCACCAAGGGGTACGGCGACGGCCCGGCCCGTATCTCCACCAAGCACACCCTCGCCCTCACCAACCGGGGCGAGGCCACCACCGAGGACCTCCTCGCGCTCGCCCGCGAGGTCGTCGCCGGGGTCCGCGACGCCTTCGGAGTCACCCTCGTCAATGAGCCGGTGACGGTCGGCGTCAGCCTCTGAGCGCTCAGGAGCCGCCGACGCGCTCGACGGGACCCGAGTCGCTCGGTGCCGCTCGGTGTCGCTCAGTAGGCCACCGCCACCGCCTGCTTCACCGTGGCGGGGTCGTCCGCCATCGCGAGCATCGCGTGGGCCACGTCCGCCCGCGAGATCTTGCCGCCGCCGCGCAGGTTCGTGCCGATCGCCGTGCGGTAGTGCCCGGTCAGCGGTGTGTCGGTCAGGCGCGGCGGGCGCACCGACGTCCAGTCCGTCGCGCTGGCGCGCATATCGGCCTCCATGATCCGCAGGTCGTCGTAGTGCTTGCGCAGCACACGCGACACGAGCGGCGTCCCGATGTACCGCAGGAAGAACGTCTCGTCCTCCGGTGCGGGCCCGAGCGGCGCCGCGCTCACCGCCAGGAAGCGCCGCGTCCCCTCCGCCTCCATGGCCTGGAGGACCAGGCGCGTGAGGCGGGAGGCGACACCCACCTGCTTGGTACTGCGCGGGCCGAGGCCCGAGAAGACCACGTCCCGGCCCGCGACCGCCTGCCGCAGCGCCTCCGGGTCGTCGAAGCGGGGCGTGCGGATCTCCAGCCCCTCGCCCGTGACCGGAAGCCGGGCCGGGTCGCGGACCACCGCTGTGACCTGGTGGCCTGCTGCCAGGGCCTGCCGGACGATCTCCTGGCCGATGCCCCCGCTGGCGCCGAAAACCGTGAGCTGCATGACGAGCCTCCCGAGATGGTGGGTGAGTGTTTACTCACCACTACTAGGGTGAGTAAACACTCACCCGCTCGTCAAGCCCCGCTCGTCAAGCCCCGCACGTCTGGTCAAGCCCCGCAGGTCAAGCCCGGCGCCTTGAGCCCGCTTGTCCAAGCCCCCCGCTCGTCACGCCCCGCAAGGAGCACCAATGGAGAAGCCCACCCGCGAGCGCATCCTCGACGCCGCCCACGAACTGATGCTCAGCGTCGGCCTGGCCCGCGCCACCACCAAGGCCATCGCCGCGTCCGCGGGCTGCTCCGAGGCCGCGCTCTACAAATACTTCGCGAGCAAGGAAGAACTGTTCGTGAGCGTGCTCCGGGAACGGCTGCCGCAGCTCGCCCCGCTGCTGCGCCGGCTCGTCACCGACCCGGGGGAGCGAACCGTCGAGGAGAACCTCACCGAGATCGCCCGCCAGGCCACCCTCTTCTACGCCCAGAGCTTCCCGATCGGAGCGTCCCTCTACGCCGAGACCAAACTGAAGGCCCGCCACGACGACGCCATGCGGGAGATGGGCACCGGACCCCACCTGCCCATCGAGAGTCTCGACGCCTATCTGCGGGCCGAGCGGGACGCGGGCCGTATCGACCCCGGCGCGGACACCTTCGCCGGGGCTTCGCTGCTGCTCGGCGCCTGCGCGCAGCGGGCCTTCGCCTACGACGCGAGCGCCGGCAAGCAGCCCCCGCAGTCCGTCGACGAGTTCGCCGCGGCCCTCGCCCGGACACTGCTGCGCGGAATTTCCGTTGAGGCGGAGCCGCGCTGAGCGTCATCCTGGGGACCATGTCCGCCAACCTGTCCGACCTCGTATGCGGCTGAGGCTCCACGAGTTCAGGCCGCGCACCGGCCCGCACACGTACCGGATCGTGCAGCCCCGCCATCCCCTCCGGCACACGACGCTGAACGACCCCCTGCACGACAGATGGGGGTATCTGCTCGGCGACCACGACGGGCTGTCCCGGCTCGCGGGACTGTTCGCCTTCGCCGCGTTCTCACGCCACACGGTGGTGCACGTGCCGCTGCGCGAGAGCCTGCCGAGGACGTTCTCCCCGGGTGTTCCGGTCGACATCGTCCTCGTCCACCACTCACTCGGCCTGCGGCCCTCCCGCTGGCCCGGGCTCCGCGCCGGACTACGCCACGGCACACCGCTGACGGTCCGGACGGACGAGCGTCGCACCGCGGTCCACGCCGCCGCCTGGCGGAAGGAATGGGAGGACCACAACTGGCGCAGCTCCCAGTGGCTGCGCCCGGCCGTCCACGCACGCACCCTGTTCCTCTTCGGCAGCCGCGACGTCTTCGCCGAGGCCGCCACCTGCTTCGAGGAGGCGGCGGGCAACGCTCCCCTTCCGAAGCATGCGGCGAAGGGCCTCGACGTGCTGGGGTCCTCCCTCAGTCCGCTGTTCGAGCCCGACCACCGCTGGGACCGGCCGGAACTGGACATCGGCTTCCAGGCGTATCCGCCCTACCGCCACTTCAGGCCGCCGGGCCGGCCAGCCAGTCGTCGATCCCGGACAGCAGCTTCCGCCTGATGTCCTCCGGCGCCGCGGAGCCGCGCACGGACTGGCGGGCCAGCTCCGCCAGCTCGGCGTCCGTGAAGCCGTGATGGCGCCGCGCGATCTCGTACTGGGCCGCCAGCCGGGAGCCGAACAGCAGCGGGTCGTCCGCGCCCAGCGCCAGGGGTACGCCGGCGTCCCACAGCGTCCGCAGCGGGACGTCCTCGGGTTTCTCGTACACCCCCAGCGCCACGTTCGACGCCGGGCACACCTCGCACGTCACTCCGCGCTCGGCCAGCTTGCGCAGCAGCCGGGGATCCTCGGCCGCCCGTACGCCGTGGCCGATCCGCGAGGCGTGCAGATCGTCCAGGCAGTCCCTCACGGACGAGGGGCCGGTCAGCTCGCCGCCGTGCGGGGCCGCCAGCAGCCCGCCCTCCCGGGCGATGGCGAACGCCCGGTCGAAGTCGCGTGCCATGCCGCGCCGCTCGTCGTTCGAGAGCCCGAAGCCGACCACGCCCCGGTCCGCGTGGCGCACCGCGAGCCGGGCCAGGGTGCGGGCGTCCAGGGGGTGCTTCATCCGGTTGGCGGCGACCACGACCCGCATCCCGAGGCCGGTCTCGCGCGCCGCGCCGTCCACGGCGTCGAGGATGACCTCGAGCGCGGGGATCAGCCCACCCAGCATCGGCGCGTACGACGTCGGGTCGACCTGGATCTCCAGCCAGCCGGAACCGTCCTTGACGTCTTCCTGGGCCGCCTCCCGGACCAGCCGCTGGATGTCCTCGGGCGCCCGCAGGCAGGAGCGCGCGATGTCGTAGAGCCGCTGGAAGCGGAACCAGCCGCGCTCGTCCGTCGCCCGGAGCTTCGGCGGTTCGCCGCCGGTCAGCGCGTCGGGGAGGTGCACGCCGTACTTGTCGGCGAGTTCGAGGAGGGTGGCGGGCCGCATCGACCCGGTGAAGTGCAGGTGCAGATGGGCCTTGGGCAGCAGCGTGAGATCTCGGGCGTCTGGGGGGTTCGGGGGGTGTCCCCCTGAAAGGTGGGGCATTGCAGGATCTTGCCGCACGCCCCGCCCGCACGGCACCCCCTTTCCCCGATCGGGTCCTTGCCCGAACGAAGAAACGGGCTCCCGGCCGAAGCCGGAAGCCCGTCAGTGAGCGGAACTGGCGGCACTGGCGGAACCAGCGGCCAGCGGAACCAGCGGAAACCGGAACCTCAGTCCCGGGCCTCCGAGAGCAGCTTCTGGATCCGCGAGACACCCTCGACCAGGTCCTCGTCGCCCAGCGCGTACGACAGCCGCAGATAGCCCGGCGTACCGAACGCCTCGCCCGGCACGACCGCGACCTCGGCCTCGTCCAGGATCAGCGCCGCCAGCTCGACCGAGGTCTGCGGGCGCTTGCCGCGGATCTCCTTGCCGAGCACGCCCTTCACCGAGGGGTACGCGTAGAACGCGCCCTCGGGTGTCGGGCAGACCACACCGTCGATCTCGCTCAGCATGCGCACGATCGTCTGCCGGCGGCGGTCGAAGGCCTCACGCATCTTCGCGACCGCGTCCAGGTTCCCGGAGACGGCGGCCAGCGCCGCGACCTGCGCCACGTTCGACACGTTCGACGTGGCGTGCGACTGCAGGTTGGTCGCGGCCTTCACGACGTCCTTCGGGCCGACGATCCAGCCCACCCGCCAGCCGGTCATCGCGTACGTCTTCGCCACACCGTTCACCACGATGCACTTGTCGCGCAGCTCGGGCACGAGGGCCGGCAGCGAGGTGAACTTCGCGTCGCCGTAGACGAGGTGCTCGTAGATCTCGTCCGTCAGCACCCACAGGCCGTGCTCGAGTGCCCAGCGGCCGATCGCCTCGGCGTCCGCCTCGCTGTAGACCGCGCCGGTGGGGTTGGACGGGGAGACGAAGAGGACCACCTTGGTCTTCTCGGTGCGCGCCGCCTCCAGCTGCTCCACCGACACCCGGTAGCCGGTGGTCTCGTCGGCGACGACCTCCACCGGGACGCCGCCGGCGAGGCGGATCGACTCGGGGTACGTCGTCCAGTACGGGGCCGGGACGATGACCTCGTCACCCGGGTCCAGGATCGCCGCGAAGGCCTCGTAGATCGCCTGCTTGCCGCCGTTGGTCACCAGGACCTCGGCCGGGTCGACCTCGTAGCCGGAGTCGCGCAGCGTCTTCTCGGCGATGGCCTTCTTCAGCTCGGGGAGGCCGCCGGCCGGCGTGTAGCGGTGGTACTTGGGGTTCTTGCAGGCCTCGATCGCGGCCTCGACGATGTAGTCCGGAGTCGGGAAGTCGGGCTCGCCGGCGCCGAAACCGATCACCGGACGCCCGGCGGCCTTGAGGGCCTTGGCCTTGGCGTCGACGGCGAGGGTCGCGGACTCGGAGATCGCGCCGATTCGGGCGGAGACCCGGCGCTCGGTGGGTGGAATAGCAGCGCTCATGCGGCCATCGTCCCAGACCCCGCACGGCCCGGGCACACAGGTTTCGAAGAGCGGACGGGGTGCTCACGGGACGTTGACCCGGCGCGTACGCGACGCCCGGCACGAACGCGAAAGAGCGCGAACGAACGCGAAAGAACGCGGACAGGAACCGCCTCGGAGCTATCTGTTCGACGCACGGCCTCTGACCACGTACACTCACTCGTCGTTGGCCCTCACCGACCACCTCTACTGATGCGGTAGGTTTGGGGGGAACCACAAAGGGTCGTAGCTCAATTGGTAGAGCACTGGTCTCCAAAACCAGCGGTTGGGGGTTCAAGTCCCTCCGGCCCTGCTACACACACCGCCAGGATGTGTGCGCATGTACGTACATCAATGCACAGCCGTGCGGCTCGACCGGGCGCGGCACGGCCACGACCCGGAATCAGGTGAGAGACGTGACGGACGCCGTGGGCTCCATCGACATGCCTGATGCCGAGGACGAAGCGCCGGAGAACCGGAAGAAGACCCGGAAGGGTGGCAAGCGCGGAAAGAAGGGCCCCCTGGGTCGTCTCGCGCTGTTCTACCGCCAGATCGTCGCCGAGCTGCGCAAGGTCGTCTGGCCCACTCGCAGCCAGCTGACGACGTACACCACCGTGGTGATTGTCTTCGTTGTCATCATGATCGGCCTCGTGACCGTGATTGACTATGGCTTCCAGGAAGCAGTCAAGTACGTCTTCGGCTGATCCCGCGGAGGGCGCCTCATCGGCGCCCCTTTCGCATGTTCCACCCCATCTGTATCCAGGAAGAAGCAGCCACCGTGTCTGACCCGAACCTGAACGACGCCGTTGAGCCGCGCGTAGATGCAGCGGAGTCCACCGAGGACCAGCTCGACATCGTTGAGGCGGCGGACGCTGTGGACCCAGACCAGGCGGAAGCTGAGGACGCCGAGGCGGGCGTGCCGGCCGAGGAAGCCGCGATCCACGTCGAGGACGAGAGCGTCGTCGAGGACGAGGACGCCGTCCAGGACGAGGACGTGACCGCCGAGGACGAGTCCGAGGCGGCCGCTGAGTTCACCGAGGAGAGCGAAGAGGCCGAGGAGGCTCCGGCCGCGGAGCCCGAGGCCCCTGCCGACCCGATCGCCGCGCTCCGCGACGAGCTGCGCGGTCTGCCCGGCGAGTGGTACGTGATCCACACCTACGCGGGCTACGAGAAGCGCGTGAAGGCCAACCTGGAGCAGCGCGCCGTCTCGCTGAACGTCGAGGACTTCATCTACCAGGCCGAGGTGCCCGAGGAAGAGATCGTCCAGATCAAGAACGGTGAGCGCAAGAACGTCCGGCAGAACAAGCTGCCCGGCTATGTGCTCGTCCGGATGGATCTGACGAACGAGTCCTGGGGCGTCGTCCGCAACACCCCGGGTGTCACCGGCTTCGTCGGCAACGCCTACGACCCGTACCCGCTGACCCTGGACGAGATCGTCAAGATGCTCGCCCCGGAGGCGGAGGAGAAGGCCGCCCGCGAGGCCGCCGAGGCCGAGGGCAAGCCGGCTCCGGCCCGCAAGGTCGAGGTCCAGGTGCTGGACTTCGAGGTCGGCGACTCGGTCACCGTCACCGACGGTCCGTTCGCCACCCTGCAGGCCACGATCAACGAGATCAACGCCGACTCGAAGAAGGTCAAGGGCCTCGTCGAGATCTTCGGCCGCGAGACCCCGGTCGAGCTGAGCTTCGACCAGATCCAGAAGAACTAACCGGCAGACAGGTTTCCGATCAGGTCAGAACGGCCCTCATGGCCGTTCTGACCTGCTCGGTTTTTGGCCGCGCAGCCATACCCGTTATCGTTGTGCGGTATGCCTCCATCCGGATGATCGGGTGGAAGCCACGCAGTTTCAGCAAACTCTCACTAGGACCCGGAGAGAGCAATGCCTCCCAAGAAGAAGAAGGTCACGGGGCTTATCAAGCTCCAGATCCAGGCCGGCGCCGCCAACCCGGCTCCGCCGGTCGGCCCCGCGCTGGGCCAGCACGGCGTCAACATCATGGAGTTCTGCAAGGCCTACAACGCCGCGACCGAGTCGCAGCGTGGCATGGTCGTGCCGGTGGAGATCACGGTCTACGAGGACCGTTCCTTCACCTTCGTCACCAAGACTCCGCCGGCCGCCAAGCTGATCCTCAAGGCCGCGGGTGTGGACAAGGGCTCCGGCGAGCCGCACAAGACCAAGGTCGCCAAGCTGACGCGCGACCAGGTCCGTGACATCGCCACCACCAAGATGCCCGACCTGAACGCCAACGACCTGGACGCCGCCGAGAAGATCATCGCCGGCACCGCCCGTTCCATGGGCATCACGGTCGAGGGCTGACAGTCCCCGTCTGACCTCTCAGTGGCAGGGCCAGCGCCGGCCCGGACCACGACTCCACACCTGAACCAACAGGAGAAGAAGTGAAGCGCAGCAAGGCTCTCCGCGGCGCGGACGCCAAGATCGACCGGGAGCGCACCTACGCCCCGCTTGAGGCCGTCCGTCTCGCCAAGGACACCGCCACCACCAAGTTCGACGGCACCGTCGAGGTCGCCTTCCGCCTGGGCGTTGACCCGCGCAAGGCCGACCAGATGGTCCGTGGCACCGTGAACCTTCCGCACGGCACCGGCAAGACCGCCCGGGTCCTGGTCTTCGCGACCGGTGACCGTGCTGCGGCCGCGGAAGCCGCGGGCGCCGACATCGTCGGCTCCGACGAACTGATCGACGAGGTTTCGAAGGGCCGTCTGGACTTCGACGCCGTCGTCGCCACCCCGGACCTCATGGGCAAGGTCGGCCGCCTCGGCCGCGTGCTCGGTCCCCGTGGTCTGATGCCGAACCCCAAGACCGGCACCGTGACCATGGACGTCGCCAAGGCTGTCAACGACATCAAGGGCGGCAAGATCGAGTTCCGCGTCGACAAGCACTCGAACCTGCACTTCATCATCGGCAAGGTCTCCTTCGACGAGACGAAGCTGGTCGAGAACTACGCCGCGGCGCTGGAGGAGATCCTCCGTCTCAAGCCGTCCGCCGCGAAGGGCCGCTACATCAAGAAGGCGACCCTGACCACCACCATGGGCCCCGGCATCCCGCTGGACTCCAACCGCACCCGCAACCTCCTCGTCGAGGAGGACCCGGCCGCTGTCTGACCGGGTTGAGCTGTCTGACGGCTCGCGTCCTGTGAACCGGCCCCCGCACCTCTCCTGAGGCGCGGGGGCCGGTTTTTTCGTACGACAGTGTCAGAGACCTGGGTTACCGTTCAGTTGACGTCGCAGACGAAAGACCAAGGGGTGGGGATTCATGAGCATGTCCGCATGGAAGCGCGCGGGCGTCTCTCTGACGGCGGTCGCCGTCATCACGGGGGTCGCGGGGTGCCAGGACGGTGACGGGGGGAAGAAGGCCGCGGCGCCGGGGAAGACCGCGCCTCAGTCCCAGGGCTCGGTGACCGAGGTCCTCCAGGCCGCGTACAAGAAGACGGCGGCGGCGAAGTCCGCGAAGGTCCGTATGACCATGTCCATGCCCGCGGGGATGGACGGCGGCGGCACCATGGAGATGACCGGTGTCCAGGGGTGGAACCCCACGGTGATGGACTTCACCATGAAGGGCTCCATGCTCAAGGCCGGCGACCCCGACGCCCCCGAGCAGATGCGCATGGTGTGGCTGGACAACGTCATGTACATGGACATGGGTGCGAAGAACGCCGCCCAGATGGACGGCAAGCGCTGGATGAAGATGGACCTCAAGGCAGCCGCGGAGGCCAGCGGCGACAAGGCCCTGCAGCAGCAGATGACCGGCAGCCTGGAGAACATGAACCAGGACCCGGCCCAGCAGCTCGCCCTGCTGCTCGGCTCGCCGAGCGTGAAGCACGTGGGTGCCGAGAAGGTCGACGGTGTCCTGACGCAGCACTACAAGGGCACGCTGACCTTCGAGGAGATGGTCAAGGCCAACAAGTCCCTCGATGTGCTCTCCGAGAAGGAGCGCAAGGACCTCGTCGCCAACGTCAAGAAGGCGGGCATCAAGGGGTACGACACCGAGGTCTGGGTCAACGAGGACAACTACCCGGTGAAGATGGTCGTCGGCATGAAGATGCCCCAGGGCACCGTGCACATGACCGCCAACTACTCGGACTACGGCGCCAAGGCCGCCGTCCAGGCGCCGCCGGCCAAGGACACCCTGGACCTCTTCAAGATGCTGAAGGACCTGGAGAACGCCGGGACGGACGGCGGCACCGGCTCCGGCGCCTGATCGCCCCGACGGACCGATTTGCTTGACGCGGGCCCGTTCCCGTAACCTTCCACAGAAGCCAAAGACCGCTGGTCGTTGCTGTGCCCGCAAGGGTGCGGTGGCCGAAGGATCCGCTAGCTGCGGACGACCCGCGCAGGTGACTGTGGATGAGCTCCCGGATGCCGCTCTTCAAAGAGCACAGCCGGTCGAGCTACGCCCCGTGCGCCTGCGCCGGGGCGTTTCGTTTTGTTCAGCCCCTTCTGAGCGGTCCTCATCACCCGGAAGGAGGCCGACGCTCTATGGCAAGGCCCGACAAGGCTGCCGCGGTAGCCGAGCTCGCGGACCAGTTCCGCAGCTCGAACGCCGCTGTGCTGACCGAGTACCGGGGTCTCACCGTGGCGCAGCTCAAGACGCTGCGTCGTTCGCTCGGTGAGAACGCCCAGTACGCCGTGGTGAAGAACACGCTGACCAAGATTGCGGCCAACGAGGCCGGGATCACTTCGCTCGACGACCAGTTCACTGGTCCGACGGCGGTTGCCTTCATCACCGGTGACCCGGTGGAGTCGGCGAAGGGTCTTCGTGACTTCGCCAAGGACAACCCCAACCTGATCATCAAGGGCGGTGTCCTTGATGGCAAGGCGCTGTCCGCCGATGAGATCAAGAAGCTTGCGGACCTCGAGTCCCGCGAGGTTCTGCTCGCCAAGCTGGCGGGCGCCATGAAGGGCAAGCAGTCCCAGACTGCCGCGCTCTTCCAGGCGCTTCCCTCGAAGTTCGTCCGCACCGCGGAGGCGCTTCGTGCCAAGCAGGCCGAGCAGGGCGGTGCCGAGTAATTCGGCTCGCGCATTGACCGTCGCCGCATAAGCGCGCGCCGGTCGCAGCGGGCCAAACGTACGCCCGCCGACATGTACATCCGGCACCAGCCGAATTAGTGGAAGGATCGCCCATCATGGCGAAGCTCAGCCAGGAAGACCTGCTCGCGCAGTTCGAGGAGATGACCCTCATCGAGCTCTCCGAGTTCGTGAAGGCCTTCGAGGAGAAGTTCGACGTCACCGCTGCCGCCCCGGTCGCCGTTGCCGGCGCTGCTGTTCCGGGTGCCCCGGCCGAGGCCGTCGAGGAGAAGGACGAGTTCGACGTCATCCTCACCGGCGCCGGCGAGAAGAAGATCCAGGTCATCAAGGTCGTGCGTGAGCTGACCTCCCTGGGTCTGAAGGAGGCCAAGGACCTCGTCGACGGCACCCCGAAGCCGGTCCTCGAGAAGGTCGCCAAGGACGCTGCGGAGAAGGCCGCCGAGGCCCTCAAGGGCGCCGGCGCCTCCGTCGAGGTCAAGTGACCTCACGGAGTCTCCTGACTCCCGCGCTGTAACGCGCACGCACTGAAGGACGATCACCCATGCGGGTGGTCGTCCTTCGGCGTTCCCGGGGCACCCCGGTGGCTGTCTTGCACTGACCGCTGCGGAGAGTAAGGTGATCTTCGCCGTGCGCCAGGTGACGATCTCCACCGAGTGGGGGGCCTTGACGAACCGCACGCAGCGCGCAATTCTCAGGACGCGTCGTCACAACGGTCCAAACTCGAGGCATGGATCGACGACCGAACGGGCAGTATCGGTGTGCGCCTCCAGCGCACGGCATACCGCGGAGTTGAGAACAACGAGGGTCTCGGAAAACCCGCCCTGGACATCAGTGGGCCAAGTGGCTACACTGACCCTTTGCGCTGCCTGTTAGCTGCCCCCTGCCCGTCACCAGGGGCATACCCTCGCACGAGCATCGTTGACCGAATAGCCCTGACCTGGCCATTTGACCAAATCAGGAGCCGTCTGTCTCCGTGCCCGGCTGGGGACCGGTACGCGCGTAGTGAGTCCGAGCCCTCGGAAGGACCCCCTCTTGGCCGCCTCGCGCAACGCCTCGACCGCGAATACGAACAACGGCGCAAGCACCGCCCCGCTGCGCATCTCCTTTGCAAAGATCAAGGAGCCCCTCGAGGTTCCGAACCTCCTCGCGCTGCAGACCGAGAGCTTTGACTGGCTGCTCGGCAATGCCGCCTGGAAGGCTCGTGTCGAGGCGGCTCTGGAGTCCGGACAGGACGTCCCCACCAAGTCCGGTCTGGAGGAGATCTTCGAGGAGATCTCTCCGATCGAGGACTTCTCCGGGTCGATGTCGCTGACCTTCCGCGACCACCGCTTCGAGCCCCCGAAGAACTCGATCGACGAGTGCAAGGAGCGCGACTTCACGTACGCCGCGCCGCTCTTCGTCACGGCCGAGTTCACCAACAACGAGACCGGTGAGATCAAGTCCCAGACGGTCTTCATGGGCGACTTCCCGCTCATGACGAACAAGGGCACCTTCGTCATCAACGGCACCGAGCGTGTCGTGGTGTCGCAGCTGGTCCGCTCGCCGGGTGTCTACTTCGACTCCTCCATCGACAAGACGTCCGACAAGGACATCTTCTCCGCCAAGATCATCCCGTCCCGGGGTGCCTGGCTGGAGATGGAGATCGACAAGCGCGACATGGTCGGTGTCCGCATCGACCGCAAGCGCAAGCAGTCCGTCACCGTCCTCCTGAAGGCGCTCGGCTGGACCACCGAGCAGATCCTCGAGGAGTTCGGCGAGTACGAGTCGATGCGCGCCACCCTGGAGAAGGACCACACCCAGGGCCAGGACGACGCGCTGCTCGACATCTACCGCAAGCTGCGCCCGGGCGAGCCCCCGACGCGCGAGGCCGCGCAGACCCTTCTTGAGAACCTGTACTTCAACCCGAAGCGCTACGACCTCGCCAAGGTCGGCCGCTACAAGGTCAACAAGAAGCTCGGCGCGGACGAGCCGCTGGACGCCGGCGTGCTCACCACCGACGACGTCATCGCGACCATCAAGTACCTGGTCAAGCTGCACGCCGGTGAGGTCGAGACGGTCGGCGAGAACGGCACGCAGATCGTCGTCGAGACCGACGACATCGACCACTTCGGCAACCGTCGTCTGCGCAACGTCGGCGAGCTCATCCAGAACCAGGTCCGCACGGGTCTGGCTCGTATGGAGCGCGTCGTGCGCGAGCGCATGACCACCCAGGACGTCGAGGCGATCACGCCGCAGACCCTGATCAACATCCGGCCGGTCGTCGCCTCCATCAAGGAGTTCTTCGGCACCAGCCAGCTGTCCCAGTTCATGGACCAGAACAACCCGCTGTCGGGCCTGACCCACAAGCGCCGTCTGTCGGCGCTGGGCCCCGGCGGTCTGTCCCGTGAGCGGGCGGGCTTCGAGGTCCGAGACGTGCACCCGTCCCACTACGGACGCATGTGCCCGATCGAGACCCCCGAAGGCCCGAACATCGGTCTGATCGGTTCGCTCGCCTCGTACGGCCGCGTCAACGCGTTCGGCTTCGTCGAGACGCCGTACCGCAAGGTCGTCGACGGCCAGGTCACCGACGAGGTGGACTACCTGACCGCCGACGAGGAGGACCGCTTCGTCATCGCGCAGGCCAACGCCGCGCTGGGCGAGGACCTGCGCTTCTCCGAGCCCCGCGTGCTCGTTCGCCGTCGTGGCGGCGAGGTCGACTACGTGCCGCCGTCGGACGTGGACTACATGGACGTCTCGCCGCGCCAGATGGTGTCGGTCGCGACCGCCATGATCCCGTTCCTCGAGCACGACGACGCCAACCGTGCCCTCATGGGCGCGAACATGATGCGCCAGGCCGTTCCGCTCATCAAGGCGGAGGCCCCGCTCGTCGGCACCGGCATGGAGTACCGCTGTGCCACCGACGCCGGCGACGTCATCAAGGCGGAGAAGGACGGTGTGATCCAGGAGGTCTCGGCCGACTACGTCACCGTCGCCAACGACGACGGCACGTACACCACGTACCGCGTCGCCAAGTTCTCCCGCTCGAACCAGGGCACCTCGGTCAACCAGAAGGTCGTCGTGGCCGAGGGCGACCGGGTCGTCGAGGGCCAGGTCCTCGCCGACGGCCCGGCCACCGAGAACGGTGAGATGGCGCTCGGCAAGAACCTGCTGGTCGCGTTCATGCCGTGGGAGGGTCACAACTACGAGGACGCGATCATCCTGTCGCAGCGCCTCGTCCAGGACGACGTCCTCTCCTCGATCCACATCGAGGAGCACGAGGTCGACGCCCGTGACACCAAGCTCGGCCCCGAGGAGATCACCCGGGACATCCCGAACGTCTCCGAGGAGGTCCTCGCCGACCTCGACGAGCGCGGCATCATCCGTATCGGTGCCGAGGTCGTCGCCGGCGACATCCTGGTCGGCAAGGTCACCCCGAAGGGTGAGACCGAGCTGACCCCGGAGGAGCGCCTGCTCCGCGCGATCTTCGGTGAGAAGGCCCGTGAGGTCCGTGACACCTCGCTGAAGGTGCCGCACGGCGAGACCGGCAAGGTCATCGGCGTCCGCGTCTTCGACCGCGAGGAGGGCGACGAGCTTCCCCCCGGTGTGAACCAGCTGGTGCGCGTGTACGTCGCGCAGAAGCGCAAGATCACCGATGGTGACAAGCTCGCCGGCCGTCACGGCAACAAGGGCGTCATCTCCAAGATCCTGCCGATCGAGGACATGCCGTTCCTGGAGGACGGCACCCCGGTCGACATCATCCTCAACCCGCTGGGTGTCCCGTCCCGAATGAACCCGGGACAGGTCCTGGAGATCCACCTCGGCTGGCTCGCCAGCCGCGGCTGGGACGTCTCCGGCCTCGCCGACGAGTGGGCCCAGCGCCTGCAGTCCATCGGCGCGGACCAGGTCGCGCCGGGCACCAACGTCGCGACCCCGGTCTTCGACGGTGCGCGCGAGGACGAGCTCGCGGGTCTGCTCCAGCACACCATCCCGAACCGGGACGGCGAGCGCATGGTGCTCCCGACCGGTAAGGCGAGGCTGTTCGACGGCCGCTCCGGCGAGCCGTTCCCGGACCCGATCTCGGTCGGGTACATGTACATCCTCAAGCTCCACCACCTGGTCGACGACAAGCTGCACGCCCGGTCGACCGGTCCGTACTCGATGATCACCCAGCAGCCGCTGGGTGGTAAGGCTCAGTTCGGTGGCCAGCGGTTCGGTGAGATGGAGGTGTGGGCGCTGGAGGCTTACGGCGCCGCGTACGCCCTCCAGGAGCTGCTGACCATCAAGTCCGACGACGTCACCGGCCGCGTGAAGGTCTACGAGGCCATCGTCAAGGGCGAGAACATCCCCGAGCCCGGCATCCCCGAGTCCTTCAAGGTGCTCATCAAGGAGATGCAGTCCCTGTGCCTCAACGTGGAGGTGCTGTCCTCGGACGGCATGTCCATCGAGATGCGCGACACCGACGAGGACGTCTTCCGCGCCGCGGAGGAGCTCGGTATCGACCTGTCCAGGCGAGAGCCGAGCAGCGTCGAAGAGGTCTGACGGGCTTGGCCGGGGCTTCCACGAGGAGCCCCGGCTGTCCCCGGACCCTCCCCCTACGCCCTGCGGGCGTGGAGGGGCCCCCATCAGACCATTGATTGAGACACGACCCTGAGAGGGATTGACGCATAGTGCTCGACGTCAACTTCTTCGACGAGCTCCGGATCGGCCTGGCCACCGCTGACGACATCCGTCAGTGGTCCCACGGCGAGGTCAAGAAGCCCGAGACCATCAACTACCGCACCCTGAAGCCCGAGAAGGACGGACTCTTCTGCGAGAAGATCTTCGGTCCTACCCGGGACTGGGAGTGCTACTGCGGCAAGTACAAGCGCGTCCGCTTCAAGGGCATCATCTGTGAGCGGTGTGGCGTCGAGGTCACCCGCGCCAAGGTGCGCCGTGAGCGGATGGGCCACATCGAGCTGGCCGCTCCCGTCACCCATATCTGGTACTTCAAGGGCGTTCCGTCGCGGCTGGGCTACCTGCTCGACCTCGCCCCGAAGGACCTGGAGAAGGTCATCTACTTCGCGGCGTACATGATCACGTACGTCGACGAGGAGCGCCGCACCCGCGACCTGCCCTCGCTGGAGGCCCACGTCTCCGTCGAGCGCCAGCAGATCGAGAACCGCCGCGACGCCGACCTGGAGGCCCGCGCCAAGAAGCTCGAGGCCGACCTGGCCGAGCTCGAGGCCGAGGGTGCCAAGGCCGATGTGCGCCGCAAGGTGCGCGAGGGTGCCGAGCGTGAGATGAAGCAGCTGCGCGACCGCGCCCAGCGCGAGATCGACCGCCTCGACGAGGTGTGGAGCCGCTTCAAGAACCTCAAGGTCCAGGACCTGGAGGGCGACGAGCTGCTCTACCGCGAGCTGCGTGACCGCTTCGGCACGTACTTCGACGGTTCGATGGGTGCCGCGGCGCTGCAGAAGCGCCTGGAGTCCTTCGACCTGGAGGAGGAGGCCGAGCGCCTCCGCGAGATCATCCGTACCGGCAAGGGCCAGAAGAAGACCCGTGCGCTCAAGCGCCTCAAGGTCGTCTCCGCCTTCCTGCAGACCAGCAACAGCCCCAAGGGCATGGTGCTGGACTGCGTCCCGGTGATCCCGCCGGACCTGCGTCCGATGGTGCAGCTGGACGGTGGCCGCTTCGCGACCTCCGACCTGAACGACCTGTACCGCCGGGTCATCAACCGGAACAACCGTCTGAAGCGTCTGCTCGACCTCGGTGCCCCCGAGATCATCGTGAACAACGAGAAGCGGATGCTCCAGGAGGCCGTCGACGCGCTGTTCGACAACGGCCGCCGCGGCCGTCCGGTCACCGGTCCCGGTAACCGCCCGCTGAAGTCCCTCAGCGACATGCTGAAGGGCAAGCAGGGTCGCTTCCGTCAGAACCTGCTCGGTAAGCGAGTCGACTACTCGGCGCGTTCCGTCATCGTCGTCGGCCCGCAGCTGAAGCTGCACCAGTGCGGTCTGCCCAAGGCCATGGCGCTGGAGCTCTTCAAGCCGTTCGTGATGAAGCGCCTGGTCGACCTGAACCACGCGCAGAACATCAAGAGCGCCAAGCGCATGGTCGAGCGCGGCCGCACCGTCGTGTACGACGTCCTCGAAGAGGTCATCGCCGAGCACCCGGTGCTGCTGAACCGTGCGCCCACGCTGCACCGCCTCGGCATCCAGGCCTTCGAGCCGCAGCTGGTCGAGGGCAAGGCCATCCAGATCCACCCGCTCGTCTGCACCGCGTTCAACGCGGACTTCGACGGTGACCAGATGGCCGTGCACCTGCCGCTGTCCGCGGAGGCGCAGGCCGAGGCCCGCATCCTGATGCTGTCCTCGAACAACATCCTCAAGCCGGCCGACGGCCGACCGGTCACCATGCCGACCCAGGACATGGTGCTGGGCCTCTTCTTCCTCACCACGGACGAGGAGGAGCGCGAGGTGCGCGGCGAGGGCCGTGCGTTCAACTCCACCGCCGAGGCGATCATGGCCTTCGACGCCCGGGAGCTCTCGCTCCAGGCGAAGGTCGACATCCGCTTCCCGATCGGCACCGTCCCGCCGCGTGGCTGGACCCCGCCGGTCGCGGAGGAGGGCGACGACTCGACGCCGTGGCAGCAGGGTGACAGCTTCCGGCTGAAGACCACCCTGGGCCGCGCGCTCTTCAACGAGCTGCTGCCCGAGGACTACCCGTTCGTCGACTACTCGGTCGGCAAGAAGCAGCTCTCCGAGATCGTCAACGACCTCGCCGAGCGCTACCCGAAGGTCATCGTGGCGGCGACGCTCGACAACCTGAAGGCGGCCGGCTTCTACTGGGCGACCCGTTCCGGTGTCACCGTGGCCATCTCCGACGTCGTCGTTCCCGAGGCGAAGAAGGAGATCGTCGCGGGCTACGAGGCCCAGGACGAGAAGGTCCAGAAGCAGTACGAGCGCGGTCTGATCACCAAGGACGAGCGCACGCAGGAGCTCATCGCGATCTGGACCAAGGCGACCAACGAGGTTGCCGAGGCCATGAACGAGAACTTCCCGAAGACCAACCCCATCTTCATGATGGTCAACTCGGGTGCTCGTGGAAACATGATGCAGATGCGTCAGATCGCCGGTATGCGTGGTCTGGTGTCGAACGCCAAGAACGAGACGATCCCGCGTCCCATCAAGGCGTCGTTCCGTGAGGGCCTGTCCGTGCTGGAGTACTTCATCTCCACCCACGGTGCCCGTAAGGGTCTCGCCGACACCGCTCTGCGTACCGCCGACTCGGGTTACCTGACGCGTCGTCTGGTCGACGTCTCGCAGGACGTCATCATCCGCGAGGAGGACTGTGGCACCGACCGCGGTCTGAAGCTGCGGATCGCCGAGCGCGGCGCCGACGGTGTCCTGCGCAAGGCGGAGGACGTCGAGACGTCCGTGTACGCGCGGATGCTCGCCGAGGACGTCGTCGTGGACGGCAAGGTCATCGCGCCGGCCAACGTCGACCTCGGTGACGTGCTCATCGACGCGCTCGTGGGCGCGGGTGTCGAGGAGGTCAAGACCCGCTCGGTCCTGACCTGTGAGTCCGCGGTCGGTACGTGTGCGTACTGCTACGGCCGTTCGCTCGCCACCGGCAAGCTGGTCGACATCGGTGAGGCGGTCGGCATCATCGCCGCCCAGTCCATCGGTGAGCCCGGTACCCAGCTGACGATGCGTACCTTCCACACCGGTGGTGTGGCCGGTGACGACATCACCCAGGGTCTGCCGCGTGTCGTCGAGCTCTTCGAGGCCCGTACCCCGAAGGGTGTCGCCCCGATCTCCGAGGCCGCCGGCCGCGTGCGGATCGAGGAGACCGAGAAGACCAAGAAGATCATCGTCACCCCGGACGACGGCAGCGACGAGACGGCGTTCCCGATCTCGAAGCGCGCCAAGGTCCTGGTGCGCGAGGGCGACCACGTCGAGGTGGGCCAGAAGCTCACCTTCGGTGCGACCAACCCGCACGACGTGCTGCGCATCCTCGGCCAGCGGGCCGTCCAGGTCCACCTGGTCGGCGAGGTCCAGAAGGTCTACAACTCGCAGGGTGTGTCGATCCACGACAAGCACATCGAGATCATCATCCGGCAGATGCTGCGCCGTGTGACGATCATCGAGTCCGGCGATGCGGAGCTGCTGCCGGGCGAGCTCGTGGAGCGCTCGAAGTTCGAGACCGAGAACCGTCGTGTGGTCACCGAGGGCGGTCACCCCGCCTCCGGCCGTCCGCAGCTGATGGGTATCACCAAGGCCTCGCTCGCCACCGAGTCGTGGCTGTCGGCGGCGTCCTTCCAGGAGACGACCCGGGTTCTGACCGACGCGGCGATCAACGCCAAGTCGGACTCCCTGATCGGCCTCAAGGAGAACGTCATCATCGGTAAGCTCATCCCGGCCGGTACGGGCCTGTCCCGCTACCGCAACATCCGGGTCGAGCCGACCGAGGAGGCCAAGGCCGCGATGTACTCGGCCGTCGGCTACGACGACATCGACTACTCGCCGTTCGGCACGGGCTCCGGCCAGGCCGTTCCGCTGGAGGACTACGACTACGGTCCGTACAACCAGTAAGGCGTACGACGTCTGACGAAGGGCGGCCACTCCGTTTCGTACGGGGTGGCCGCCCTTCGGCGTTGTTCCGGCCTTCCGGCCTTGTGCGGGCCCGAGAGAGGGGGCTTGTGGCGCTCGTACGGCGGTCCGGGGCGCTTGGGGGCATCCTGGTGGCGTACCTGCGTGTCGGGCCCGCTTGCATTTGTTTTGACCGAACTCGGTGAGGTAGGTACGCTCAGACCTTGTGCCTGGGGTGTGCCTGGGCTCATGTGCGTGTCCTCAACCGCACAGCGAGCCAAGACCGGCCACCGTAATTCTGCGCTTTTCCGCCTTGCGGCGGGAGTCTGCAGCATTCGACACACCCGACCGCGTGGGTCGGCGACGTTCCAGGTTAGCTTTACTAACGGCACACAGAAACCGGAGAAGTAGTGCCTACGATCCAGCAGCTGGTCCGTAAGGGCCGGCAGGACAAGGTCGAGAAGAACAAGACGCCCGCACTGGAGGGTTCCCCCCAGCGTCGCGGCGTCTGCACGCGTGTGTTCACGACCACCCCGAAGAAGCCGAACTCGGCCCTCCGTAAGGTCGCGCGTGTGCGTCTGACCTCCGGCATCGAGGTCACGGCCTACATTCCGGGTGAGGGACACAACCTGCAGGAGCACTCCATCGTGCTCGTGCGTGGTGGCCGTGTGAAGGACCTGCCGGGTGTTCGCTACAAGATCATCCGCGGTTCCCTCGACACCCAGGGTGTCAAGAACCGCAAGCAGGCCCGCAGCCGCTACGGCGCCAAGAAGGAGAAGTAAGAATGCCTCGTAAGGGCCCCGCCCCGAAGCGCCCGGTCATCATCGACCCGGTTTACGGTTCTCCTCTGGTGACCTCGCTGATCAACAAGATCCTGCTCAACGGCAAGCGTTCCACCGCTGAGCGCATCGTCTACGGCGCCATGGAAGGCCTCCGCGAGAAGACCGGCGCTGACCCGGTCATCACGCTGAAGCGCGCCCTCGAGAACGTCAAGCCGTCTCTCGAGGTCAAGTCCCGCCGTGTCGGTGGCGCCACCTACCAGGTGCCGATCGAGGTCAAGCCCGGTCGCGCCTCCACCCTCGCGCTGCGCTGGGTCGTGGGTTACTCCCGCGCCCGCCGTGAGAAGACCATGACCGAGCGCCTCATGAACGAGCTGCTGGACGCCTCGAACGGCCTCGGCGCTTCGGTCAAGAAGCGTGAGGACACGCACAAGATGGCCGAGTCCAACAAGGCCTTCGCGCACTACCGCTGGTAGTCGCTACCCACATCGAGAACCGAGAGAAGACTGAGCCTTATGGCCACCACTTCGCTTGACCTGGCCAAGGTCCGCAACATCGGGATCATGGCCCACATCGACGCGGGCAAGACGACGACCACCGAGCGCATCCTGTTCTACACCGGTGTGTCTTACAAGATCGGTGAGGTCCACGACGGCGCTGCCACGATGGACTGGATGGAGCAGGAGCAGGAGCGCGGCATCACGATCACGTCCGCCGCGACGACCTGTCACTGGCCGCTCGAGGACGTCGACCACACCATCAACATCATCGACACCCCGGGTCACGTCGACTTCACCGTCGAGGTGGAGCGTTCCCTGCGTGTGCTCGACGGTGCCGTGACGGTGTTCGACGGCGTCGCCGGCGTCGAGCCGCAGTCCGAGACCGTCTGGCGTCAGGCGGACCGCTACGGCGTTCCGCGTATCTGCTTCGTCAACAAGCTCGACCGCACCGGTGCCGAGTTCCACCGCTGCGTGGACATGATCAGCGACCGCCTTGGTGCGCAGCCGATCGTCATGCAGCTCCCGATCGGTGCCGAGGCCGACTTCAAGGGCGTCATCGACCTGGTCCGCATGAAGGCCCTGGTCTGGTCCGCCGAGGCTGCCAAGGGCGAGATGTACGACGTCGTCGACATCCCGGCCACCCACACCGAGGCTGCCGAGGAGTACCGCGGCAAGCTCGTCGAGGCCGTCGCCGAGAACGACGAAGAGATCATGGAGCTGTACCTGGAGGGCCAGGAGCCTTCCGAGGAGCAGCTGTACGCCGCGATCCGTCGTATCACCATCGCCTCCGGCAAGGGCAAGGGCACCACGGTCACCCCGGTGTTCTGTGGCACCGCGTTCAAGAACAAGGGCGTTCAGCCCCTGCTCGACGCGGTCGTGCGCTACCTCCCGTCGCCCGTCGACATCGAGGCCATCGAGGGCCACGACGTCAAGGACGCGGACCTGGTCGTCAAGCGCAAGCCGTCCGACGACGAGCCGCTGTCGGCGCTGGCGTTCAAGATCATGAGCGACCCGCACCTCGGCAAGCTCACCTTCGTGCGCATCTACTCCGGCCGTCTGGAGTCCGGCACCGCCGTGCTGAACTCCGTGAAGGGCCGCAAGGAGCGCATCGGCAAGATCTACCGCATGCACGCGAACAAGCGTGAGGAGATCGAGTCGGTGGGCGCCGGTGACATCGTCGCCGTCATGGGCCTGAAGCAGACCACCACCGGTGAGACGCTCGCGGACGAGAAGAACCCGGTGATCCTGGAGTCCATGGACTTCCCGGCGCCGGTCATCGAGGTCGCGATCGAGCCCAAGTCCAAGGGCGACCAGGAGAAGCTGGGTGTCGCCATCCAGCGTCTCGCGGAGGAGGACCCCTCCTTCCAGGTGCACACCAACGAGGAGACCGGCCAGACCGTCATCGGCGGTATGGGCGAGCTTCACCTCGAGGTGCTGGTCGACCGGATGAAGCGCGAGTTCAAGGTCGAGGCCAACGTCGGCAAGCCTCAGGTCGCGTACCGCGAGACGATCCGCAAGGCCGTCGAGCGCGTGGACTACACCCACAAGAAGCAGACCGGTGGTACCGGTCAGTTCGCCAAGGTGCAGATCGCGATCGAGCCGATCGAGGGCGGCGACGCCGCGTACGAGTTCGTGAACAAGGTGACCGGTGGTCGTATCCCGAAGGAGTACATCCCTTCGGTCGACGCCGGTGCGCAGGAGGCCATGCAGTTCGGCATCCTGGCCGGCTACGAGATGACGGGCGTCCGCGTCACGCTTCTCGACGGTGCCTACCACGAGGTCGACTCCTCCGAGCTCGCCTTCAAGATCGCCGGTTCGCAGGCCTTCAAGGAGGCCGCGCGCAAGGCGTCCCCCGTGCTCCTCGAGCCGATGATGGCCGTTGAGGTCACCACGCCCGAGGACTACATGGGTGATGTCATCGGTGACATCAACTCCCGCCGTGGCCAGATCCAGGCCATGGAGGAGCGTGCCGGTGCCCGTGTCGTCAAGGGCCTGGTGCCGCTGTCGGAGATGTTCGGCTACGTCGGCGACCTCCGCAGCAAGACCTCGGGTCGCGCAAGCTACTCGATGCAGTTCGACTCCTACGCCGAGGTTCCGCGGAACGTCGCCGAGGAGATCATCGCGAAGGCCAAGGGCGAGTAACTCACCCGAGTACACGCTTTAGGCTTGACGCCGTATCCGTCGGGGCGTTTCCCCGCGAACCCGTGAGGCTCGCCCCGGCGGACGGCAATCCAGCAAAGATCACCCTGGCGCCGATGAGTAAGGCGTACAGAACCACTCCACAGGAGGACCCCAGTGGCGAAGGCGAAGTTCGAGCGGACTAAGCCGCACGTCAACATCGGCACCATCGGTCACATTGACCACGGTAAGACGACCCTCACGGCCGCCATTACCAAGGTGCTGCACGACGCGTACCCGGACCTGAACGAGGCCTCGGCCTTCGACCAGATCGACAAGGCTCCTGAGGAGCGCCAGCGCGGTATCACCATCTCCATCGCGCACGTCGAGTACCAGACCGAGTCGCGTCACTACGCCCACGTCGACTGCCCCGGTCACGCGGACTACATCAAGAACATGATCACCGGTGCCGCCCAGATGGACGGCGCCATCCTCGTGGTCGCCGCCACCGACGGCCCGATGCCGCAGACCAAGGAGCACGTGCTCCTGGCCCGCCAGGTCGGCGTTCCGTACATCGTCGTCGCCCTGAACAAGGCCGACATGGTGGACGACGAGGAGATCCTGGAGCTCGTCGAGCTCGAGGTGCGTGAGCTCCTCTCCGAGTACGAGTTCCCGGGCGACGACCTGCCGGTCGTCAAGGTCTCGGCGCTCAAGGCGCTCGAGGGCGACAAGGAGTGGGGCCAGTCGGTCCTGAACCTGATGGCCGCCGTCGACGAGGCGATCCCGCAGCCCGAGCGTGACGTCGACAAGCCGTTCCTGATGCCGATCGAGGACGTCTTCACGATCACTGGTCGTGGCACCGTCGTCACCGGCCGTATCGAGCGTGGTGTCCTCAAGGTCAACGAGACCGTCGACATCGTCGGTATCAAGCAGGAGAAGACCACCACCACGGTCACCGGCATCGAGATGTTCCGCAAGCTGCTCGACGAGGGCCAGGCCGGTGAGAACGTCGGTCTGCTCCTCCGTGGCATCAAGCGCGAGGACGTCGAGCGCGGCCAGGTCATCATCAAGCCCGGTTCGGTCACGCCGCACACCGAGTTCGAGGCCCAGGCCTACATCCTGTCGAAGGATGAGGGTGGCCGTCACACCCCGTTCTTCAACAACTACCGCCCGCAGTTCTACTTCCGTACCACGGACGTGACCGGCGTGGTGACCCTCCCCGAGGGCACCGAGATGGTCATGCCGGGCGACAACACCTCCATGACCGTCCAGCTGATCCAGCCGGTCGCCATGGAGGAGGGCCTCAAGTTCGCCATCCGTGAGGGTGGCCGGACCGTCGGCGCCGGCCAGGTCACCAAGATCAACAAGTAAGTCTTGTTGGTTTGACCTGGTAGCTCCTCACGAGCACCAAGCAGGAGGCCCCGCACCGTAAGGTGCGGGGCCTCTTCGCGTTTTCCGTACGTCCTGCCCGGCTGGTCCCTGCCGGGCCGGTGCGCCCTGGGCCCTGTCAGGGCGAACCTGCCGGGCCGGTGCGTCCTAGCCGGCCGTACCGGCCTCCGGTTGCCAGATCCAGGGGTGCGCGTCCGCGCCCATGCCGACCGCCGTGGCGCCGGAGCGGCCCACCAGGAGGGCGGGGGAGTCCAGTGACTCCGTGCCCTGGCTGCGTGTCAGCACCCTTGTACCCGAACGGAGTTGGACCCGGCCGCGAAGGTCCTTGCCGAGCAGGACCGGGCCGCTCCGGGCCACGGCCGCGCTCACCGGGCCGTGTCCGTGGAAGCGCTCCTTGCGGGGCCGGGCGGGGGCGCCGCCGGCCCGTACCGCGATCACTGCCGCGGCCGTCGGCTTGCGGTAGTAGAGCTCGACGCCGCCGTCGTCCGTCGGGAGCGCGGCGAGCGGACCTCCGGGCACCGGCAGCGCGCTGCCGCTGCCCGGCTTGAAGGTGATCTCCTCACCGAGGACGTCCTGCGCCCAGTGGTGCACGGTCTCCCGCCCCGCGCCGAAGACATGGACCCGGCCCGCGCCGTCCACGACCGCCGAAAGACCGTCCTGGATCTCGCCTCCGCCGAGGTCTTGCCAGCGGTCCCAGCGCCCGTCGGTGTCCCGTACGCGCGTGCTGATCCCCTTGTCGGCGTTGCGCACGAACAGGTGGACCCGCCCGTCCGGGGCGGTCACCGCGACCGGGACACCGATACGGCGGCCCCGGTCGTCGTCCCGCTCCGGATTGCCGAGCCCGTTCCAGGCGAGGAACTCCCCGCCCGGCGTGCGCTGTTCCAGCAGCACCACCTCGCGGCGGTTGGGTCCGCCGTGGCCGCCGATCGCGGCGAAGCGCAGCGCGAAGACGAGTTGCCTCCCGTCCTTCAGGGCCGCCGAGCCGAGCGCCGGCGCGAGCGGCCCGCCGCCCAGGTCGTCCGGGTTGCCCCACTGTCCGCTGCCCCGCTCGGTCTCCCGCCACCGTACGGCACGCAGCCCGAGGACCCCGTAAGCGGCAAGCCGTCCGTCGGGCTCGGTGGTGACGACGGGGCGCGCGCCCGGATAGCGGTGGTGGGTCGAGCGGACCCAGCCCTTCTTGTTCGTCAGCGGGCGGACGCCGCCCACGTTGTAGTCGCCGCAGCCGGAGGGGTTTCCGCACTCCCACTCGGGGTCGCCGCCGTACGGCACGAGATGCGCGGCCTTCTCCTGAAGCACCTCCGACGGGAGATTCTTGGGCCAGTGGCGGTTGTAGTAGCCGCGGAAGGCCGTGGCGGCGAAACCGGGCACCCGCCCGCCGTCCTGGGTCGCCTCCGCCACCCAGCGCACCATCGCCGCCCAGCTGAACGACGCGACGGCGGTGTGGTCGGCGTGGTCCGAGTAGCCGCGCTGCTCGCTGTCCTTCTTACGGGTCGCCTCGTCGCTGTGCTGGATGTCCGGGTCGGGGTCCAGGGTCTGGATCACGGTCGGCCGGTACTGCTCCATCAGCCCGACGAGTACGTCGACGAGTTCGTCGTAGTCGTACGACACGGCCCTGCGCTGGGGGGAGTCCTTGGCGACGACGGTGCTCAGGCCCAGCGCCCGGTCCTGCCAGAGGCTGGGGATCGCCATGTAGCGGCGGGTGGTGTGCATGGGGAGGTTGAGGAAGATCAGCTCGACCCGGCGGTGGCCGTTGGTGAGCGTGTTGATCTCGGCCTCGTGGTCCCGGCGGAGGGCGGCGACGCCCTTGGTCCAGTCGGTGAACGTGTCGAGCCCGAGGAGCGTCGCGTAGGCCTGCCGAAGGCCCTGGTGGCGGGCGGAGGAATAGGCGTCCCTGTCCGCCGGGACGTCCCAGTTCCCCGGTATGTGGTTCTTCCCGTCGTGCTCCCCGGCGGTGACGTAGACGCAGACGAGCGGCACCCCGGCGTCCAGCATCCGCTGCGTGTCCGGGTTCATGAAGTACAGGTCGTCGTCCGGGTGGGCGAGGATCTGCATCAGCTGCGCGCGGCGCGAGCTGGCAATCGGCATTCCGGGCGCGGGGTCCGCGGTGGGCGTGGGCCGCCGGGGCGTGGGCACGGAGCAGGCGCTGAGGGCGGTGGCTCCGGCCGCGGCTGCGATGGCGGCGATGACGCTGCGGCGACGAGGGCGCGTGCGTCCCGGCCGGGCGGCGGTGACGGGGTCGGCCGTGCCGGCGGCCGTGGAGGCGGACCCGCCCGGGCGGGCGGACGCGGGCATGCCTCGCGCAGCGCTGTCGTTCACGTGTCGTGCTCCGTCCGCTTCCCCCCGCAGCGGTCGGGCGTGGCCCCCGGCTGCGTACTGTGATCTCCCCAGATGGCGGACGGCAGGGCCGGTCGCAGCCGCCATCCGCGATCAGCTAGACGGAATTTCGATGCTCAGGGTTGCGCGGGACGCCGCGTGCGGTCGGCGGTCGGCGGTCCGGCGCGCCTGAGCGACCCGGGCCAGGTCCTGTCCGGTCGAACGCGCGTGCCGACGGCCGGGGCCGGCGTCACCGCAGCGTCGGAACCTCGCCGCAGTCCGCCCAGGCGAGCGTGACACCCGGCAGCCCCCTCAGCCAGCGTTCGGCCATCTCCGCGAGAAGGGCCTTGTCCGGGGGAGTGGCGCCGAGGCCGATGGCGTACCGGGCCCCGGACCGGTCGGTCCCGAACGGGCGCGGCCAGGCATGGACGTCCGGTGCACCCGCCTCCTCCAACGCCGTCAGCAGGGCGCGCATACGGCCACGGACGCGGCCCTCGTCAGGTCCGTCCGGGACGGTCAGGACCGCCCAGGCCGCGTGGCGGCGGTGCAGCGGCGGCGGGGAGAGGAGCTCCGGCCAGGGGTCCGCGCCGGACTCCGCGGCCGCGTCCAGGATCTCCCAGGCGCGGAACAGCTCCTGGGCCAGCAGGTCGCGGCCGCCTGCGCTCACCTGGTCGGTGCAGGACCTGACCGGTGCGGTCGGGGTCAGGACCAGGGGCTCGCGCCAGTCCCACACGGCCCAGGTGGCGAAGAACTGCCGGAGCCGCCCGGCGGCCGGGAGCCCTCCGGTCTCGCGGGCGGTACGGGCAGCGAGGACGGACCAGGCCAGGCCCGGCAGCCCACCGAGCGGGGCCGAGTCCAGGCCGCGGGCCCTCGCCCAGGCCTTGACCTCCGTGGCGAGCCGGGCGAAGGCGTCCCGGTGGGCGCCCGCCGCATCGAGCACCGCGTCCGCGTCGCTGACCGCGCTGAGTGCGATCGCCGCGGCGTCGCCCAGCTCGGTCCGGCGCGCGACCGCCTCGGCGGGGTCGAGGTCCCCGGTCGCCACGACGACGAGATCGACGGCCAGGTCGCCGACCCGCAGCCGCAGCCCGGGCACCCGCGCCCCGACGACCTCGCGTACGTCGGTGGCCTCCGGCAGTGCCGCGGCGACCCGGGCCCGTACCTCCTCGATCCGGGTCCCGCCCGGCAGTGCGGCTCCGGTCCCGCCCGGAAGTGCGGCCACCAGATCCAGGTCCGCACCGGCCAGGGCGCACCCCATGCGCCGTGAGCCGACGACGTGGACGACGCCGTCGGCCAGTGCGTCGGAGATGCGCCGCGCGGTGCGCCGGGCGTGTGCTTCGCGTTCGGGGTCCGCGGGGGCCGGTGCGACGGCGCCCTCCTCGGGCACCCACCGCACCTCGCCCGTCCCCAGCGCGACCGTCGCCCGCACCCGCATCGGCTCGTCGCCCCGCCGGGACAGCAGGACCACGTCACCGACGCGTGCCGTCATGCCGTCGAGCAGGGCCTCGCAGTGGGCGGCCAGCTGCTGCGGATCGCGGGTCCTGCCCAGCGAGAGATGCGGGGTGAAGCCCGTGGCGCGGCCCCCACAGCGGGGGAAGCGCTCTTCCAGCGCGCGGCGCAGTTCCGCCCAGGGCGTCGCGTCGGCTGCCGCGGGGTCGAGCCAGACGGTGGCGTCCTCCCGGTGCCCGAAGCTGTGCACCCCTTCGAGCCGTGCGGTGAACGGCGGTGTCCCCGCAGCCGCCGCGGAGAGCAGCGGGGCCGCCCGCTCGAAGTCGCACTCCGGTACGAAACCGAAGAGCACATTGACATGCGGCGGCCAGCGGTGGATCTGCCGGTCGTGCTCGCGCCGGATGTGCTGGATCGGCGGCCACAGGTCCCGCGGGGGGATCCAGGCGACGGCCGTCCGGGCCGTCGCCCGGACGGCGAGCACCTCGGCCGGAGCATCGCCGCCGAAGCTCAGGTCCGCCGCCACGGCGTAGTGGTCCGAGGCGTACAGCCCGTCGGACGCCGGGGTGTCGCCCAGCAGGGCCGCCCCGTCCACCCTGAGTCCCTCCGTCCCCAGTCCCTCGGCCCGCAGCAGCACGCGGTCCAGCCGGGACGCCCGCCCGGACAGCGACGACACCAGGGCAAGCGGATTGACGCCCGGGTCGAAGGTGGGCGTCCGGTCGCCGTGCCCGTGCGCCTCGCTCCAGGCGTCCCGCATCCCGAGCGTCGTCTCCGGCAGGTCCCCGCCGTCGTTGAAGTCGCCCAGCAGGACCAGGTCACCCTCGACACCTGCCAGCCCCTCGGCGAGCCGCACCAGCTCGGCCTCCCGCCGTGCCGCCCCGCCCTCGGAGTGATCGCTGCTCAGATGGGTCGCGGCGACGACGGCCCGACCGGCCGCCGTGTCCACGACCACCGCCGTGACGGCCTTGTGCGGGCCGAGGACATGGACCCCTGCCTCCCGCACCGGCAGCCGGCTGAGCAGCAGCACTCCGCAGTCGTCGACGTCCTTCCCGGCCGGGTCGGTGCCGAGCGTGTACGCCTCCCGCACCCAGGGCGCGTCCAGCAGCATCGCGAGCAGCTCCGCCTCGACTTCCTGGAGGGCGATGACGTCCGCGTCGGCCTCGCGAAGAGCCGCCAGCAGCATCGGCCGGCGCCGGACGGTGTCGATGCGGTCGCTGTCGTACCGGTCCCACAGCGTGTTCCAGGTCAGTACGCGCAGCCCGGCGGCCGCCGGGACGCCCCGAGGCGCGTCCGCGGCCACCCAGCCGCGCGCCGCGTCCCACACGTACGGCGTCCGGGCCGAGAAGAACGGCGACCGCAGCCGTCGCGGGTCCCGTATCCGCCCGGCGTCCGTCGCGTCGATGCGGTCCACGCCCGCGGACCGGTCCCAGACCACTTCGCCGTCGGCCTCGAAGAACAGCACCCGGTGCCACGGGATCTCGCCGGCAGGGTCGAAGTCGTCCAGCGGCATCCGCTTCGGCGCGGCGCCGCGCTGGTTGATCCCCATCACGAAGCGGGCCGGGTCGAACCGCGGATCCCACTGGACCCGGTGGTAGATCTCCTCGCTGGTACGCACCTACGCCTCCTCCTCGACGGTCCCGCCCGCGCCGATGTACCAGGTGCGGTGCGCCTGTCCGGGGTACGGCGGGACGAACCGGTGCAGCTGCGCGGTGAGCACCTCGGGCGGCACCGGGTGCGCCCGCTCCGCATTGCGCCGGACCAGCTCGTCCTCGCCGACCAGCACCACCGCGTGCGTGACGAAGGCGTCGCGGCGGTGTGCGACCGCGTGCACCAGGGAACGCTGGTGCGGGTTGAGGGATGTGGCGTCCCACACCACGGTCCCACCTTCGGCCAGTGCCGTGCCGAGCCGGTCGAGGCCCGCGCGCAGGACCTCCCCGTTCGCACGCTGGTCGGCGCGTGAGCCGCGGGTCTCGCGCAGTTCGTCGAGAGAGACGTACGCATCGACTCCGCCGAGGCTCCGCGCGAAGGTGCTCTTGCCGCTGCCCGACGGGCCGACCATGTGGATCAGCCGGGGGAAGTCCCCGGACCGCCACCGCCAGGTCGCCGCGACGGCCTCCTCGACGGTCCGGATCCGCCCGTGCGCGTAGGCGTCCCGCGCCTCGGCCCAGCAGCGGCCGGCCGGGTCCGCCTCCAGATCGGCGAACGCCTCCTTCAGCGCGTCCAGCGGCCCGGCGTCCTCCGCGTGCAGCGCGGACCACTCCACCTGGCCGCGCGCTTCGGTGTCGGGTGCGACCGCCCCGGCGACGGCGTGCAGCACGTCCAGGTCGACGGCGTACGACATCCGTACGAGCCCGGACCTGCGCTCCTCGTCGGGATACGGGCGGTGCAGCCCGGTGTGCAGCCCGACCAGGTCCGCTACGCGCCGTGCGAGCGGCAGGCCGAGCGGCCGCGCGAGGCGCCCCGCGAGCGACCCGCGCCGACTCTTGTGCAGCAGCGCGGCCAGCACGCCGGCGAGCCGCGCGTCCCCGGTCCTGTCGAGGCGGGCGCCCACGTCGGCGGCCGCAGCCTCGTCCCCGTCCGGTACCCCCACGGCGGCCGCCAGCGCCTCGGTGTCCGGCGCCGCCCCGGACCTGACCGCCCACAGCGCGGCGGCCGGCCCCAGCCCGTTCGCCACGACAGCGGCATGCATCCAGTGCGTACCGGTCTGTACGTGCCCGGGCCGCACCCACTTGGCGACCCGCCGGCCGAACTCCTCCAGGCCGAAGCCGTCGACCGTCCGTACGACGTACCCCTCCTGGCGCCCGGTCTCCAGCCTGATCCCGCGCAGAGCACGCTCGGCCGCCTTGTCGAAAGTGCCGCGCCACAGCACGGGCGGTACGGGGACCCCCAGCTCCCGCAGGAATCCCACGGTCCGGTCCCAGTCGAGACAGCGACCGTCCGCGTCCCAGACGGAGAATCCGTAGAACCAGCTCTCCAGTTCCTCGTACGCGATCGAGTGCCGCGCGTACATGTTCTCCCCGCACACCCGCCACCCCGCGGGGATCCGATCCGCGATCCGCCCCTGAAGCCCCTTCACCCAGGCCCGCGACGGGTGATGCGCCGAATCCAGCGACCGCGCGTGCAGCCCGTCGGCGTACAGCGTCGTGTTCTCGCCGTCGAGCTTCTCGGTGACGACGACCTCCCGCCCGGCGAACCCCGTCAGATCGGCGACCCGTACGTCGTCGGAGGCCGCGCCGGGCGACCACGGCAGATGCGGCGTCCGCGGATAGTGCGTCCGCATGATGATCGGCCCCCGGTTGTCGGCATGTGGTGCCCGGCCACTCTAGGAGCGCGGGGGAGCGGTGCTCGATCGAATATCCGCCGGGCTCCACGCCGAGTTCGGGGGCGGTCCGGGAAGAGCCGCATCCATCGCCGCCAGTGATCCCGGTTGTGCAAGCCCGTCACTTCGGCTTCAGTAACGGGTAGTTGACCAACAGCGGGTCCGAGGACCACTCCACCTACCGGAAGTCGGTGGCGAGCATTGTGGCGTCCAATCCGAGGGCGACGTACGACGCCTTCCGCACCTGACGGCACCGGGCGGCGCCTCGCCGCGCCGCTCATGGCCGCGCTCTGCGCGATCCTGCTCTCCGCGTGCGGGGGCGGAGGGGACGATTCCCATTCCCCCGACCTGGCCGGCCAGGACCGCTTCGTGCGCGAGTACGTGGAGTTCCTCAACGAGTCGGACGAGGCCGGGTTGGCGCGGTTGCTCGGTGCTCACCCCAAGGGCTCGGAGGACGCCCGCGCCAGGATCAACGCGTACGGCGGGCAGGACTGGGACGTGCGGTGGACGCGCACCTCCGAGTTCGCCGGGGTGTGGAAGGTCGAGATGACCGGTAGGGCCCGTGCCGAGAAGCGGTCGGTCCAGGTCACCGAGACGGTGGTCTGGGAGGACGAGCACTGGGTGATGAACCCGCTGCCGGGCGTCGTCCCGAAGCCGACGGAGGCGGCGGAGACCACACCGCCCGCATGAGGCGGCACAGCATGTGACAGGAGGTCCGCACGTTCCCGGACGGGAACGTGCGGACCTCTGTGTGTCACGGCGCGCCCTCGGCTCGCCGCGCGCCGGCCGCGCCGGTCGCACGGGCCGCATTCGTCGCGTACGTCCCTGCCCCTGACCGACGGCAGGAGCGCGCACGCACCGTGATCGGCCGGCTTGTATTCTGCGCCCACTTGTTCGTGGAATGTCCACGACAGTGTGCGGAACTCAGGGTGGGGACAGTGGGGCAGAACGCACCGGAGGGGCGGCCCGAGGACGGGTCGTCGGTGTCGGACGAGGAGTGGGCGGAGTTCATCAGCCGAGCCGAGATGGACGGCGGTGCCGGCGCACCGAAAGAGCCGTCCGCCAGGGCGCGCATGGTGACCGCGCGGCTGCGCGCGGAGGACGAGCGCCGCCGTAGGGAAGGGAAGCCGGCCGGGCCGGAGGGCTGGCGGACCGGGCCCGCACGGCAGGAGACGAACGGGGGCGCGAGGAAGCGCCGCCGCGTCGCGCTGGCGCTCGGGATGCTGGCCACCGTCGCGCTCGCCGTCCTCGCCGTACGGCCGGAACTGGTCACCGACCGGCTGCCCGGCGACGCGGACAAGGGCGCCGCGCCGCTCTCCGCCGAGACGGTCCGGCCCACCGTCGCGCCGTCCGAGGAGCTGTTCCCGGACGTGCCGACCCTGAAGGAGCCGTTCCGGGGCTCGCCCGCGGCCCGCTGGGCGGACGGGGCTGCCGGTATCCAGGTGCCCGAGGCCAAGGCGGTCGGAGGGATGAGCAAGGACCAGGTCGCCCACGCGCTGCGCAGTACCAAGGAACTGCTGGTCGCCTCGAACCTCGATCCGGCCACCCTCCGCGGTGACCGCCCGGCTGCCGCGCTGGCGCTGCTCGATCCTCGCCAGAAGGACGTCCACGGCATGCTCGAGCGGGCACTGCGCGAGCCCGGCAAGGACCAGGACCCGCTGTCGGCGTTCAGCCGTTTCGACCCGGCCGAGGTGCGTCTGGTGGGTGGCGTGGTCAAGACGCGGGGGCGGATGACCTTCGGCAAGGGGGAGCGCAGCGGCGAGGTGCAGGTGCACGCCGACTACACCTTCGTCTATCCGGTGGTGAAGGCGAGGCCCGGAGCGGACGAGGTGACGCGGACCGTCGTCCGCCGCCAGATGACGTTCGCCCTGTACGACCCGGCCAAGGTGGTGACCACCCGCGGCAGACTGCACGTACTCCGCTGGGAGATGACCAGCGGAAACTCCGACTGCGCCAAGGACGGTGACGGATTCCTGCGGCCGCAGTTCGCGGAGGACCTTGCGGGCAGTGCGGCGCCCGGGGCGTCGGGCCCGACCGTGGACCCGTACGACCGCAGCCAGGACCTCGCCGACCTCCCGCAGGAATGCGGCACGGTCACCCGGACCTAGGGCCTGTCGTTCCGATCTTGCCGGGCTCGCGGGGCGGCCGCCTGCGTACCTGAGGCGTGCCTGAGCAGAACCTGTCAAGCCGCGGGGCTTCGCGCGCCGCGGTTTGACACCCAACCCCGTCGGGGTAATGTCTTCCGCTCGATTGGCGGCCCGAGCGCCCCGTATGGCAGACTATCGGGGTTGCTCGGTTGAGTGCCGATGCTGCGCGCCTCCCGCCGGGAGGACCGGAAGCGAGTCCCACAGTACTCGTCGTCCCAACTGCCTCATGGCAGCGCTGGGGCGGACGTACGGGAATCTTCCGGGAAGTGTCAGCGGGGCCCCGGCCAGGCACCCGGTGGGTCTTCGCCCCCGTCCAGCGGTCTCTTCTGCGGATCGCAATCCCCTCCAGCAGGGATCCGTCACCGGATATCTGCGTAGCGGGAGTGCGACACGCCCGACCGCGTGGGTCGGAGGAGAGGGCTGGTAACACCGGGTTCCAGAGCGTTACGAGACAGACAGGACTACGAAGTAGCCATGGCGGGACAGAAGATCCGCATCCGGCTCAAGGCCTACGACCACGAGGTCATCGACTCCTCGGCGAAGAAGATCGTCGAGACGGTGACCCGCACTGGTGCGTCGGTCGCGGGCCCGGTGCCGCTGCCCACTGAGAAGAACGTGTACTGCGTCATCAAGTCGCCGCACAAGTACAAGGACTCGCGCGAGCACTTCGAGATGCGCACGCACAAGCGCCTCATCGACATCCTCGACCCCACGCCGAAGACGGTTGACTCGCTGATGCGTCTCGACCTGCCGGCCGGCGTCGACATCGAGATCAAGCTCTGAGGTGACGCGCGAGATGGCTAAGCAGATCAAGGGCATCCTGGGCGAGAAGCTCGGCATGACTCAGGTCTGGGACGAGAACAACCGTGTCGTCCCGGTCACCGTCGTCAAGGCCGGCCCCAACGTCGTCACCCAGGTCCGCACGAACGACACCGACGGCTACGAGTCGGTCCAGATCGCCTTCGGCGAGATCGACCCGCGCAAGGTGAACAAGCCCCTCAAGGGCCACTTCGCCAAGGCCGACGTCACCCCCCGCCGTCACCTCGTCGAGATCCGTACCGCCGACGCCGGCGAGTACACCCTCGGCCAGGAGATCACCGCCGAGGTCTTCGAGGCGGGCGTGAAGGTCGACGTCACCGGCAAGAGCAAGGGCAAGGGCTTCGCCGGTGTCATGAAGCGTCACAACTTCAAGGGCCTCGGCGCCGGTCACGGCACCCAGCGCAAGCACCGCTCTCCCGGCTCCATCGGTGGCTGCGCCACCCCGGGCCGTGTGTTCAAGGGCCTCCGCATGGCGGGCCGTATGGGCAACGAGCGGGTCACCACCCAGAACCTGACCGTCCACGCCGTTGACGCGGAGAAGGGCCTGCTGCTCATCAAGGGCGCGGTTCCTGGTCCGAACGGCGGCCTCGTCCTGGTCCGTACCGCGGCCAAGGGGGCCTGAGGTAACCGATGAGCACCATTGACATCCTTTCGCCCGCTGGCGACAAGGCCGGTAGCGTCGAGCTCCCCGCGGAGATCTTCGACGCCAAGGTCAGCGTTCCGCTGATCCACCAGGTCGTCGTCGCGCAGCTGGCCGCTGCCCGTCAGGGCACGCACAAGACCAAGACCCGCGGCGAAGTCCGTGGTGGTGGCAAGAAGCCTTACCGCCAGAAGGGCACCGGCCGCGCCCGTCAGGGTTCGACCCGTGCGCCGCAGTTCGCCGGCGGTGGCGTCGTCCACGGCCCCGTGCCGCGTGACTACTCGCAGCGGACCCCGAAGAAGATGAAGGCCGCCGCCCTGCGCGGTGCCCTCACCGACCGGGCCCGTCACTCCCGTATCCACGTCGTCTCCGGCGTGGTCGAGGGTGAGGCCTCCACCAAGGCCGCCAAGACGCTGTTCGGCAAGATCTCGGAGCGCAAGAACCTGCTCCTGGTCGTCGAGCGTGCCGAAGAGGCCTCGTGGCTGTCCGCCCGCAACCTGCCCCAGGTGCACATCCTGGAGCCGGGCCAGCTGAACACGTACGACGTGCTCGTCTCCGACGACGTGGTCTTCACCAAGGCCGCCTTCGAGTCCTTCGTGTCTGGCCCCAAGGCCGCTGACAACGAGGGGAGCGAGGCCTGATGGCCGAGATCACCAGCAAGACCTTCACGGACCCGCGCGACATCCTCGTCAAGCCGGTCGTTTCCGAGAAGAGCTACGCGCTGCTGGACGAGAACAAGTACACGTTCATCGTCGACCCGCGCGCCAACAAGACCCAGATCAAGCAGGCCGTCGAGGCGGTCTTCAAGGTCAAGGTCACCGGGGTCAACACGATCAACCGCCAGGGCAAGCGCAAGCGCACCCGCACCGGTTTCGGCAAGCGTGCCAACACCAAGCGCGCCATCGTGACCCTTGCCGAGGGCAGCCGAATCGACATCTTCGGCCAGGCCTCCTAACGGAGGCCCTGGTCCGAATATCGGACGAGGACTGAGAAATGGGTATCCGCAAGTACAAGCCGACGACTCCGGGCCGTCGTGGCTCCAGCGTCGCCGACTTCGTCGAGATCACGCGGTCCACGCCGGAGAAGTCGCTGGTCCGCCCCCTGCACAGCAAGGGCGGCCGTAACAACGCCGGTCGTGTGACCGTTCGCCACCAGGGCGGTGGCCACAAGCGCGCCTACCGAGTGATCGACTTCCGTCGTCACGACAAGGACGGCGTGCCGGCCAAGGTCGCGCACATCGAGTACGACCCCAACCGCACCGCGCGCATCGCTCTTCTGCACTACGCGGACGGCGAGAAGCGTTACATCATCGCGCCGCGTGGCCTGAACCAGGGCGACCGTGTCGAGAACGGCCCGGCCGCCGACATCAAGCCCGGCAACAACCTGGCGCTGCGCAACATCCCGGTCGGTACGACCATCCACGCCATCGAGCTGCGGCCCGGCGGCGGCGCGAAGTTCGCCCGCTCCGCGGGTGCCTCCGTGCAGCTGCTGGCGAAGGAGGGCTCCATGGCCCACCTTCGTATGCCGTCCGGCGAGATCCGCCTGGTCGACGTCCGCTGCCGCGCCACCATCGGCGAGGTCGGCAACGCCGAGCAGTCGAACATCAACTGGGGCAAGGCCGGCCGTATGCGCTGGAAGGGCGTTCGCCCGACCGTCCGCGGTGTCGCCATGAACCCGGTTGACCACCCGCACGGTGGTGGTGAGGGCAAGACCTCCGGTGGTCGCCACCCGGTCTCCCCGTGGGGTCAGAAGGAGGGTCGTACTCGTTCTCCCAAGAAGGCGAGCAACAAGTACATCGTCCGCCGCCGCAAGACGAACAAGAAGCGCTAGGAGCGGGTTTAGATGCCGCGCAGTCTCAAGAAGGGGCCCTTCGTCGACGACCACCTGATCAAGAAGGTGGACGCCCAGAACGAAGCCGGCACCAAGAACGTCATCAAGACCTGGTCCCGTCGCTCGATGATCATCCCGGCCATGCTGGGTCACACGATCGCGGTGCACAACGGCAAGACCCACGTCCCGGTGTTCGTCACCGAGTCGATGGTCGGCCACAAGCTCGGCGAGTTCTCGCCGACTCGCACCTTCCGCGGCCACGTCAAGGACGACCGGAAGTCGAAGCGCCGCTAATCGCGGGGTGGAACGACTATGACTTACACCGAAGGGACAACCATGGAAGCCAGGGCCCAGGCGCGGTACATCCGCGTCACGCCCATGAAGGCCCGCCGCGTGGTGGACCTCATCCGTGGCATGGATGCCACGGAGGCTCAGGCGGTCCTGCGTTTCGCCCCGCAGGCCGCGAGCGTGCCGGTCGGCAAGGTGCTGGACAGCGCCATCGCCAACGCCGCGCACAACTACGACCACACGGACGCCTCTTCGCTGTTCATCAGCGAGGCGTACGTGGACGAGGGCCCGACCCTGAAGCGGTTCCGTCCGCGTGCTCAGGGCCGTGCCTACCGGATCCGTAAGCGGACCAGCCACATCACCGTGGTCGTCAGCAGCAAGGAAGGAACCCGGTAATGGGCCAGAAGGTAAACCCGCACGGGTTCCGGCTCGGCATCACCACGGACTTCAAGTCCCGGTGGTACGCCGACAAGCTGTACAAGGACTACGTCAAGGAAGACGTCGCCATCCGTCGGATGATGACGTCCGGCATGGAGCGCGCCGGTATCTCGAAGGTTGAGATCGAGCGCACCCGTGACCGCGTGCGGGTGGACATCCACACCGCGCGTCCCGGCATCGTCATCGGCCGCCGTGGCGCCGAGGCCGACCGCATCCGCGGCGACCTCGAGAAGCTCACGGGCAAGCAGGTCCAGCTGAACATCCTCGAGGTCAAGAACCCCGAGGTCGACGCTCAGCTTGTGGCCCAGGCCGTTGCCGAGCAGCTGTCCTCCCGCGTCTCCTTCCGCCGCGCCATGCGCAAGAGCATGCAGTCGGCCATGAAGGCGGGTGCCAAGGGCATCAAGATCCAGTGTGGTGGCCGTCTCGGCGGCGCCGAGATGTCCCGCTCGGAGTTCTACCGCGAGGGCCGTGTGCCGCTGCACACGCTCCGCGCGAACGTCGAGTACGGCTTCTTCGAGGCCAAGACCACCTTCGGCCGCATCGGCGTGAAGGTCTGGATCTACAAGGGCGACGTCAAGAACATCGCCGAGGTCCGCGCCGAGAACGCCGCTGCCCGCGCCGGCAACCGCCCGGCCCGTGGTGGCGCTGACCGCCCGGCCCGTGGTGGCCGTGGTGGCGAGCGTGGCGGTCGCGGTCGCAAGCCGCAGCAGCAGTCCGCGCCGGCTGCCGAGGCCCCCAAGGCCGACGCCCCCGCCGCTCCGGCTGCTGAGAGCACCGGAACGGAGGCCTGACCGACATGCTGATCCCCCGCAGGGTCAAGCACCGCAAGCAGCACCACCCCAAGCGCCGCGGTATGGCCAAGGGTGGTACGACGGTTGCGTTCGGCGAGTACGGCATTCAGGCCATGACTCCGGCGTACGTGACCAACCGCCAGATCGAGGCGGCTCGTATCGCGATGACCCGCCACATCAAGCGTGGCGGCAAGGTCTGGATCAACATCTACCCGGACCGTCCGCTGACGAAGAAGCCTGCCGAGACCCGCATGGGTTCCGGTAAGGGTTCCCCGGAGTGGTGGGTCGCGAACGTGCACCCGGGCCGGGTCATGTTCGAGCTGTCCTACCCGAACGAGAAGATTGCACGTGAGGCTCTGACTCGCGCGGCTCACAAGCTGCCGATGAAGTGCCGGATCGTCAAGCGCGAGGCAGGTGAAGCGTGATGTCGGCCGGTACCAAGGCGTCCGAGCTGCGCGAGCTGGGCAACGAGGAGCTTGTTGCCAAGCTCCGCGAGGCCAAGGAAGAGCTGTTCAACCTCCGCTTCCAGGCGGCGACCGGTCAGCTCGAGAACCACGGCCGGCTGAAGGCCGTCCGCAAGGACATCGCGCGGATCTACACCCTGATGCGTGAGCGCGAGCTGGGCATCGAGACGGTGGAGAGCGCCTGATGAGCGAGAGCAACGTGACTGAGAACAAGACCGAGCGCGGTTTCCGCAAGACCCGTGAGGGTCTGGTCGTCAGCGACAAGATGGACAAGACCGTCGTCGTCGCTGTCGAGGACCGTGTCAAGCACGCGCTGTACGGCAAGGTCATCCGCCGTACGAACAAGCTCAAGGCCCACGACGAGCAGAACGCCGCGGGTGTCGGCGACCGCGTCCTCCTCATGGAGACCCGGCCGCTGTCCGCGACGAAGCGCTGGCGCGTCGTCGAGATCCTCGAGAAGGCCAAGTAATTTTGCGGGGGTCCTCCCGGAAGGGAGTACCCCGCATGCCCCCCGCTGGGGCCTCGGCCCCAGCACTAGTTCCGCCAGGCTCCGGGGACCGCTCACGCGGTCCCCGGGGAACCGGCAGACGATCAGGAGATAAGACGTGATCCAGCAGGAGTCGCGGCTTCGCGTCGCCGACAACACTGGTGCCAAGGAGATCCTTTGCATCCGTGTTCTCGGTGGCTCGGGCCGCCGCTACGCGGGCATCGGTGACGTCATCGTCGCCACCGTCAAGGACGCGATCCCCGGTGGCAACGTGAAGAAGGGTGACGTCGTCAAGGCGGTCATCGTTCGCACCGTCAAGGAGCGCCGCCGCCAGGACGGCTCGTACATCCGCTTCGACGAGAACGCCGCCGTCATTCTGAAGAACGACGGCGACCCTCGCGGCACCCGTATCTTCGGCCCGGTGGGCCGTGAGCTGCGCGAGAAGAAGTTCATGAAGATCATCTCGCTCGCGCCGGAGGTGCTGTAAGCATGAAGATCAAGAAGGGCGACCTGGTTCAGGTCATCACCGGTAAGGACAAGGGCAAGCAGGGCAAGGTCATCGCGGCCTTCCCCCGCGAGGACCGTGTCCTGGTCGAGGGTGTCAACCGGGTCAAGAAGCACACGAAGGCCAACCAGCCGGGCCGTGCGTCGCAGGCCGGCGGCATCGTCACCACCGAGGCCCCCATTCACGTGAGCAACGTTCAGCTCGTCGTGGAGAAGGACGGCAACAAGGTCGTGACCCGCGTCGGTTACCGCTTCGACGACGAGGGCAACAAGATCCGCGTTGCCAAGCGGACGGGTGAGGACATCTGATGGCTACCACCACCACTCCGCGTCTCAAGACGAAGTACCGCGAGGAGATCGCGGGCAAGCTGCGTGAGGAGTTCTCCTACGAGAACGTCATGCAGGTTCCCGGCCTCGTGAAGATCGTGGTCAACATGGGTGTGGGCGACGCCGCCCGCGACTCCAAGCTGATCGAGGGTGCCATCAAGGACCTCACCACGATCACCGGTCAGAAGCCGGCCGTCACCAAGGCCCGCAAGTCCATCGCGCAGTTCAAGCTGCGTGAGGGCCAGCCGATCGGTGCCCACGTCACGCTTCGTGGCGACCGCATGTGGGAGTTCCTGGACCGCACCCTGTCGCTCGCGCTCCCGCGCATCCGCGACTTCCGTGGCCTGTCCCCCAAGCAGTTCGACGGCCGTGGCAACTACACCTTCGGTCTCACGGAGCAGGTCATGTTCCACGAGATCGACCAGGACAAGATCGACCGCGTCCGGGGTATGGACATCACCGTGGTGACCACGGCGACCAACGACGCTGAGGGCCGTGCCCTTCTCCGTCACCTCGGCTTCCCGTTCAAGGAGGCGTAAGCGAGATGGCGAAGAAGGCTCTGATTGCCAAGGCTGCTCGTAAGCCCAAGTTCGGTGTGCGTGCGTACACCCGCTGCCAGCGCTGCGGCCGTCCGCACTCCGTGTACCGCAAGTTCGGCCTGTGCCGCGTGTGCCTTCGTGAGATGGCTCACCGTGGCGAGCTGCCGGGCGTGACCAAGAGCTCCTGGTAATTCCGGATTTCCGGAATCACTGGAGGCTCTCGGTAAGCAACGGGACGGCGGGGCCCTCCTCCACATGCCGTAGGCTTGTGGGGTTGGGCGCCCGCCGCCCTGATCGACTTACTACGCCGTAGGTCCCCGCGCCGCACCCGTCCCGCCCATGTGTGGGGAGAGGGATGGCGCATACAGGAAACCCCGGCGAGAGAGGCCGAAGGCCAATTCATGACCATGACTGATCCGATCGCGGACATGCTGACTCGTCTGCGTAACGCGAACTCGGCGTACCACGACTCCGTGACGATGCCGCACAGCAAGATCAAGTCGCACATCGCGGAGATCCTCCAGCAGGAGGGCTTCATCACGGGCTGGAAGGTCGAGGACGCCGAGGTCGGCAAGAACCTCGTCCTCGAGCTGAAGTTCGGCCCGAACCGTGAGCGCTCCATCGCGGGCATCAAGCGGATCTCCAAGCCCGGTCTCCGGGTGTACGCGAAGTCCACCAACCTGCCGAAGGTGCTGGGCGGCCTGGGCGTGGCGATCATCTCCACGTCGCACGGGCTCCTCACCGACAAGCAGGCCAGCAAGAAGGGTGTGGGCGGGGAAGTCCTCGCCTACGTCTGGTAGTCGGGAACGGAGGAGAAGAAACATGTCGCGTATCGGCAAGCTCCCCATCTCGGTTCCCGCCGGCGTGGATGTCACCATCGATGGCCGTACGGTCCAGGTGAAGGGTCCCAAGGGCACCCTCAGCCACACCGTTGCCGCGCCGATCGAGATCGTGAAGGGTGAGGAAGGCGTTCTGAACGTCACCCGCCCGAACGACGAGCGTCAGAACAAGGCCCTGCACGGCCTGTCCCGCACGCTGGTGGCCAACATGATCACCGGTGTGACCCAGGGATACACCAAGGCGCTTGAGATCAGCGGTGTCGGTTACCGCGTTGCCGCGAAGGGCTCCAACCTGGAGTTCCAGCTCGGCTACAGCCACCCGATCCTGGTGGAGGCCCCCGAGGGCATCTCCTTCAAGGTCGAGTCGCCGACCAAGTTCTCGGTCGAGGGCATCGACAAGCAGAAGGTCGGCGAGGTCGCCGCGAACATCCGCAAGCTGCGCAAGCCCGACCCGTACAAGGCCAAGGGCGTGAAGTACGCGGGCGAGGTCATCCGCCGCAAGGTCGGAAAGGCTGGTAAGTAAGCCATGGCATACGGCGTGAAGATTGCCAAGGGCAAGGCCTACAAGGGCGCTTCCCTGAAGCGTCGCCACATCCGCATCCGCAAGAAGATCTCGGGTACCCCGGCGCGTCCGCGTCTGGTCGTCACCCGGTCCAACCGCGGCATCACGGCTCAGGTCATCGACGACCTCGCGGGTCACACCCTCGCGTCGGCGTCCACCCTGGACTCGTCCATCCGCGGCGGCGAAGGCGACAAGTCGGCGAAGGCGAAGCAGGTCGGCCAGCTCGTGGCCGAGCGTGCCAAGGCCGCCGGCGTCGAGGCTGTCGTGTTCGACCGTGGCGGCAACCAGTACGCCGGGCGCATCGCCGCCCTGGCGGACGCCGCCCGCGAAGCCGGCCTGAAGTTCTGAGCCGGTTCCGTAGCTCAGCGGAAAACGAAGAGAGGTAATTCCAATGGCTGGACCCCAGCGCCGCGGAAGCGGTGCCGGTGGCGGCGAGCGGCGGGACCGGAAGGGCCGTGACGGCGGCGCAGCTGCCGCCGAGAAGACCGCTTACGTTGAGCGCGTTGTCGCGATCAACCGTGTCGCCAAGGTTGTGAAGGGTGGTCGTCGCTTCAGCTTCACCGCGCTGGTCGTGGTGGGCGACGGTGACGGCACCGTGGGTGTCGGTTACGGCAAGGCCAAGGAGGTGCCGGCCGCCATCGCCAAGGGTGTTGAGGAGGCCAAGAAGCACTTCTTCAAGGTCCCCCGTATCCAGGGCACCATCCCGCACCCGATCACGGGCGAGAAGGCCGCGGGCGTCGTCCTGCTCAAGCCTGCTTCCCCCGGTACCGGTGTTATCGCCGGTGGCCCGGTGCGTGCCGTGCTGGAGTGCGCCGGCGTTCACGACATCCTGTCGAAGTCGCTCGGCTCGTCCAACGCGATCAACATCGTGCACGCGACCGTGGAGGCCCTGAAGGGCCTGCAGCGTCCCGAGGAGATCGCGGCTCGCCGTGGTCTGCCGCTCGAGGACGTCGCCCCCGCGGCCCTGCTTCGTGCGCGTGCGGGAGCGGGTGCGTAATGGCCCGCCTCAAGATCACGCAGACGAAGTCGTACATCGGCAGCAAGCAGAACCACCGCGACACCCTGCGTTCGCTTGGCCTGAAGAGGGTCAACGACGTGGTCGTCAAGGAGGACCGCCCCGAGTTCCGCGGAATGGTGCACACCGTCCGCCACCTCGTGACGGTTGAGGAGGTCGACTGATCATGGCGGAGAACAACCCGCTCAAGATCCACAACCTCCGTCCCGCCCCGGGCGCCAAGACCGCCAAGACCCGTGTGGGTCGTGGTGAGGCGTCGAAGGGTAAGACGGCCGGTCGTGGTACCAAGGGCACGAAGGCCCGCTACCAGGTTCCGGAGCGCTTCGAGGGTGGGCAGATGCCCCTCCACATGCGTCTCCCGAAGCTGAAGGGCTTCAAGAACCCGTTCCGCACCGAGTACCAGGTCGTGAACCTGGACAAGCTGGCCGCGCTCTACCCGCAGGGTGGCGAGGTCACGGTGGCCGATCTGGTCGCCAAGGGTGCGGTGCGCAAGAACAGCCTCGTCAAGGTCCTGGGCCAGGGCGAGATCTCCGTGGCGCTGCAGGTTTCGGTTGACGCCGTCTCCGGCTCCGCCAAGGAGAAGATCGCCGCCGCCGGCGGCACCGTCACCGAGCTCGTCTGAGACGAGCCGATGGCTTGAACATCGACCGGGGATGCCTCGCAACGGGGGCATCCCCGGTTGGTCGTTCCAAGCGGGGCACACTCGCCGGTAAGGTGGCGTGCGTTGTTGCTGTTATCCCTTGGGGGGCGACCCCCTGGCCGTGAGGTCCGCCCGCAGGGCACTCCGAGCGGCTCTTGACTCATACGTATTCGTCGAACCTCAAGACCGTCACCTCTGACGCTTTGCGCGGGGGTCGCAGGAGGCACCGTGCTCACCGCGTTCGCCCGGGCGTTCAAGACGCCCGACCTGCGCAAGAAGCTGCTCTTCACGCTCGGCATCATCGTGCTGTACCGGGTCGGCGCGCACATTCCCGTCCCCGGTGTCAGCTACGAGAGTGTCCAGATCTGTGTGGACCAGGCCTCGAAGAACAACAACAGCTTGTTCGGCCTCGTCAACATGTTCAGCGGCGGAGCGCTGCTGCAGATCACGATCTTCGCGCTCGGCATCATGCCGTACATCACGGCGAGCATCATCCTGCAGCTGCTGACCGTGGTCATTCCGCGCCTGGAAGCCCTCAAGAAGGAGGGCCAGTCCGGCACGGCGAAGATCACGCAGTACACGCGCTACCTCACGGTCGCCCTGGCCGTGCTTCAGGGCACCGGTCTGGTGGCCACCGCCCGCAGCGGTGCGCTGTTCTCCGGCTGTTCGGCGGCCCGCGACATCGTCCCCGATCAGTCGATCTTCGTGACCGCCACCATGGTGATCACGATGACCGCCGGTACGGCCATGGTGATGTGGCTCGGTGAGCTGATCACCGACCGCGGTATCGGCAACGGCATGTCGATCCTCATGTTCATCTCGATCGCGGCCGGCTTCCCCGGCGCGCTGTGGGCCATCAAGGAGAGCGGCAAGCTCGCCAAGGGCTGGATCGAGTTCGGCACGGTCATTCTGATCGGCTTCGTGATGGTCGCCCTCGTCGTCTTCGTCGAGCAGGCTCAGCGCCGTATTCCGGTGCAGTACGCGAAGCGCATGATCGGCCGCAGGTCCTACGGCGGTACGTCCACATACATCCCGCTCAAGGTGAACCAGGCGGGTGTGATTCCCGTCATCTTCGCGTCGTCGCTGCTCTACATTCCGGCCTTGATCGCGCAGTTCTCGAACTCCAACGCGGGCTGGAAAACCTGGATCGAAACCCATCTGGTCAAGGGCGACCACCCGTACTACATCACTCTGTACTTCCTTCTGATCGTGTTCTTCGCCTTCTTCTACGTGGCGATCTCGTTCAACCCCGAGGAAGTCGCGGACAACATGAAGAAGTATGGTGGCTTCATCCCGGGTATCCGGGCTGGTCGACCTACTGCTGAGTATCTGAGCTACGTGCTCAACCGGATCACTTGGCCGGGCTCGCTGTATCTGGGTCTGATCGCTCTTGTGCCGACGATGGCGTTGGCGGGCTTCGGTGGTGCCAACCAGAACTTCCCGTTCGGTGGCACCAGCATCCTCATCATCGTGGGTGTCGGTCTCGAGACCGTGAAGCAGATCGAGAGCCAGCTCCAGCAGCGCAATTACGAAGGGTTCCTCCGCTGATGCGAATCGTCCTCGTCGGACCGCCCGGTGCCGGCAAGGGAACGCAGGCTGCGTTCCTTGCCAAGAACCTGTCGATCCCGCACATCTCCACGGGCGACCTCTTCCGGGCCAACATCAGCCAGGGCACGGAGCTCGGCAAGCAGGCCAAGGCGTACATGGACGCCGGCAACCTGGTGCCCGACGAGGTCACCATCGGGATGGCCAGGGACCGCATGGCTCAGCCGGACGCCCAGAACGGCTTCCTGCTCGACGGCTTCCCGCGCAACGTCTCCCAGGCCGAGGCGCTCGACGCCGCGCTCGCGGTCGACGGCGTGAAGCTGGACGCGGTGCTGGACCTGGAGGTCCCCGAGGACGAGGTCGTGAAGCGGATCGCGGGTCGCCGCATCTGCCGCAACGACAGCGCACACGTCTTCCACGTCACGTACAGCCCGGCGAAGACCGAGGGCGTCTGCGACGTCTGCGGCGGCGAGCTGTACCAGCGCGATGACGACTCCGAGGAGACCGTGCGCAAGCGGCTCGAGGTCTACCACACGCAGACCGAGCCGATCATCGACCACTACCGGGCCCAGGGCCTCGTGGTCACCATCTCCGCGCTCGGCAAGGTCACCGAAGTGACCGAGCGGGCGATGGAGGCGCTGCAGAAGGACCGGGCCGCACAGGCCTGAGCCACGCTGTACCTCTGAAGCTCTATGCGATACGGCCGCGGTGTCCCAGGGACGCCGCGGCCGTATCGTTGATTACCGACGCATACCGACGAAACACTCTCCGAACCTGAAAGGCGCCGGCCCTCATGGTGCAGATCAAGACCCCCGAGCAGATCGCGAAGATGCGTGAGGCGGGGCTGGTCGTCGCCGCCATCCATGCGGCAACCCGTGAGGCCGCGGTTCCCGGCGCCACCACGAAGGATCTGGACGAGGTCGCCCGCAAGGTGATCGCCGACCACGGCGCCAAGTCGAACTTCCTGGGGTACGGCGGCTTCCCCGCCACCATCTGCACCTCGGTGAACGAGGTCGTGGTCCACGGCATCCCGGACGAGAAGACGGTCCTCAAGGACGGCGACATCATCTCCATCGACGCCGGCGCGATCGTCGACGGCTGGCACGGCGACGCCGCGTACACCGCCTTCGTGGGTGACGGTCACGCCCCGGAGCTGATCGAGCTCTCCCGGGTGACCGAGGAGTCCATGTGGGCGGGAATCGCAGCGATGAAGAACGGCAACCGGCTCGTCGACATCTCCCGGGCGATCGAGACGTACATCCGCCGCCAGCCGAAGCCGGGCGGCGGTAAGTACGGGATCATCGAGGAGTACGGGGGCCACGGCATCGGCACCGAGATGCACATGGACCCGCACCTGCTGAACTACGTGTCGCGCAAGCGGGGCAAGGGCCCGAAGCTGGTCCCCGGCTTCTGTCTGGCCATCGAGCCGATGGTGTCGCTGGGCACCCCGCACACCGAGGTCCTCTCGGACGACTGGACGGTCATCACCATCGACGGCACCTGGTCCTCGCACTGGGAGCACTCGGTGGCGCTGACGGAGGAGGGCCCGCTGGTGCTCACCGCCGTGGACGGCGGAAGGGCGAAGCTGGCGGAGCTGGGCGTCACGGCGGCCCCGGACCCTCTCGCATAACGATCTCCGCGTTGGGCAAACTTCTCTGATTCGTCTTTTCCAGGGGCCTGACGTAGACTGACTCGTCGGCTCTCGTGTACCCGTATGTCCGCATGCGGCGACGAGGGTCGATCAAGGTAGCCGATTCGAAGGGCGAAGCGTGGCCAAGAAGCAAGGTGCCATCGAAATTGAGGGCACCGTGATCGAGTCCCTGCCGAACGCCATGTTCAAGGTGGAGCTCCAGAACGGTCACAAGGTCCTCGCGCACATCTCCGGCAAGATGCGGATGCACTACATCCGTATCCTCCCGGACGACCGGGTCGTCGTGGAGCTGTCTCCGTACGACCTGACGCGTGGCCGGATCGTCTACCGGTACAAGTAGATCTTGCCCTCACCCCCTCCCGTGGGGTGCTGGCACTGACCCGGAGAACCTCACATCCCATGAAGGTCAAGCCGAGCGTCAAGAAGATCTGCGACAAGTGCAAGGTGATCCGCCGTCACGGCCGGGTCATGGTCATCTGCGACAACCTGCGCCACAAGCAGCGCCAGGGCTGACGCACGCCAACCTGCACTTCGCAGTACTTCGCGCGACGCAAGCAATACGTACATAAGCAGTGCCCGTCCAAGCCGCACGGTTCCCGAACCACGCGGCTGACGACACCTCCGGCGGGGGCCGGGGACCCGGACGTACCACTTCTCCGGCAAGGAGAGGTCGGCGGTCGGGAGCGGTACTGCGGAAGACCCCCGAACACCACAGGAGCCATTGAATGGCACGCGTTTCCGGTGTTGACATCCCGCGCGACAAGCGTGTGGAGGTCGCACTCACCTACGTCTTCGGTATCGGCCGCACCCAGTCGAAGGCGACTCTCGCCGCGACCGGTGTGAACCCGAACACCCGCGTTCGTGACCTGGCCGAAGAGGACCTGGTCAAGATCCGCGAGTACGTGGACGCCAACCTCAAGACCGAGGGTGACCTCCGTCGCGAGATCCAGGCCGACATCCGGCGCAAGGTCGAGATCGGCTGCTACCAGGGTCTGCGCCACCGCCGTGGCCTGCCCGTCCACGGTCAGCGCACCAGCACGAACGCTCGTACCCGCAAGGGCCCGCGTCGCGCCATCGCCGGTAAGAAGAAGCCGGGCAAGAAGTAGTCCACAGCGGACGCTCATCAGCGGTCTTCGCTGTAGGACCGACCACCTCCTCTCCAGCTGGAGTTAAGACATGCCCCCCAAGGGACGTCAGGGCGCTGCCAAGAAGGTGCGCCGCAAGGAAAAGAAGAACGTCGCTCACGGCCACGCGCACATCAAGAGCACGTTCAACAACACCATCGTTTCGATCACCGACCCGACCGGCAACGTGATCTCCTGGGCCTCCGCCGGCCACGTCGGCTTCAAGGGCTCGCGCAAGTCCACCCCCTTCGCCGCGCAGATGGCCGCCGAGTCGGCCGCCCGCCGCGCGCAGGAGCACGGCATGCGCAAGGTCGACGTCTTCGTCAAGGGTCCCGGCTCCGGCCGTGAGACCGCGATCCGCTCCCTCCAGGCCACGGGCCTCGAGGTCGGCTCGATCCAGGACGTCACCCCCACGCCGCACAACGGCTGCCGTCCCCCCAAGCGCCGCCGCGTCTGACGCGTCGCGCTGACGGTACGGCTGCTCGTGGTGCGGCCCCCGGCCGGGGGTGTGGGGGTTGCCCCCCACGAAATCGCAGCACGGCTGCCGTCCCCCCAAGCGGAGGCGCGTCTGACCTCAGGTGCGTTACGCACCTGTGGCTGATGTGGGATTCCGGGCGCCAGGACCCCTTCGGGGCCCTGGCGCCCGTACCCTTGCAGTATCCGAGGGCGTCAAATAGTGGGCGTCCACGACTGAAGGAAAAACACCATGCTGATCGCTCAGCGTCCTTCGCTGACCGAAGAGGTTGTTGACGAGTACCGCTCGCGGTTCGTCATCGAGCCGCTGGAGCCGGGCTTCGGCTACACGCTCGGCAACTCTCTGCGCCGTACGCTCCTCTCCTCGATCCCGGGCGCTGCTGTCACGTCCATCCGGATCGACGGTGTCCTGCACGAGTTCACCACCGTGCCGGGCGTCAAGGAGGACGTCACCGACCTCATCCTGAACATCAAGCAGCTGGTCGTCTCCTCGGAGCACGACGAGCCGGTCGTGATGTACCTGCGCAAGCAGGGCCCGGGTCTGGTCACCGCCGCCGACATCGCCCCGCCGGCCGGTGTCGAGGTCCACAACCCCGACCTGGTCCTGGCCACGCTCAACGGCAAGGGCAAGCTGGAGATGGAGCTGACCGTCGAGCGCGGTCGCGGCTACGTCTCCGCCGTGCAGAACAAGCAGGTGGGCCAGGAGATCGGCCGGATCCCGGTCGACTCCATCTACTCACCGGTGCTCAAGGTCACCTACAAGGTCGAGGCGACCCGTGTCGAGCAGCGCACCGACTTCGACAAGCTGATCGTCGACGTCGAGACCAAGCAGGCCATGCGTCCGCGCGACGCCATGGCGTCGGCCGGTAAGACCCTGGTCGAGCTGTTCGGTCTGGCGCGCGAGCTCAACATCGACGCCGAGGGCATCGACATGGGCCCGTCCCCGACGGACGCCGCGCTCGCTGCCGACCTGGCGCTGCCGATCGAGGAGCTTGAGCTCACGGTCCGCTCGTACAACTGCCTCAAGCGCGAGGGCATCCACTCCGTGGGTGAGCTCGTCGCCCGCTCCGAGGCCGACCTGCTCGACATCCGCAACTTCGGTGCGAAGTCGATCGACGAGGTCAAGGCGAAGCTGGCCGGCATGGGCCTGGCCCTCAAGGACAGCCCGCCCGGATTCGACCCGACCGCCGCCGCCGACGCCTTCGGCGCCGACGACGACGCGGACGCGGGCTTCGTCGAGACCGAGCAGTACTGATCTGAGTCGCGGCTCGCGTCTCGGGCTGGGGGTCCGGGGGTCGTCCCCCGGATACATGCAGTGTCGAGACCGAGCAGTACTGAGAGATTTGCGGGGGGCTCACGCCCCCCGCACCTGCCCCCTCGCGACCGCCTGGGGGAACTGACATCGGTACCTGATACGGCCGGTGCAGATCACAAGGAGAAACACCATGCCGAAGCCCGCCAAGGGTGCCCGTCTGGGCGGCAGCGCCGCGCACGAGAAGCTGCTTCTCGCGAACCTCGCGAAGTCGCTGTTCGAGCACGGCCGCATCACCACGACCGAGGCCAAGGCCCGCCGCCTGCGTCCGGTCGCCGAGCGTCTGATCACGAAGGCGAAGAAGGGCGACATCCACAACCGTCGCCTGGTGCTGCAGACGATCACGGACAAGAGCGTCGTCCACACGCTCTTCACCGAGATCGCTCCGCGCTACGCCGAGCGTCCGGGTGGTTACACCCGGATCACGAAGATCGGCAACCGTCGTGGTGACAACGCCCCGATGGCCGTGATCGAGCTCGTCGAGGGCGAGATCGCGAAGAAGGCCACGGTCGCCGAGGCCGAGGCCGCCACCAAGCGCGCGGTCAAGGAGGCCGACGAGGCCAAGGTCGAGGAGACCAAGGCCGAGGACGCCGCCGAGGCTCCGGCCGAGGAGTCGAAGGACGCCTGAGCGTTCTGAGACGGCTTTACGGCTGACGGACGGGCCCGTTCCCCTTTGTGGGGGCGGGCCCGTTCCTGCTGAAAGGGATTACGAGACGTGAGCGATGACGTGAGGCCCGGCTTCGTACGGGTGCGGCTGGACCTGTCGTACGACGGCAAGGACTTCTCGGGCTGGGCCAGGCAGACCCGCGGGCAGCGGACCGTGCAGGGCGAGATCGAGGACGCGATCCGTACGGTGACACGGTCGTCGGAGACGTACGAGCTGACCGTCGCCGGACGTACCGACGCGGGGGTGCACGCCCGGGGGCAGGTGGCGCATGTCGATCTGCCGCAGGCGGTGTGGGACGACCACCGGGAGAAGCTGCTGCGGCGGCTCGCAGGGCGGCTGTCGCACGACGTGAGGGTGTGGAAGGCCGAGGAGGCCCCCGCCGGGTTCAACGCCCGTTTCTCCGCGATCTGGCGGCGCTACGCCTACCGCGTCACCGACCACCCCGGCGGCGTCGACCCGCTGCTGCGCGGCCATGTGCTGTGGCACGACTGGCCGCTCGACGTGGACGCCATGAACGCCGCCGCCGAGAAGCTCCTCGGCGAGCACGACTTCGCGGCGTACTGCAAGAAGCGCGAGGGCGCCACGACCATCCGGACCCTGCAGGAGCTGCGCTGGGAGCGCGGCGCGGACGGGATCCTCACCGCGACCGTGAAGGCCGACGCCTTCTGCCACAACATGGTGCGCGCGCTGGTCGGCGCGATGCTGTTCGTCGGCGACGGGCACCGTCCCGTGGACTGGCCGGGCCAGGTGCTGGCCGCGGGCGTCCGTGACTCGGCCGTACACGTCGTACGGCCGCACGGACTCACCCTGGAGGAAGTCGGCTATCCCGCCGACGAGTTGCTGGCCGCGAGGAATCTGGCGGCCCGCAACAAGCGGTCGTTGCCCGGGTCACTGACCGGCGGGAGCGGTGGCTGCTGCTGACGCCTGCATCTCGCCCCGGCGCACGATCTGACGGAACGTGAACTCCGCCAGGTCGTCGCCCGGCTGGAAGGCCTTGGTGTCGCCCTTGGTGACGGACTTTCCGTTCAGATAGCCCGTCGCGGTGAAGTAGGCGTAGCGGCCGTAGGAGTTGCCCACGAAGCGGCACACCGGGCCGCCCTTGCAGAAGCCTGCGACGCCCGAGCCGGCCAGCGGGGCGATGTTGCGCGCCGACTGCTTCACGGCGGCCTGTGCCTGAGCCTCCGTCGGGAAGACCGCGACACCGATGGTGACGGCCACGCCGTCCTTCGTGTACGTCGCGCGGATCACCTGGTCGCAGCCGTGGGACCGCAGGGCCGCGCCCAGCGAACCCTGGGTGGCCGAGGCGCAGTTGGTGGTGCGGGCGGTGGAGCCCTTGGCGTAGACCCGGTCGCCCATCGTCAGCTTCTTGCCCGGGTAGAGGGTATCGGCGCTGAGGGGCGCCTTGTCCTTCTTCTCGCTGGAGATGAAGTCCTTCGGGTTGGGCGGGGGCGGCGGCGCGACCGACGAGAACGACGGCTCGGGCTGGGTGGTCTCGTTCGGCAGATCGGGCGCCGTGGGCAGATCAGTGGCGTTCTTGCCGGACTCGGCGCCCTTGTTCGTGGACACGACGGCCGTGGCCACGATCGCGGCGATCGCGGCGGTCGCCACAGCGCCGCCGCCGATCAGCAGCCACCTCTTGCGGCGGGTGCGCGCGGCCGAGGCGTCGGCCAGCGCCGCCCAGTCCGGCGTCTGCAAGGACTGCGACTGCTGCGACTGCTGTCCGTACTGCTGGTGCGGCTCCTGCGGCCACTGGGGTCCCCCAAAGCTCATGCCGCGCATCCTAAACCGGTTGGGCGGGAGCGTGTCCGGCGGCGACAATGCCCGCCATGGGACATCTCGAGGCCGCGCATCTGGAGTACTACCTGCCGGACGGGCGGCCGCTGCTGGGCGACGTCTCCTTCCGGGTGGGGGACGGCTCGGTCGTCGCCCTCGTCGGGGCGAACGGTGCGGGCAAGACGACCTTGCTGCGGCTGCTCTCCGCGGAGCTGAAGCCGCACGGCGGGACCGTGTCGGTGAGCGGCGGTCTCGGGGTGATGCCGCAGTTCGTGGGCTCGGTGCGGGATGAGCGCACGGTCCGGGACCTGCTGGTGTCGGTGGCCCAGCCGCGGATCCGGGAGGCGGCGCGGGTGGTCGACGAGGCCGAGCAGCTGATCATGACGGTCGACGACGAGGCCGCGCAGATGCGGTACGCGCAGGCGCTGAGCGACTGGGCCGAGGTGCAGGGCTACGAGGCCGAGACGGTCTGGGACATGTGCACCATGGCCGCGCTCGGCGTCCCGTACGAGAAGGCGCAGTGGCGGCTGGTACGGACGCTCTCCGGCGGTGAGCAGAAGCGGCTCGTGCTGGAGGCGCTGCTGCGCGGCCCCGACGAGGTGCTGCTCCTCGACGAGCCGGACAACTATCTGGACGTCCCGGGCAAGCGCTGGCTGGAGGAGCGGCTGCGGGAGACCCGTAAGACCGTGCTCTTCGTCTCCCACGACCGGGAGCTGCTGGCGCGCGCGGCGCAGAAGATCGTGGCGGTGGAGCCGGGGCCCGCGGGCAGCGACGTGTGGGTGCACGGCGGGAGCTTCGGCACGTTCCACGAGGCGCGCCGGGAGCGGTTCGCGCGGTTCGAGGAGCTGAAGCGGCGCTGGGAGGAGAAGCACGCCCAGCTGAAGAAGCTGGTGATCAATCTGCGGCAGGCCGCGTCGGTCAGCCATGAGATGGCGTCGCGGTACGCGGCGGCCCAGACCCGGCTGCGGAAGTTCGAGGAGGCCGGCCCGCCGCCGGAGCCGCCGCGCGAGCAGGACATCCGGATGCGGCTGCGCGGCGGGCGCACCGGCGTGCGGGCGGTGACCTGCGAGAACCTGGAGCTGACGGGGCTGATGAAGCCCTTCTCGCTGGAGATCTTCTACGGCGAGCGGGTCGCGGTCCTCGGGTCGAACGGCTCGGGGAAGTCGCACTTCCTGCGGCTGCTGGCCGGGGAGCAGGTGGCGCACAGCGGGACCTGGAAGCTGGGTGCGCGGGTCCTGCCCGGGCACTTCGCCCAGACCCACGCGCATCCCGAGCTGCTGGGCCGCACGCTCGTCGACATCCTGTGGACGGAGCATGCGAAGGACCGCGGCGGCGCGATGAGCGCGCTGCGGCGGTACGAGCTGGAGCGGCAGGGCGATCAACCGTTCGACCGGCTGTCGGGCGGGCAGCAGGCGCGCTTCCAGATCCTGCTGCTGGAGCTGCGGGGGACGACGGCGCTGCTGCTGGACGAGCCGACGGACAACCTGGACCTGGAGTCGGCGGAGGCGCTGCAGGAAGGTCTCGAGGCGTACGAGGGGACGGTGCTGGCGGTGACCCACGACCGCTGGTTCGCGAAGAGCTTCGACCGCTACCTGGTCTTCGGCTCCGACGGGGTGGTGCGGGAGACCGGGGAGCCGGTCTGGGACGAGCGCAGGGTGGTGCGGGAGCGGTAGGGGGTGGGCGGCCGCCCTGTCGGCGGACGGGGTCCGTCGCAGCCTGCCGAAGCCGGGGAGGCCCCCTGGGGCCGAGCCGTGCGAGGGCGGCGTGGGGGAGAGGTCCCGGCCGTGGGGCCGAGGCGTTTTGACCCGCGTGGGTGCCCGAAGGTATTCTTCTGGTTCGTTATGCGTATTGGCTTGGTCGTTCTCACGCGAGGGGCCCTTACGCCGGTCCACCGGGCCGATGACCAGCGGCAGGCACTCGGGTTGCGTCCCCGATGTGCGGCCAAGGCTGTCGTGATCGTCCGGGTGGCCTTAGGACCCTTCCCCTAAGCCCTAGGGCTTGGGGATACCCCAACTGAGAAGCGAAGGCTACGACCGTGCGTACGTACAGCCCCAAGCCCGGCGATGTCACCCGCCAGTGGCACGTCATTGACGCCCAGGACGTCGTCCTGGGTCGTCTGGCGACCACTGCCGCCACCCTTCTGCGGGGCAAGCACAAGCCGATCTACGCGCCGCACGTTGACGCTGGTGACTTCGTCATCATCATCAACGCCGAGAAGGTGCACCTGTCCGGCAACAAGCGGACCCAGAAGATGGCGTACCGCCACTCCGGCTACCCGGGTGGTCTGCGTTCCGTCCGCTACGACGAGCTGCTCGAGAAGAACCCCGAGAAGGCCATCGAGAAGGCCGTCAAGGGCATGCTCCCGAAGAACTCCCTGGGCCGTCAGATGCTCTCGAAGCTGAAGGTCTACGCGGGCGAGAACCACCCGCACGCTGCTCAGCAGCCGGTTCCGTTCGAGATCACCCAGGTCGCGCAGTAAGTCCGGCCACCCCCTAAGACGAAAAGAATCTGAGGAGCATCGTGGCCGAGACCACCGCTGAGACCCCCGTCGAGGGCGAAGAGACCTACGCCGAGGTCACCACCTTCGAGTCCGACGTCCCCGTCGAGGGCGAGTACACGAGCGAGTCGCTCGCGTCCCGCTTCGGCGAGCCCCAGCCGGCCGCCGGCCTGGGTCGTCGCAAGAACGCCATCGCCCGTGTCCGGATCGTTCCGGGCACCGGCAAGTGGAAGATCAACGGTCGCACCCTTGAGGACTACTTCCCCAACAAGGTGCACCAGCAGGAAGTCAACGAGCCCTTCAAGGTGCTCGAGCTCGACGACCGCTACGACGTCATCGCCCGTATCTCGGGTGGCGGCGTCTCCGGCCAGGCCGGCGCCCTGCGCCTCGGCGTGGCCCGCGCGCTGAACGAGGCGGACGTGGACAACAACCGCGGCCCGCTGAAGAAGGCCGGCTTCCTGAGCCGCGACGACCGTGCCGTCGAGCGCAAGAAGGCCGGTCTGAAGAAGGCCCGCAAGGCCCCGCAGTACAGCAAGCGCTAATCCCGCCTGCTTGCCACATACGGCATACGTTCGCCCCGGCGGCACTCCGTGCTGCCGGGGCGTTCTGTTTCGGACCACCGGGGAGACCCCCCGGGGTGACACAGCTCGACGTCTCGGGCGTATAAACACAGGAAAGCGCCAGAGGCTCGCGTTTTCGGAGCATTTTCGGAGGACACCAGTGGGACGACTCTTCGGCACGGACGGTGTGCGCGGTGTCGCCAACGCGGATCTGACGGCGGAGCTCGCGCTCGGTCTGTCGGTCGCGGCGGCGCACGTACTCGCCGAGGCGGGCACGTTCGAGGGCCATCGGCCGACGGCGGTGGTCGGGCGTGATCCCCGTGCGTCCGGGGAGTTCCTGGAGGCCGCCGTGGTGGCGGGTCTCGCGAGCGCGGGCGTGGACGTCCTGCGTGTCGGAGTGCTGCCCACGCCCGCGGTGGCGTATCTGACCGGCGTGCTGGGCGCCGACCTCGGTGTGATGCTCTCGGCGAGCCACAACGCCATGCCGGACAACGGCATCAAGTTCTTCGCGCGCGGCGGCCACAAGCTGGCCGACGACCTGGAGGACCGGATCGAGTCCGTGTACGAGGAGCACCGCACCGGTGCGCCGTGGGACCGGCCGACCGGCTCCGGTGTGGGCCGTGTCCGCGACTACGACGAGGGCTTCGACAAGTACGTCGCCCACCTCATCGCGGTTCTGCCGAACCGGCTCGACGGGCTGAAGGTCGTCCTCGACGAGGCCCACGGCGCCGCGGCCCGGGTCTCGCCCGAGGCGTTCACGCGGGCGGGCGCGGAGGTCGTGACGATCGGCGCGGAGCCGGACGGGCTGAACATCAACGACGGCTGCGGGTCCACGCACCTGGACCTGCTGAAGGCCGCGGTCGTCGAGCACAAGGCCGACTTCGGTATCGCCCACGACGGTGACGCGGACCGCTGCCTCGCCGTGGACGCGGCGGGCAACGAGATCGACGGCGACCAGATCCTGGCGGTGCTGGCGCTGGCCATGCGCGAGGCGGGCACGCTGCGCGGCGACACGGTCGTCGCGACGGTGATGTCCAACCTGGGCTTCAAGCTGGCCATGGAGCGCGAGGGCGTGCAGCTCGTGCAGACCGCGGTCGGCGACCGGTACGTCCTGGAGTCGATGAAGGCCGAGGGCTACGCGCTGGGCGGCGAGCAGTCCGGCCACGTCATCGTCCTCGACCACGCCACGACGGGCGACGGCACGCTGACCGGTCTGATGCTGGCGGCGCGGGTCGCGGCGACGGGCCGCTCGCTCGCCGAGCTGGCGGGCGTCATGGAGCGTCTCCCGCAGATCCTGATCAACGTTCCGGATGTCGACAAGTCGCGTGTCGCCACCTCCGACGAGCTGTCAGCCGCCGTCGCCGACGCGGAGCGCGAGCTCGGCTCCACGGGCCGGGTCCTCCTGCGCCCGTCCGGCACCGAGCCCCTCGTCCGTGTGATGGTCGAGGCGGCGGACATCGACCAGGCGCGGTCGGTGGCGGGGCGGCTGGCTGACGCGGTGAAGTCGGCGCTGGGCTGACGCTGACGTGTGCGCAGGGGGTGGCCCCCTGCGCGTATCCCCTGGCGGGGTGCGGTTTGGGTACGGCGTGCCTCCGGCGGGGGCGGTGACGGTGTGCCCGGTGCCGTGGCGGCGTCCGGTGTGTCCGTCCTCAATCGCCGGACGGGCTTGGTGTGGCTGCTGCCGGTGGGTGGCGGGGGTGCGGTGTCGGTGTGCCCGGTGCCGTGGCGGCGTCCGGTGTGTCCGTCCTCAATCGCCGGACGGGCTTGGTGTGGCTGCTGCCGGTGGGTGGCGGGGGTGCGGTGTCGGTGTGCCCGGTGCCGTGGGCGCGGCCGGTGTGTCCGTCCTCAATCGCCGGACGGGCTCGGGGTGCGCCGGTGGGTGGTGGGGCGGGGCTCCGGGCTCGACTCCTCGGGACCGGCGGGTTGCCCGGTACCGCGGGAGCACCCGGTACTTCCGCCGGTCCCTGCGGGGCCGACCCTGCACGGCCCGCCCCGGACCCGTCCACCGACTGCAGCCCGGTGGGTGGGACGCGGGAGGGTGGGATCCGGCCCGGTTGCCGGGTGCCAGGGAAGTGCCGGTGCTCCGCCCTTCGGGGGAGTCGAGGGTGTGGCGTGCCCGGGGCCGCTGGTCGGGCTCGTACGTTCAGGTCGTATGACGGACGTATCGAGGGAGCCGCCCAGTCGGCGCGTTGCGCTTGCCGGGCTCGTCGGTGGGGCCGCGATGGTCGCCGGGTGCACACGATCGGACGCGGCGCCCACATCCAGCCCGAGCCCCACGGCGTCGTCCCCCGCCGGCGCGGGCGGTCCGACGCCTGGAGTGATGACGCTCTTCAAGGACCCGGCGTTCAATTTCAACGGGCTCTTCGCGCTCGGCGGGTCCGGCTTCGGCGCTGCTGAGGTCGGTGAGGTGCTCACCGCCGTGAACACGATCAACAAGGCCGGCCTCTCCTCGCAGACGTACGTCGAGACCTTCAGGAAGCTCGGCGACCAGCTGATGGAGGCACCCGAGGACAGCAAGTCCGACGACCAGACCACGCGCTTCCGTGCGCTGCGGGCCGCGCAGTACTACGCCCAGGCGCTGTTCTTCGTCCTCGGCTCCGACGACCCCGGCAGCGAGGAGCAGGTCTACAAAGCCGGACGCGGTGCCTGGGACAGGTTCTGCGACCTGTGCGACCCGGCGCCGGTGAAGACGAACGTCCCGTACGGGAAGTCCCCGCTGCCCGTGTGGTTCTTCCGGCCGGACGAGGCCGAACAGCGCCGTCCCACCGTGATCCTCACCAATGGCAGCGACGGGCAGAACGTCGACATGTGGACCTACGGCGTCTCGGCAGCCCTGAACCGCGGCTGGAACGCCCTGGTGTACGACGGGCCCGGTCAGGGACAGCTGCTCTTCGTGGACCAGGTGGTCTTCACCCCGACCTGGGAGAAGGTCGTCACCCCGCTCGTCGACTGGCTGGTCGCCCGACCGGACGTGGACACCGACAAGATCGCCCTGACCGGGCTGAGCATGGCCGGCGACCTCGCGCCCCGTGCCGCGGCCTTCGAGCAGCGGATCGCGGCACTGGTGGCGATGCCCGGCTGTGTGAACCCGTGGCTGGGCTTTCCCCCGGAGGTCCGCGAGATCCTCCAGCCGAGCAAGGAGGAGACCAACGACATCTGGAACAAGGAGGTCGTCCCCGAGCTGCCCCCGGCCGATGCCGCAACGCTGAAGAAGCGCTTCGAGCCCTTCTCCGTCCCGGCGATGCTGGACGCCCGCAAGGAGAAGATGTTCACCGACTTCTACACCCCTGCCAAGCTCATCCAGTCGCTGGACATCACGAACGTCGTGGGCCGCATCAAGATGCCCACGCTGGTCCTGGACTACGACTACGAGCAGTTCTATCCCGGCCAGCCGCGCCAGATGTTCGACAAGCTGACGGCTCCCAAGGACTACGTGAAGCTCACCACGGCCACCGGGGCGCAGCTGCACTGCTCCCCGATGGCTCCGCAGCAGCACTGCGAGGTGGTCTTCGACTGGCTGCAGGAGACGCTGTCAGGCCGCTGACTTCCTCGCCGTACGCTGCCGCTGGATCTTCCACAGCCACTTCTGGGTGAACAGCGTGAGCGTCCCGGCCAGGATGATGCCGAGCAGGTTGAGCAGCAGCTGCTCGCTGGAGCCCCAGGCCTGCCCGTAGTCGCTGTAGCTGAGAGCCACCGCCGCGTTCGAGGCGGCCGGGACCGTCGTCACCGAGATCGCCACGCCGACCAGCGCGCCCGATTTGGCCGAGGTCAGGGAGAGGGTGCCGGCGATGCCCGCGAGCACGGCGACGACGAACGAGAACTCGTCGGGGGCGTAGATGAAGGCGGTGTTGGGCCGGTCCGCCTCCAGCATCGAGCGCTCGAAGAGGCCGATGCCGTTCATGAAATAGCTGAAGAGGACCGTGAGCAGTATCGCCGCGGCGAAGCCCACGATCAGCGCCACCAGCGAGCGCCACGCGAGGCGCGGCAGGCGCTGCACCACGGCCGTGCTGAATCCGGCGAGCGGCCCGAACTCCGGGCCGACGGCCATCGCGCCCACGATGAGGATCGCGTTGTCGAGCACCACACCGCACGCGGCGATCATCGTCGCCAGCGTCAGGAACGTGATGTAGGTGAAGGAGAGCGTCGACTCCTCGTGGGTCGCGTCGGTCAGCTGCTCCCACAGCACCGCGTCCGCGCCCTCGCCCGGAGCCTCGTCCTCCGCCTTGTCGGCGCGCTTGGACAGCGACAGGTCGATGTTCTCGACCGCGATCGAGCCCTCTTTTTCGAGGCCCAGTTCCCGCAGGCGTTCGATCAGTTCGTCACCGGCCTCGCGTGCCACGTCGCACAGGACCAGATCGCCCGACGGGTTGCGGGCGGCACCGGGGAGGACGGCGAGATGCGTGGTGCCGACCGTCCTCTCCAGGGTGTCGACGACCTCCTCGGTGCGGTCGGAGGGGACGATCAGGCGCAGGTGCAGCAACGCGGCGCTCCTCGGCGGTTCAGAGTTTGCGCAGGGACAGGCGCTGGACCTTGTGATCGGGGCCTTTGCGCACGACCAGGGTGGCACGTCCCCGGGTCGGTGCGACGTTCTCCAGCAGATTGACCCCGTTGATCGTGCGCCACATCGTGCGCGCGTAGTCCAGCGCCTCGTCCTCGGACACCTGGGTGTACTTGCGGAAGTACGAGGAGGGGTCCTGGAACGCGGTCGCGCGCAGCTTGCGGAAGCGGTTGAGGTACCAGCGCTCGATGTCCTCGGGTCGCGCGTCCACGTACACGGAGAAGTCGAAGTAGTCGGCGAGGCCGACGCGGGTGCGGCCGTCCTTGCCGGGCAGGGCGGGCTGGAGGACGTTGAGGCCCTCGACGATGAGGATGTCCGGTCGGCGGACGGTGAGGCGCTCGCCCGGCACGATGTCGTAGATGAGGTGCGAGTAGACGGGGGCGGTGACCTCGTCCTTGCCGGCCTTGATGTCGGCGACGAAGCGGGTCAGGGCGCGGCGGTCGTACGACTCGGGGAAACCTTTCCGCGACATGAGGCCGCGCTCCTGCAGCTCCTTCATCGGCAGCAGGAAGCCGTCCGTGGTGACCAGCTCGACGCGCGGGTGCTCGGGCCAGCGGGCGAGCAGCGCCTGGAGGAGGCGCGCGACGGTGGACTTGCCGACGGCGACGGAGCCCGCGACACCTATGACGAAGGGGGTGCCGCGCTGGGTGCCGTGGCCGTTGCCCGCCTCGCCGAGGAAGGTGTTGAGGGCGCCACGGAGATTGGCGGTGGCGCCGACGTACAGATTGAGCAGCCGGGAGAGCGGCAGATAGATGTCCCGTACCTCGTCGAGGTCGATGACGTCGCCGAGACCGCGCAGCTGTTCGACCTCGGCCGCGGACAGGGGGAGCGGGGTTCTCTCGCGGAGAGCGCTCCACTCCTCGCGGGTGAGGTCGACGTAGGGGGACGACTCTGTCCTCTCGGCCCTACGGCTTCGTGGCGGCGAAGTGATCACATGCTCATTGTGGTCGCAGGACGGGCGGAGCGCGGCGTGTCGTCGCTCACGTCGACCCGTCACCTGTCCGTCGGACGCGTCGCGCGGCCACGGACCGGGGCGGCCCGGGTGCGCCCGCCGGAGTCGTAGGCTGCGGCCATGTGCGGAATCGTGGGATACGTGGGAGCGCAGTCCGCGCTCGATGTCGTCATCGCCGGGCTCAAGCGGCTCGAATACCGGGGCTACGACTCGGCAGGCGTGGCCGTACTCGCCGACGGCGGGCTCGCCGCGGCGAAGAAGGCGGGCAAGCTCGTCAACCTGGAGAAGGAGCTGGTCGACCGGCCCCTCCCGGCCGGGTCGACGGGCATCGGGCACACCCGCTGGGCCACCCACGGCGGCCCCACCGACGTCAATGCCCACCCCCATCTCGACAACGCGGGCCGGGTGGCGGTCGTCCACAACGGCATCATCGAGAACTTCGCGGCGCTGCGGGACGAGCTGGCCGAGCGCGGGCACGACCTCGCGTCCGAGACCGACACGGAGGTCGTGGCGCATCTGCTCGCCGAGTCGTTCTCGTCGTGCGGTGAGCTGGCCGAGGCGATGCGGCTGGTGTGCCGGCGTCTGGAGGGCGCGTTCACACTGGTCGCGGTGCACGCGGACGAGCCGGAGGTCGTTGTGGGGGCTCGCCGCAACTCGCCGCTGGTCGTCGGGATCGGCGACGGTGAGGCCTTCCTCGCGTCGGACGTGGCCGCGTTCATCGCGCACACCCGCTCGGCGATCGAGCTGGGCCAGGACCAGGTCGTCGAACTGCGGCGCGACAGCGTGACTGTCACGGACTTCGAGGGCGCGCCCGCGGAAGTGCGGGCGTACCACGTGGACTGGGACGCGTCCGCCGCCGAGAAGGACGGCTACGACTACTTCATGCTCAAGGAGATCGCCGAACAGCCGAAGGCGGTCGCCGACACGCTGCTGGGCCGAATCGACGCGAGCGGCTCGCTGACCCTGGACGAGGTGCGGATTCCGGCTACGGTGCTGCGCGAAGCGACCAAGATCGTGATCGTGGCGTGCGGTACGGCCTTCCACGCCGGGCTCATCGCCAAGTACGCCATCGAGCACTGGACGCGTATCCCGTGCGAGGTCGAGCTGGCGAGCGAGTTCCGGTACCGGGACCCGATCCTGGACCCGCGGACCCTGGTGATCGCGATCTCCCAGTCGGGCGAGACCATGGACACCCTCATGGCGCTGCGGCACGCGCGCGAGCAGGGCGCGAAGGTCCTGGCCATCTGCAACACGAACGGTTCCACGATCCCGCGCGAGTCGGACGCGGTGCTGTACACGCACGCGGGCCCCGAGGTCGCGGTCGCCTCGACGAAGGCGTTCCTGACCCAGCTGGTGGCGTGCTACCTGGTGGCGCTGTACCTGGGGCAGGTACGGGGTACGAAGTGGGGCGACGAGATCCGGGCCGTCGTCCGGGACCTGTCGCAGATCGCCACGCAGGTGGAACAGGTCCTGGAGACCATGGAGCCGGTGCGGGAGCTGGCCCGCTCGCTGACCCGCAAGAACACGGTGCTGTTCCTCGGCCGGCACGTCGGGTACCCGGTCGCGCTGGAGGGCGCGCTGAAGCTCAAGGAGCTCGCCTACATGCACGCCGAGGGCTTCGCGGCGGGTGAGCTCAAACACGGGCCCATCGCGCTGATCGAGAACGACATGCCGGTCGTGGTGGTCGTACCGTCGCCGCGCAGCCGGTCCGTGCTGCACGACAAGATCGTGTCGAACATCCAGGAGATCCGGGCGCGCGGTGCGCGGACGATCGTGATCGCGGAGGAGGGCGACGAGGCGGTCGTGCCGTACGCGGACCATCTGATCCGCATCCCGCCGACGCCCGCGCTGCTCCAGCCCATGGTCGCGACCGTGCCGCTGCAGGTCTTCGCGTGCGAGCTGGCGACGGCCCGTGGCAACGAGGTGGACCAGCCGCGGAACCTGGCGAAGTCGGTCACGGTCGAATGATCATCGGGGTGGGGATCGACGTCGCCGAGATCGACCGGTTCGACGACGCGCTGCGGCGGACGCCGGGGATGGCGCGCCGGCTGTTCCTCGACAGCGAGCTGTTCCTGGGCAGCGGTGAGCGGCGCGGCGTCGCCTCCCTCGCGGCCCGCTTCGCCGCGAAGGAGGCGGTCGCGAAGGCGCTGGGCGCGCCGGCCGGGCTGCACTGGACGGACTGCGAGGTGTACGTCGAGGACTCCGGGCAGCCGCGACTGCGGGTGCGGGGCACGGTCGCGGCGGCGGCCGAGGAGCGAGGGGTGCGGTCGTGGCATGTGTCGCTCAGCCATGACGCGGGCGTCGCGTCGGCGGTGGTGATCGCCGAGGGGTAGGTACCTCCGCGGGCCTTCTGTCGCCGTTTCGGTTCCGCCCCCGGCCGGTCGCTGGGTGCGGGCCGGTGGGTGGCCCGCGCGGGCGGAGTTGGCGCGATTCGTGGCGTGGCCCGGGAGGGCGGGGCGCGGCAGACTTCTGAGCATGCGTCATGCCTACAGCGTGGAGACCGTACGGGCCGCAGAGGCCGAGTTGATGGGCCGGCTGCCGGAGGGTGCGCTCATGCAGCGGGCCGCCGCCGGGCTGGCCGCCGCGGCCGCCGGACTGCTCGGGCGGGTGTACGGGGCCCGCGTCGTGCTGCTCGTCGGCAGCGGGGACAACGGGGGCGACGCGCTCTACGCGGGGGCGCGGCTCGCCCGCCGGGGCGCCGGGGTGACCGCGGTGCTGCTCGCCCCCGACCGGACCCACGGGGCCGGTCTTGCCGCGCTCCTGAAATCCGGCGGGCGGGTCGCCGACGACCCGTTCGCGGTGCTGGCCGTGGCCGACCTCGTACTGGACGGCATCACCGGGATCGGCGGCCACGGCGGCCTCCGCCCCGACGCCGTACCGGTCGCCCGCGCCGCACGCGGCTCCGGCGCGGTCGTGCTCGCCGTCGATCTGCCGAGCGGGGTCGAGGCGGACTCGGGCGAGGTCGCGGGGGAGGCGCTGCGGGCGGATGCGACCGTCACGTTCGGTACGTACAAGCCCGCCCTGCTGATCGACCCCGGCCGGGAGCACACCGGAGCGGTGCGGCTCGTCGACATCGGCCTGGAACCGCATCTGCCGTCCGTGCCCGATCTGGAGGCCCTGCAACACGCGGACGTGGCCCAGTTGTTGCCGGTGCCCGCCGTGGAGAGCGACAAGTACCGCAGAGGCGTGGTCGGTGTCGTCGCCGGGTCCCCACGTTACCCGGGCGCCGCCGTCCTCGCGGTGGCGGGCGCACTGCGCGGCGGCGCGGGGGCCGTGCGGTACGTGGGCCCGGGGGCGGACGCGGTGATCGCCCGGTTCCCGGAGGCGCTGGTGCACGGCTGGCCGCCCTCGAAGGCGGGCCGGGTGCAGGCCTGGGTCGTCGGCCCGGGCCTGGGCGACGGGCCCGGCGTGCAGGATCTGCTGGACTCAGACGTTCCGGTGCTGGTCGACGCGGACGGACTGCGCGGCCTCGACCCCGACGCGGTGCGCGGACGCAGTGCACCGACGCTGCTCACCCCGCACGCGGGTGAGGCGGCGGCGCTGCTCGGCGTGGCGCGTGAGGAGGTCGAGGGGGCACGGCTCACCTCCGTGCGGGCGCTGGCTGCGAAGTACGGTGCGACGGTGCTGCTCAAGGGCTCGACGACGCTGGTGGCCGATCCGGACACCCGCCGCGCGGTCCGGGTGAACCCGACGGGCACGTCGTGGCTGGCCACGGCCGGCAGCGGAGATGTCCTGTCGGGGCTCGCCGGTTCACTGCTCGCGGCGGGCCTCCCGCCGCTGGACGCCGCCTCCGTGGCCGCGTACCTCCACGGTCTGGCTGCCCGGCGCGTCTCCCGCGACGCCCCGGTGTCGGCGAACGACGTGGCCACGGCGATCCCCCAGGCCTGGCGCGACGTGACGAGCCCCTGACATGTCACCCCCCGGCACAGCAGGCGGGTGACCAGGGCCACTCGTGGTCCTTGCCGTACGAACTATGCCGGGGGGCTCTGAGACACTGACGGCGATGACTCAGAACGCACCCTTCCGAGCCCGCGCCGAGATCGACCTCGCCGCGCTGCGCGCCAACGTCCGCGCACTGCGCGCGCGGGCGCCCCGCGCCGCCGTCATGGCCGTGGTCAAATCGGACGCGTACGGACACGGGATGGTGCCCTGCGCGAAGGCTGCGCGGGCCGCGGGCGCGACCTGGCTGGGCACCGCCACTCCCGAGGAGGCGCTCGCCCTGCGTGCGGCCGGCATCGGTGGCCGGGTGATGTGCTGGCTGTGGACGCCCGGCGGCCCCTGGCGCGAGGGCATCGAGGCCGGTCTTGACATGTCGGTGAGCGGTATGTGGGCACTGCGCGAGGTGACGCGGGCGGCCCGGGAAGCTGGTCGCCCGGCCCGTATCCAGCTCAAGGCCGACACCGGTCTCGGACGCAACGGCTGCCAGCCGGCCGACTGGGCCGAACTGGTCGCCGCCGCCCGCGCCGCCGAGGAGGCGGGCACCGTCGAAGTCACCGGCCTGTGGTCGCACTTCGCGTGCGCCGACGAGCCGGACCACCCCTCCATCGCCGCCCAGCTGTCCGTCTTCAAGGATCTGGTGGCGTACGCCGAGAAGGAGGGCATCGAGCCCGAGGTCCGGCACATCGCCAACTCGCCGGCCACGCTGACCCTTCCGGACACGCACTTCGACCTGGTGCGCACGGGGATCGCGGTGTACGGGATCTCGCCCAGCCCGGAGCTGGGCACGCCCGCCGACTTCGGGCTGCGCCCTGTCATGACGCTCAAGGCGTCCCTGGCCCTGGTCAAGCAGGTCCCGGCGGGCCATGGCATCAGCTACGGGCACCACTACATCACCCCGGGCGAGACCACCCTGGGCCTGGTGCCGGTCGGGTACGCGGACGGTGTCCCGCGACATGCCTCCGGACGCGGCCCCGTGCTGGTCGGCGGCGAATGGCGGCGGGTGGCCGGCCGGATCGCGATGGACCAGTTCGTGGTCGATCTCGGCCCGGACGGCGGCACGGTGCGGGAAGGGGCGGAGGCGGTGCTGTTCGGCCCCGGCGACCGGGGCGAGCCGTCCGCCGAGGACTGGGCGGAGGCGGCGGACACGATCGCGTACGAGATCGTGACACGCATCGGGACACGCGTCCCGCGCGTCTACCTCAACGCGGAATCCGACGAGAGACCGGACGACCAGTAGGAGCGGCACGGTGAGCGAGAGCAGCGCGGGGGACGTGGCGGCGGCGGCGATGTCCGACGCCGCCACGGGCAACTGGCGCCGGGCGGGTTTCGCCGGCGCCGCCATAGGGGTGATCGCCGCCGGTGCGGCGGCGGGCGTCGCGATAGAGCGCATGACCGTGGGCCGCGGCATGCGCCGCAAGGCCCGGCTCGCCCTGGACGCCTCGGGGCCGTACGGGGCACTGCGCGGCACCCCGGGCAGGGCCGTCGCCGACGACGGCACGGCCCTGTACTACGAGACCGACGAGGTCGACCCGGAGACGGGCCAGGCCGCTCCGCGCAGGCGCCGGCTCTTCGGCCGCAAGGCCCCCGCGCCTGTCACCGTCGTCTTCAGCCATGGGTACTGCCTCAGCCAGGACTCCTGGCACTTCCAGCGGGCAGCCCTGCGCGGTCTGATCCGTACCGTCCACTGGGACCAGCGCAGCCACGGCCGGTCGGGGCGCGGGGCCGCCCAGTCGGGCCCGGACGGTGTGCCGGTCTCCATCGACCAGCTGGGCCGTGACCTCAAGGCGGTCATCGACGCGGCCGCGCCCGAGGGGCCGCTGGTGCTGGTCGGCCATTCGATGGGCGGCATGACGATGATGGCGCTGGCCGCCGCGTACCCCGAGCTGATCCGGGAGCGGGTGGTGGGCGCCGCGTTCGTCGGCACCTCGGCGGGCAGGCTCGGTGAGGTGAACTACGGCCTGCCGGTGGCGGGGGTGAACGTGGTGCGGCGGGTGCTGCCGGGTGTCCTCAAGGCGCTGGGCTCGCAGGCGGAGCTGGTGGAGCGGGGGCGCCGGGCGACGGCCGATCTCTTCGCGGGCCTGATCAAGCGGTACTCGTTCAGCTCGCGGGACGTGGATCCGGCGGTGGCCAGGTTCGCGGAGCGGATGATCGAGGGGACGCCGATCGACGTGGTCGCCGAGTTCTACCCGGCGTTCGCGGAGCACGACAAGGCGACGGCGCTGGACGTCTTCCAGGAGGTTCCGGTGCTGGTCCTGGCCGGGGACAAGGACCTGGTCACGCCCAGCTCGCACAGCGAGGCGATCGCGGATCTGCTGCCCGACTCGGAGCTGGTGATCGTGCCGGACGGGGGGCATCTGGTGATGCTCGAGCACCCGGAGGTGGTCACGGACCGGCTGGCGGACCTGCTGGTGCGGGTCGGGGCGGTCCCCGCAGCGGCTAACGTTGGCACCTATGGAAGCACCGCACAGCCCGGCGGCTGAGGCCGCCGCCCGTCTGACGCTCACGTCGCCGGACCAGATGCAGGAGCTGGGCCGCCGGCTCGCGAAGCTGCTGCGGCCCGGTGATCTGGTGATGCTCACCGGCGAACTCGGCGCAGGCAAGACGACGCTGACGCGCGGGCTCGGCGAAGGCCTGGGCGTGCGCGGTGCCGTCACCTCCCCGACCTTCGTGATCTCCCGCGTGCACCCGTCGCTGGTGGGCGGCCCCGCGCTGGTGCATGTCGATGCGTACCGGCTGGGCGGCGGGCTCGACGAGATGGAGGACCTGGACCTCGACGTGTCGCTGCCGGAGTCGGTGGTGGTCGTCGAGTGGGGCGACGGCAAGGTCGAGGACCTGTCCGAGGACCGGCTGCACGTGGTCATCCACCGCGTCGTGGGCAACACGGACGACGAACGCCGCCAGGTCACCGTGACGGGGTTCGGGGCGCGCTGGGCGGACGCGGGGCTCGCGGGGCTCACCGCCTGATGGCCTGACGGCCGGATTCGCCGCCCGCCCCCCTGAGGGCCGGGGGCCGGGGGCCGACCGGCCGTTTGTGTACGTTCCGACAAGACGTCGGCAAAATGTTGCGTCTGTTGCTCCAGGCATGGTCACATGGATACGAGACAAGGTTAGGTCTACCTAACCACGCCCCCCTGAACCCCAGGAGGCATCCATGTCGGCGTCCGAGCACGAGGCGCAGCCGCGGCCCAAGCCGCAGACAGCGTCGCCGTCGGCGTTGTCGATGAGCGATCTGCTGGCGTCATGCGCGGCGGCCACTGCGGTCTCCACTCCGCCGCGGCGGCGTGACGCGGGCACCGAGGCCGCCGTCGCCGAGGAGCGTGAAGCGCGCCGCGACGCGGCGTAGCCCGTCCGGGTGACGCACCGGACGCCCCGCGGCCCGCGCGCCCTGTCCGTGCGCATGGGCCATCGCAACTCGGGGACAGCCTCGAGGCGGCCCGGAGGCGGCTCGGAGGACGGCCTGGAGACGGCCTAGAGGACGACGACGACCTTCGAGCCGATCGTCGCGAACGCCCACATCGCGTCGCCGTCCACCCGCTTCATCCGCACGCCGCCCGTCTTCTTGTCCGGGTCCGGGCTCTCCAGCGAACCGTCCATGGCGGCGCTGAAGCCGATCGACACGTCATCGACCTTCGCGAACCGTACGACGTGCTCGATCGGCACCCCGTCCGAACCCTGGATCCTGCCGCTCCGCGACGTCACGACGTACGCGCCCGGAACCGGGCTGACGGTGCTCGGCACGACCCTGAAGGTATGCGTGGCCTGCCCGTCCGCATCCACCAGCCAGACCCGGCGCTCACCGAGCGAGTAGACGACCCGGGCGCCCTTGCCGGACTTCTCCGGGACGGCCAGCGGGTCCCTGTGCGGCTTCTTGGCGGCGTCCGAGGGGTGGACGGAGGGGGAGGAGACGGTGGGCTTTCCCAGGTTTCCCGGAACGTTCGCCGAGGCCTGGTAGGCGAGGAAGGCGACCACGGCGATCGCCGCTGTGGTGAGCCCGGCCACCATTCCCGAGCTGCTCCTTGCCACCTTGGCTCCCCTTTCGTACGCCCGTCCGTGGGTGACGGTAGCAGCAGGGGCCGGGGCGGACGGGACGCCGTGCCCTGTCCCGGTGGCCGTAGGCTGTTTGCGTGCTCCTCCTCGCTGTTGATACCGCCACCCCCGCCGTCACCGTCGCCCTGCACGACGGCGACTCAGTCGTCGCCGAGTCGAGCCAGGTCGACGCGCGCCGGCACGGGGAGCTGCTGCTGCCCGCCGTCGACCGGGTGCTCGCCTCGGCGGGGCTGAAACTGGACGCCGTCACGGACCTCGTCGTCGGCGTCGGCCCCGGGCCGTACACGGGACTGCGCGTCGGTCTGGTGACCGCCACGACGTTCGGCTCGGCACTCGGGGTCCCCGTCCACGGCCTGTGCACGCTCGACGGCCTCGCCTACGCCTCCGGGCTCGACGGGCCTTTCGTGGTGGCGACGGACGCGCGCCGCAAGGAGGTCTACTGGGCGCGGTACGACGGCTTCCGCACCCGGCTGAGCGAGCCGGGCGTCGACCGCCCCGCCGAGATCGCCGAGCAGGTCGCCGGGCTCCCGGCGGTGGGTGCGGGTGCGCTGCTCTACCCCGAGGTCTTCCCCGACGCCCGCGCACCCGAGCACCAGTCGGCCGCCGCGCTGGCGTCGCTCGCCGCGGAGAAGCTGGCCGCCGGCGCGGAGTTGCTGCCTCCGCGACCGCTGTACCTGCGCCGCCCGGATGCGCAGGTCCCGAAGAACTACAAGGTGGTCACGCCGAAATGACCGCCACGACCGCCGCTGTGCTGCGCGAGATGCGGTGGTGGGACATCGATCCGGTGCTGCGGCTGGAGCACGAGCTCTTCCCCGAGGACGCCTGGTCGCCCGGGATGTTCTGGTCCGAGCTGGCCCATGCTCGAGGTCCGCGCTCCACCCGCCGCTATGTCGTCGCCGAGGACCCCCGGGACGGCCGGATCGTCGGCTACGCGGGCCTCGCCGCGGCCGGCGGACTCGGCGACGTACAGACCATCGCCGTCGTCCGCGACCACTGGGGCACCGGACTCGGGGCCCGGCTCCTGACCGATCTGCTGCAGCACGCCACCGCCTTCGAATGCGACGAGGTCCTGCTCGAGGTCCGCGTGGACAACACCCGCGCCCAGAAGCTGTACGAACGCTTCGGCTTCGAGCCCATCGGCTTCCGCCGCGGCTACTACCAGCCCGGCAACATCGACGCCCTCGTCATGCGCCTACACGTACAAGGAACCGAGAACCATGGCTGACGAACCTCTCGTACTCGGCATCGAGACGTCCTGCGACGAGACGGGCGTCGGCATCGTCCGCGGGACGACCCTGCTCGCCGATGCCGTCGCCTCCAGCGTCGACGAGCACGCGCGTTTCGGCGGAGTCGTTCCGGAGGTCGCCTCCCGCGCGCACCTCGAGGCGATGGTGCCCACCATCGAGCGTGCCCTGAAGGACGCGGGCGTCTCAGCCCGCGACCTCGACGGCATCGCGGTCACCGCCGGCCCCGGACTCGCGGGCGCGCTGCTGGTCGGCGTATCGGCGGCGAAGGCGTACGCGTACGCGCTGGGCAAGCCGATGTACGGGGTGAACCACCTGGCGTCCCACATCTGCGTGGACCAGCTGGAGCACGGCCCGCTGCCCGAGCCGACGATGGCGCTGCTGGTCTCCGGCGGTCACTCGTCGCTGCTGCTCGCGCCCGACATCACGAATGACGTGCGGCCGATGGGCGCGACGATCGACGACGCGGCGGGTGAGGCGTTCGACAAGATCGCTCGCGTGCTGAACCTGGGCTTCCCCGGCGGCCCGGTCATCGACCGGCTGGCGAAGGAGGGCGACCCGTCCGCGATCGCGTTCCCGCGCGGGCTGAGCGGTTCGCGCGACCCGGCGTACGACTTCTCCTTCTCCGGGCTGAAGACGGCCGTGGCCCGCTGGATCGAGGCGAAGCGGAACGCGGGCGAGGACGTGCCCGTACGGGACGTCGCGGCGTCCTTCCAGGAGGCCGTGGTGGATGTACTGACCCGCAAGGCGGTGCGGGCCTGCAAGGACGAGGGCGTCGACCACCTGATGATCGGCGGCGGCGTCGCGGCGAACTCGCGGCTGCGGGCGCTGGCGCAGGAGCGCTGCGAGCGGGCCGGGATCCGGCTGCGGGTGCCGCGGCCGAAGCTGTGCACGGACAACGGCGCGATGGTCGCCGCGCTCGGCGCGGAGATGGTCGCCAGGAACCGGCCGGCCTCGGACTGGGAGCTGTCCGCGGACTCCTCCCTGCCGGTGACCGACCCGCATGTCCCGGGCAGCCACCACCACGATCACGACCATGTGCACGAGATCAGCAAGGACAACCTCTACTCATGAGCGTCGTCACGCTGATGTGGGAGGCGCGGGCGGCCGAGGGGCGGGGCGCCGAGCTGCTGGAGTGGGCGCGGGCGCAGGCCCTCGACGCGGCGCCCCTGCGCCGGGAGACGTTCCGGGCGCCCGGGGAGCGGGTCCTGGTGCTGACCTGGTGGGAAGTGCCGGACAGCGACGCCGGGCTGCCCGAACTCCCGGAGCCGGCCGCGGATCTGATCACCCGCCCGGTGCACCGCTGGCGCTTCGAGTCCCTCGACTTCTCTGAAGACCACGTGTGAGCGTCGCCCGGTGGAATGACTGTCACAAGTTCCTGCCCGATAGGGGTTGACGCACGGCTCAGCATCCCGGCTATGGGAGGACGTATGACCGCCAGTGCGTCCGAGCAGCCTTTGATCCCGCAGCCGCCGCCGACAGTCGCGGCGCTGCGCCAGGCCGTCGCGCAGATCGCCCCGGCCGCCCTGCCGGCGTTCACCCGCGAGCTGGATCAGGCTGCGGACCGAGCGCGACTGGGCTCGGACCTCGCACCGCTGAGGCGCTTCACCAGACACTGGGCCCTCCATGTGGAGATCCAGCGCCGACCACGCCAGGCAGCCCGCTTCCGTGAGCTGGAGTATCTGGCGGCGAGCGGGGATGCCGATCAGGTTCGCGAGGCCGCCGCCGAGCTCGGCCGACTCCTTGACGATGCCCGGAAGGCACTGACCGGGACCGCGGTGAGTGAGCCGTGGCGGGGAGCTGCTGTTCGCCAGGGCCGCGCAGGCCGACGCGTGATCATCGCGCTGTGACAGGGCGATAGCCTCGTACACATGTCCCGTCGCAACCCTCTCCCCCCGCCTCCGCCCCCCGAGGACATACGCGCCTGGCCCGACCGCGAGGCGCTGCTCGCCGACCGGGCGATGGTGCTGGACCGGCTCACCGGCCGGCTGCTGGGGGTGCCCCAACTGCTGGGCTTTCTGCTGCTGGTGGCGGCGCTTCAGCTCGGCTGGGGGATCATGGGCGCGGGGCTGGTCGGCCTGAACAGGTTCGATCCCCTGGCCCTCGTCTTTCTGGTGATCTTCGGTGTGCTCGGGCTCGCCGTCGTGGTGCCGCTCGGGTTCGTCGTCGGCTTCGGTGTTCGCCGTGATCTCAGGATCCGTCGACTGCTGGACGAATGGGCCGCGCTGGACCTCGATCCGGCGCGTGATTCCCGCCACCGCGTACCGGGCCTGAGTCTGCTGTGGTTTCTGGTGTCGTTCCTGCTCGGTGCGGTCGGGCTGTGGATCTCGTTCGTGGCCCCGGCGTCCGCACGCCCCGGCAGCTGGACGTACGGCCAAGTCGCGTACTTCATGGGCGTGGGCCTCATCCTCTGGGTGATGGGTCTGATCGGCATCACCAAGGCGGTGGCCCACTACCGCTGGGCGGTCCGCCTCACCTCGGCCGTACGCCCGGCGCATACGCCCGGCGGCGCGCACCGCTGAGCCGCTGTCGGACCGCTGAGCGAGTGTCAGACCGCTGCGGGAGCGCCGATCAGCATGGTCGGGGCCCCGGCGACGCGGGTGAGGAAGACCGTCGCAGCGTTGGGCCCGCTCGGCTTCACCTTGCGGCGCAGCTCCTCCGGTTCGACGGCCGAGCCGCGCTTCTTCACCGTCAGGGTGCCGACCTCGCGCTCACGCAGCAGGGCCTTCAGCTTCTTCAGGTTGAAGGGGAGTTCGTCGGTGATCTCGTAGGCGGTCGCATACGGGGTCGTCCGCAGCTCGTCCGCCGTGATGTACGCGATCGTCTCGTCGATCAGGCCGCCGTCGAGGTCCTCGGCGACCTCGGCGACGAGATGCGCGCGGATGACGGCGCCGTCGGGCTCGTACAGGAAGCGGCCGACCTTGCGGACCTGCGGGTTGGGCAGGCCGCGGTCGGTCAGGGTCGCGCCGGAGGGAAGGAGGGTGGCGCGGCGGGTGCCGGGGACGATGACCTCGGTGCGGCCCTCGTCGTGCCAGAGCACGGCTTCCTTCACATCACCGCTGTCCGAGATCCACTCCACCTCGAAGTCGTGGGGGACCAGCTCGTGCGGGATGCCGGGCGCGATCTTGATGGCGCCGGTGCCGACCTGCCGTACCGCCTCGACCGCCCACGAGAGCGGTGGCGAGTACGCCTCCGGGTCGAAGATCCGGCCCCGGCCGCCGCGCCGCGCCGGATCGATGAAGAGCGCCTCGGTGCCACTGAGGTCGTAGTCCATGACGTCCGCGCAGGTGACCGTCATCAGCGGCGTGCCCTCCATCACCGTGTGGACATTGACGAGGGCGGTTTCGGCGGTCACCGGGTCCCGGTCGACGGCCTGCACGACGAAACCCGCACGGGCGAGGGCGATCGCGTCGCCGCCGATGCCGCAGCACAGATCCGTGACGTCGACCGGGCCGATGTCCCGGAACCTCCGGGCGCGGTACTCGGCGACGGACCTGCGCGTGGCCTGCTCGATCCCGTGCGGCGTGAAGTACATCCGGTACGCGTCCTCCGCGCCGAACTTCGCCACCGCCCGCTGCCGAAGCCGCGCCTGCGTGAGCGCCGCGGAGACCAGCTCGGCAGGGTGCTCGCGGCGCAGCCGGGTGGCGAGGGCCAGCTCCTCTCCCGGGGCGTGGTCGCGCAGCGCGGCGAGCAGGGCCTGACCCTCGTCGCTGAGCAGCGGCGAGAGGAGCGGGAAGCAGTCGTCAGTCACCTGGCCATTGTCGGCCAGCCGGGGGACGCTGCGCGCAGGGCGGCGGTGTCGAGGCCTTGCGGGGGAGCGGCGCTGACAGGATGCGGCGCCATGCAGCAAGTAAGACAAAAAGGAAAAATGCCAAAAGGGTGGCGGGCTCGCGCGGCGCTCTCGATGTCGCTCCTCGTCGCGTTCGGCTCGGGCTGTGCCGCGGAGCCCTCGGACGGCGGTGAAGGCGGCGGGACGTCGTGGCCCGCCGCCGGGCCCGCCGCTCACGACCGGCAGCAGAACCAGAGACAGGACCAGGACCGGAAGCACGATCCGGGCCAGGCCCGGAAGCAGGACCCGGGCGGGAAACGTGCCCCGCAGCAGGCCCGGAAGCAGGCCCGGAAGCGCGCCCGGCCCGCGATTCCGAAGGCGGGTCCGCAAGGGGGTCCCGCCGCAGCGCTCTCCGCGTACGCGCGACGTATGAAGAAGGCGCAGGCGGCCCGCGCCGCGGCAGCCAAGCGCTGGGGGCTGAGGGAGACACCTCTGGCCGCCCCTCCGCCGCCCGCCAGGAAGCCGAGGATCACCACGCGCAAGGGATTCGAGGTCGATGACCACGACGGACTGCCGCCCGTCTTCACGACCGTGCCGACCAAGCGGAAGATCGTCTTTCTGACGATCGACGACGGTGCGGAGAAGGACCCCGAGCTGCTGGAGATGATGAGCGAGCTGAAGATCCCCTACAGCGCGTTCCTCACCGACTACGTCGTACGCGACGACTACGGTTACTTCAAGAAGATGCAGGACAGCGGCGTCGCCCTGCACAACCACACCCTCAACCACCGCTACCTGCCGGGGCTCTCGTACGCGAAGCAGAAGAAGGAGATCTGCGGGCAGCAGGCGATCCTCGAAGAGCAGTACGGAAAGCGGCCCCGGCTGTTCCGCCCGCCGTACGGCAACTACAACGAGGACACCCTGCGGGCGGCGAAGAAGTGCGGGATCAAGGCCGTGCCGCTGTGGGCGGCGGAGGCGTTCCCGGATCACATGGAGTGGCGGGAATGGGACCGGGACCTCCATCCCGGCGACATCATCCTCACGCACTTCCGCGGCAAGGACGTCTGGAACGGATCCATGGCCGACTTGGTCCGCAACGTCATGAAGGTCGTCACCGCGAAGGGATACGCGGTGGCGCGGCTGGAGGACTACGTGTGAGGTGCGCGCACCGGCCGCCGGCCGTCCTGGTGGCGGCCGGTGCGCTGATCGCGTGCGTGCTCGGCCCCGCCGGGTGCGCGCCGTCCGTCGACACGGTATTGAGCGCGTGGCGGGCGTGGCGGGCCCGGATCGAGAGACATGTCCGTAGGGTCGTACGGAACGCGGCGGCGCATCCGCGCGTTGTCCGTATCGAGTTCGAGATCGAGATCGAGATCGACGTTGAGAGAGGGCGACGTTGAGATCGACGTTGAGACCGAAGTTGAGTTCGAGACCGAGGTCCAGATCGAACCGTCCGCCGTGGTCCCACAGGCGCGCCGCGCAGTGAATTGGCACTCCGCTTGACCGAGTGCTAATCGCAGTCATAGTCTCGGCTCTGGCACTCCCCACCGGAGAGTGCCAACACAGCGACGGGCAGGTCCGGCACCCGCGACGACGGATCCACCTGGTCGCCACCTCAGACAGTTAAACCCCGTGAGATCTCCGAAGGGGGAGGTCGGATCGTGACGACCACCAGCTCCAAGGTTGCCATCAAGCCGCTCGAGGACCGCATTGTGGTCCAGCCGCTCGACGCCGAGCAGACCACGGCCTCTGGCCTGGTCATCCCGGACACCGCCAAGGAGAAGCCCCAGGAGGGCGTCGTCCTGGCCGTGGGCCCGGGCCGCTTCGAGAACGGCGAGCGCCTGCCGCTCGACGTCAAGACCGGCGATGTCGTGCTCTACAGCAAGTACGGCGGCACCGAGGTGAAGTACAACGGCGAGGAGTACCTCGTCCTCTCGGCCCGCGACGTGCTCGCGATCGTCGAGAAGTAGGTCGGACTTCCGGGGTTCGCCCCCCGGAAGACTCCGTACCAGGCAGTTTTGCTTGAGCCGCGCCCCTGGCCCCCGCGTCGTAAGAAGCCGGGTGGCCCGGGGCGTGGTTCGTTTTGAGAGGACTTGAGAAGCTCCATGGCGAAGATCCTGAAGTTCGACGAGGACGCCCGTCGCGCCCTCGAGCGTGGCGTCAACAAGCTTGCCGACACGGTCAAGGTGACGATCGGCCCCAAGGGCCGCAACGTCGTGATCGACAAGAAGTTCGGTGCCCCCACCATCACCAACGACGGTGTCACGATCGCCCGTGAGGTCGAGATCGAGGACCCGTACGAGAACCTCGGCGCCCAGCTGGTGAAGGAGGTGGCGACCAAGACCAACGACATCGCTGGTGACGGCACCACCACCGCCACCGTGCTCGCCCAGGCCCTGGTCCGCGAGGGTCTGCGCAACGTCGCCGCCGGTGCCTCCCCGGCCGCCCTGAAGAAGGGCATCGACGCCGCGGTCAAGGCCGTCTCCGACGAGCTGATCGCCACCGCGCGTCCGATCGAGGAGAAGTCCGACATCGCCGCCGTCGCCGCGCTGTCCGCCCAGGACCAGCAGGTCGGCGAGCTCATCGCCGAGGCGATGGACAAGGTCGGCAAGGACGGTGTCATCACCGTCGAGGAGTCCAACACCTTCGGTCTGGAGCTGGAGTTCACCGAGGGCATGGCCTTCGACAAGGGCTACCTCTCCCCGTACATGGTGTCCGACCAGGAGCGTATGGAGGCCGTCCTCGACGACCCGTACATCCTGATCAACCAGGGCAAGATCTCCTCGATCCAGGACCTGCTGCCGCTGCTGGAGAAGGTCATCCAGGCGGGTGGCTCCAAGCCGCTGCTGATCATCGCCGAGGACGTCGAGGGCGAGGCGCTCTCCACCCTCGTCGTCAACAAGATCCGCGGCACCTTCAACGCGGTCGCGGTCAAGGCCCCCGGCTTCGGTGACCGCCGCAAGGCGATGCTGCAGGACATGGCCACCCTCACCGGTGCCACCGTCATCGCCGAGGAGGTCGGCCTCAAGCTCGACCAGGCCGGTCTGGACGTGCTGGGCACCGCCCGCCGCGTCACCATCACCAAGGACGACACGACGATCGTCGACGGCGGCGGCAACTCCGAGGACGTCCTCGGCCGCGTCAACCAGATCAAGGCCGAGATCGAGACCACGGACTCCGACTGGGACCGCGAGAAGCTCCAGGAGCGCCTCGCGAAGCTGGCCGGCGGCGTGTGCGTGATCAAGGTCGGCGCCGCCACCGAGGTGGAGCTGAAGGAGAAGAAGCACCGTCTGGAGGACGCCATCTCCGCGACCCGCGCCGCGGTCGAGGAGGGCATCGTCTCCGGTGGTGGCTCCGCGCTCGTCCACGCCGTGAAGGTGCTCGAGGGCAACCTCGGCAAGGAGGGCGACGAGGCCACCGGTGTCGCGGTCGTCCGCCGCGCCGCCGTCGAGCCGCTGCGCTGGATCGCCGAGAACGCCGGCCTCGAGGGCTACGTCATCACCGCCAAGGTGGCGGAGCTGGAGAAGGGCAGCGGCTTCAACGCCGCGACCGGCGAGTACGGCGACCTGGTGAAGGCCGGCGTCATCGACCCGGTCAAGGTCACGCGCTCCGCGCTGGAGAACGCCGCGTCGATCGCCTCCCTGCTGCTCACCACCGAGACCCTCGTGGTGGAGAAGAAGGAAGAGGAGCCGGCGGAGGCGGGCCACGGCCACGGCCACGGTCACTCCCACTGAGTCACCGAGCCCACTGACCCGTTCAGGGCTTGAGGAGGCCCCCGTTCCCGGAGAGGGAACGGGGGCCTTCCCCGTGATGTGCGGCTGATGTGCCGCTGATGTGCCGCCGCCAGGTGTCCGCTGCGGCTGCATGTCCGTCGCGGCTGCGTGTCCGGCGCCGTTGCCTCTCCTGCGCCGTTGCCTCTCCTGCGCCGTTGCCTCTCCCGGCGGCCCGCTGCCGAGCCGCTCCATGTCCGATGCTGCTACATCTCCAGTGCGCCGATCTGTCCCATCAGCCCGAGCCGGTCGTACTGCCACCAGCCCTCGCAGATCATGCCTTCGTGGAGCAGGTGGGTCGTCGTACCGGTCATGGACACCTGCTTGCCGGTGGCCGGTATCCCCAGGAACTCGCCCTTGTGCGTGCCGTTCCAGGTCCAGCGCGTGCACACCCGGTCGCCCTCGGCGATCTGGTCCTCGATGGTGAAGGTGAAGTCGAAGCCGTCCTGCCACATCCCGATCTCGCGGCGGAGCGCCTCGAGTCCGATCAGGTCCTGCGCGTTGGACGGGTCGTGGTCGCGGTAGTCCCTGGTGAGCAGTCCGTCGAGGGCCGCGGGGTCACCGGCGAGGGCGTCGGTGAAGAACCTGCCGCAGGTGTCCTTGTTCAACTGCTCGTCGCGGATGACGTCCAGGTCGGTGAAGGTCGGCAAGCCGTCGCAGAGAGCCACCATCTCCTGGAAGACCCGGTCCGTCTCGGGCAGGTTCGAGTTCCTCATGGCGTCCTCGTACGAGGGGAACTCGACGATCTCTATGACGTGCGTCGCGTCGGAGCGGTCCGTGGCGACGAGATTGTGGGTGGCGGTGCGCTTGCCCTTGGTCTGTTCGACCCAGGTGTCCATGAGCCGGTTGAGCTCGTCGACACGATCCGTTTTACAATCGATCAATTGTACGAATGTCATGGCGTCTCCCGGGCGGGTGGGTCGCTGGGCCGGATACCCCCATTTTAGTGAGAATGGGTCAATTGTCTGCTTGGTGGGAGCGGGGTAATTGTCCGTCTAGGCCGACCGGTTCAGCGCCGCCGGAACGACCTGGTCGGCAAAGGGCCTGCCCAGCGCGTACCGCTCCACCTCGTCCAGCGCCAGGTCGGCCATCCGGTGCAGCTCACGGCCGAGCGAGCCCGCGACATGCGGAGTCAGCAGGACGTTCGGCAGCTCGTACAGCGGGGAGTTCGCGGGCGGCACCTCGGGCTCGGTGACATCCAGTACGGCGTCGAGGCGACCGGAGACGAGCTCCGGGAGCAGTGCGTCCGTGTCCACCAGCGAGCCGCGCGCGGTGTTGATCAGGGTCGCCCCGTCCGGCATCAGCGCCAGCTGGCGGGCGCCGATCATCCGGCGGGTGGCCGGGACCTCGGGGGCGTGGACGGTGACGATGTCGCTGCGCGAGCAGAGCACGTCCAGCGGGACCGCCTCGGCCCCGAGCAGTGCCGCCTCGGCGGCGTCCGCGTACGGGTCGTACAGCAGGACCCGCAGATCGAACGGGCGGAGCAGCTCGATGACACGGCGGCCGATCCGGGACGCGCCGACGACGCCGACCGTACGGCCGTAGTTGCCGGCTCCGTCGAGCTCGTGGCACCAGTCGAACTGGGCGCGCAGCTCGCGGTAGCGGCGGCGGCTGTGCAGGACCCGCTTGTTGGCGAAGAGGATCGCGGCGAGCGTGTACTCGGCGACGGGCAGCGCGTTGGCCGCGGCGGCCGAGGTGACGGCGATGCCGCGGTCCCAGCAGGCCTGGGTGATGTGGTGCTTGACGGAGCCCGCGGCGTGCACGACGGCACGCAGGCGCGGGGCGGCGTCCAGGACGTGCTCGTCGAGCGGGGTCGCTCCCCAGCAGGTCAGCAGCAGTTCCGCCTGGGCGAGTGCGGCCGCGACGGCGGGGGAGGGGGTGGTCAGGTCATGGGCGACGAGGTGGGGGTCGGTGTGCGCCAGTGTGGCGAGGCGGGCGCGATGGGCATCGGTGAGCAGGCGGTCGGCGATGCCGGGACCCATCGCGAGCAGCAGGGACGGCCCCCTGCCCGCGGAACTGTCAGCGGCGTGGTGCATGGTGGAAGTCGGACTCCTCGTTGGTCACTTGGGGTCAACGGGCGGGCTGCTCGACGAGTCACGTTCGCGCGTCTGCGGTCACTTGACGCTGCCGGCGGTCAGGCCCGCCTTCCAGTGACGCAGCAGGGAGACGAACGCGACGAGGAGGGGGATGACGGCGAGCAGGAAGCCGGTGACGACGAGGGGGTAGAACTCCGGCTCGCAGCGCGGCCACTGGGAGGCCACCGGGGACGAACTGCTGCTGGCCGTACGGCCGTACGCCTCGCCCCACCATGGACTGATCAACCTCCCGGGCCCCCGCCCCAGTTGGTCCGGACCCCGTTCGGACGGGCTCGAAGCGTACGCCCGGACGTTCCTCCCCGCCGCCCTCCGCCCTGCTGTCCCGTCCTGCACGCCCATCTCACCGGTGACAAGGACCTTCTCGGCCGCTACGACCCCGGCTGCGCTCCCATCTCGACGGCTGTGTCCGCCTGTTCGGCGCCGACGGAACACCGATGCCGTACGCGGCCGTTCGCTCACGTATCGCTTCGCCGCCGCGGCCGCGCCCTGGCTCGGCGCACTCACCGGGCACACCCCGCTCACCCCCCGGCGCCACCCGCCGCCTCGCCTCCGGCACCCTGCGCCACTTCCTCGGCGGGGGCGCCACCGACGCCGAAGGACTGCTCACGCTGGGCCGGCACGGTCCGTACGAACCCGTCATCACTTCGCCCTCGTCACCGACGGCAGAGCCACCGCGAGGGGCCCCGTGGTCCCGCAGGGCTCCGGCCCGGCTGGGCCGCCTCCGCCCATGCCCCGTCGCCCGGTGTCCGGGTCCACTCACTGACGCTCGCCCATGGCCGGGCCGAGGTCCGCGCCCATCTCGTCACCGGGGCGCCCGACGGCACCCCGGTACGCCAGACCGGCTGGGCCACCACCCCTGAAGGCCCGACCGCCCAACTCCAGCCGGTGCACGGCTACACGGTGCGCACCGCGTCCGACACCGGCTCCACCCTCCAGGGCCCCCGCACCCGTACCGCCCTTCTGCACGGCACGACCGGCGGCGGACCCACCACCCGCTACGTCGCCCTCGCCTCACTCACCGCCGAGCCCGCACCGGCACCCGTCACCGCGCTCGCGGACATCGACATCGACGGACACACCGTCACCGTCACCTGGCAGGACGGGACTACTTCGGTCCGTACTTGCGGCCCGCCCTGGAGCTGACCCCGCCGAGCAGCCCGCGCGGCGCCAGCTTCACGACACCCATGAGCGCCTTGTAGCGCGGGTCGGGAATGGACAGCGACTTCCCGCGCGAGAGGTCGGCAAGCGCCGCCGACACCAGCTTGTCGGCGTCCAGCCACATCCAGCCGGGGATGTTGTCCGTTCCCATTCCGGCCCGCTCATGGAACTCGGTCCGTACGAAACCGGGGCACAGGGCCATCAGCCGCACGCCCGTTCCGGCCAGATCGCGGGCCGCGCCCTGCGTGAACTGCACGACCCACGCCTTGGACGCGCCGTACGTCCCGCGCGGCACGAACGCCGCCACCGACGCGACGTTCACGACCCCGCCCCGGCCCCGGTCGCGCATCGGCCCCACCGCCGCGGCCGTCAGCCGCAGCACCGTCTCGCAGTGCACCTTCAGCATCCGCAGCTCATCGGCCATGGACACCTCGAGGAACCGGCCCTTGTTGCCGAACCCGGCGTTGTTCACCAGCAGGTCCACCGGACGCTTGCGGTCCGCCAGCCGCGCCTCGACCGCGGTGATCCCGTCCTCCTCGGCCAGATCCGCGGTCAGCACCTCCGCCTCGATGCCGTGCCGGTCGTGGAGCTCGGTGGCCTGCTCCTGGAGTCGCTTGGTGTCGCGCGCCACCAGGACCAGATCATGTCCGTCGGAGGCGAGCCGCCGCGCGAAGGCGGCGCCGATGCCCGCGGTCGCGCCCGTAATCAGTGCTGTCGTCATGGGCGGCACGTTAGTGCCCCGTGCGCGTGTGCGGCGTACCAGGCTTGCCCCCTCGCCGTGCCTTCCTGGTCACCTTGACCCGCATGCCTGGGACACCGTCAGACCTGGGTGTTTTGGCATCTCTTTGCCCGGACCGGACGAACCGGTTCATCGGCCCTTGTGTCCCGCTCACCGCGACCGGGTGGCCGGACCGGTCGTGCGGAGGACGCCCGGAGGACGCCCGGAGGACCGGTCGTACGCGGTCAGTCGCCGTACTTGGCGGTGTACGACCGCGCCACCTCCAGCAGCGCGGATTCCATCCACTCGGCCGCGACCAGGGTGCGCGGCAGCAGCTCCCGCTCGAGCGTGGCCGCGCGGAACAGCAGCGCGACCGTGATGTCGTGGTCGGGCCGGTGCACGATCTCGACCGGGTCGTCCGCCTGGAAAGTGCCCGGCTCGATCACCCGCAGCAGCGCCCCCGGCGCTCCCGCCCGGGTGAACCGCTTCACCCAGTCCTTCTCACCGACGTGCCCCTGGAACGTCCTGCAGGGCACGCGGCCGCCGGTCACCTCGAGCACCACCCCGGAGCCGACGCGCCAGCGCTCACCGATGAGGGCCCCGTTCACATCGAGGCCGAGGGTCGTGAGGTTCTCGCCGAACGCGCCGTCGGCCAGCGGACGCCCCAGCTCCCGCTCCCAGCCGTCGAGGTCCTCGCGCGCGAAGGCCGTGACGGCCCGGTCGTCCCCTCCGTGGAAGCGCAGGTCGCCGATGGTGTCCCCGTCCAGTCCGCTGCCGCTGGTCCCCGGCGGGCCGGGCGCGAAGACCCGTACGGGCCCGTCGGCCGGGCGCTTGTCCACGCCGGTGATCCCGCCCTGGGCGCTGGTGTACTCGACGGACTTCGGCCGGCCCACGTTCACGGAGAGAATCTTCATGCTCACGACGCTAGCCGACTCCCCCAAAGCTTCCAAGCGGAAACTAGCTCACACCCCAAGAGGCCCTTATGCTTGCAGGGTGATCGAAGCCCGCCATCTCCGCGTCCTGCGCGCCGTGGCCGCCACCGGGTCCTTCTCCGCCGCGGCGCGCGAGCTGGGCTGCACCCAGCCCGCCGTCAGCCAGCAGATGAAGGCGCTCGAAACCTCCGCCGGGACCCCGCTGTTGATCCGGACCGGCCGGGAGATGCGCCTGACCCAGGCCGGCGAGGTGCTCGTGCGCCATGCCGCCGGGATCCTGGCGGGGCTGACCGCGGCCGAGGAGGAGGTCGCGGCGATCGCGGGTCTGCGCGCGGGCCGGGTCCGCCTGGTGTCCTTCCCCAGCGGCAGCTCCACGCTCGTGCCCACCGCACTCGCCGCCCTCCGCGCGGCGCACCCCGGCACGCGCGTCTCGCTCGTCGAGGCCGAGCCGCCGCGCTCGGAGGAGATGCTGCGCGAGGGCGACTGCGATGTGGCGCTGGCCTTCCGGTACGGCCCGGCGGGTGCGGAGTGGGAGGACCTGGTCGTACGGCCACTGCTGAGCGACCGGCTCGTCGGCCTGGTGCCCGAGGGGCACCGGCTCGTGGACGCCGGTGCGGTCTCCATCGCCGATCTGGCGGAGGAGCCGTGGATCGCGGGGTGCCCGCGCTGCCGCCGCCAGCTCGTGGCGGTCTGCGAGGAGTCCGGCTTCACGCCCAGGATCGACTTCGCCACGGACGACTATCCGGCCGTGGTCGGACTGGTCGGCGCGGGTCTCGGCGTGGCCGTGCTGCCGGAGCTCGCGCTGGAGTCGGTGCTGCCCAAGGGCGCCCGTACGGTGGCGGTGGAGCCGTCGGTGCACCGCGAAATCGTCGCTCTCACCCTCCCTGACCTGGCTCAGGTCCCCGCGGTCGCGGCCACCCTGGACCAGCTCGCACTGGCCGCCGCGCGCTGAACCCGCGCGACTGCGCCGCTCCACCACTGCACCGTCGCCCGTTCCTGGGCCGGTCGGTGCAGGAACGTTTCTTCGAATCGATGCAGGAACGTTTCTTCGAAGATGACGGCCTGGATGTCAGCCGTGCGGGCTGCCGCCCGCGCCGCCTGCCGGGATCAGCCGGTGCCTCGCCCGCCCCATGAGCTCCTCACGCTCGTCCTCCGTCAGTCCGCCCCATACCCCGTAGGGCTCCCGCACTGCCAGTGCGTGCGCCGCGCACTCCGCGCGCACCGGGCACCTCATGCAGACCTCTTTCGCCGAGTTCTCGCGCGCACTCCTTGCCGCGCCGCGCTCCCCCTCTGGGTGGAAGAAGAGTGAGCTGTCTACCCCACGGCATGCCGCGAGCAGCTGCCAGTCCCACAGATCGGCGTTCGGTCCGGGAAGGCGGGAGAAATCTGCCATAGCGCATGTCCCCTTGAAACCGTGCTGAGTGGATGCCTGAAGGTCCGACCGTACATCTACGGTGTAAGTAGATGTAAATATGACTCATTGCGAATCTAGCCACAGACACCAGCAAAAGGGAAGAAATGCCGCTAAATGGGGCATAGCGGCCATGTGGCGCGTCGATGGGCTGTGTCGCTCTCCTCCGCTCATGGGTCCTCACGTAGAGTGCCGAAGGTGCCCGTCGCACCCGTAACTCTTTCGAGTGACCGTCGTTGAGAGTGCGGAGGCGGTTGAGAGAACAAGCGCTCGGGCAGATGTCCGGGGGCGTCAACCGCACAGGTGACGATACGTAACCAGCCTGGAGGCTCAAGGTGACGCGCATCAGCTGCGGAGGGCGGCCATGACATCCGTCCTCGTCTGCGACGACTCCCCGCTCGCCCGAGAGGCGCTCCGCCGCGCGGTCGCAACCGTGCCCGGCGTAGAGCGCGTGACGACCGCGGCCAACGGCGAGGAAGTCCTCCGCCGCTGGGGCGCCGACCGCTCGGACCTGATTCTGATGGACGTACGCATGCCCGGACTGGGCGGCGTCGAGACGGTCCGCCGGCTGCTCTCCGCCGACCCCGGCGCCCGGATCATCATGCTCACCGTCGCCGAGGACCTGGACGGCGTCGCGCTCGCCGTCGCGGCCGGCGCGCGTGGATATCTGCACAAGGACGCCTCGCGCGCCGAGCTGCGGGCCACGGTCACCCAGGCGCTCGCCGACCCGACCTGGCGGCTCGCCCCGCGCAGGCTGCGCTCGGCCGAGATGGGCGCCGCGCCCACGCTCACCGCGCGGGAGATCCAGGTGCTCGAAGGAATGAGCCACGGCAGGTCCAACGCCGAGATCGGGCGTGAGCTGTTCCTCTCCGAGGACACGGTGAAGACGCACGCCAGGCGGTTGTTCAAGAAGCTGGGCGCCTCGGACCGGGCGCACGCCGTCGCGCTCGGATTCCGCTGGGGCCTGGTCCGCTGAGCGGTGCCGGGCGTGGCCGGGACCACTCCTGGCGAGCGAGCCGAAGGGGCGCGCGGCTGTCGGAAGGGAAGGTGCGCAGAGGTCCCGAGGTGCGAGGGACCGAGCGCGGTTGATCGTCGACAGCCGCTGGGGCGCCCCGGAGGCGAGCCGCGGGAACGGGCGCGCCCGGTGCGCCCCAGGGGTCCCGCAGGCATCATGAGCCCCGCCGACCCGGCGGTGGGCGGGGCGGTCGGCGACGGGGGGCGCATGTTTCCCGCGCGATGCCGCATCCTTGAGGTGTGGAGTTCCTCAGGAACGAGTCGGTCGAGCGCAAGGGGAGGGCGCAGGAGATGACTTCCGGCGCACCTGCTCATAACGCTTCGGTGCACAACTACGGACGCGGTGCCACGGATCAGCGGCAGCCAAGGCACCATGGACCGATGCGTGACGACGAGGCGGCGACTGCCCATGGGGCCATCGGTGCACTCGTTCACCGTGCCGTCGACGGAGATGAGCAAGCCACGCACGATCTCCTGGCCCGTGTGCACCCGCTCGCGCTGCGCTATTGCAGGACGCGGCTGAACCGGCTGCCCGGTGATGCCCGTCACTTCGTCGAGGACCTCGCTCAGGAGGTCTGTGTCGCGGTCCTCATGGCGCTGCCGCGCTACAGGGACACGGGACGCCCCTTCGAGGCGTTCGTCTTCGCCATCGCCGCGCACAAGGTCGCCGATCTGCAGCGTGCGGCCATGCGGCACCCCGGATCCACGGCCGTGCCGTCCGACGAGATGCCCGAGCGGCCCGACGACTCGCTCGGCCCGGAGGAGCGGGCGCTGCTCAGCGACGACGCGGAGTGGGCCAAGCGACTCCTCGCCAACCTCCCGGAGAACCAGCGGGAGCTGCTGGTGCTGCGGGTCGCGGTCGGGCTCACCGCCGAGGAGACCGGGCAGATGCTCGGAATGTCCCCTGGCGCGGTGCGGGTGGCGCAGCACCGGGCGCTGAGCCGGCTGCGGGCACTGGCGGAGCAGTAGCGGTGATCAGGGGCGGCCGGGGTGAACCGGACGCCCCCTCCGAACGTATGACCTCCGTACGTGTGAACGTACAAAGCTGCTCATCGATCTTGATCGTGGAATGAGACACCCTCGGATCCCGTTAGCATGGACATCCGCACCGATCAAGGCCATTTGGGGAAGGTGTCATGACTGCCAACGTCGACGGAGTGCCCGAGAAATTCGCGACACTCGGGCTGACCTACGACGACGTGCTGCTGCTGCCAGGCGCGTCGGACATGGCGCCCGACCAGATCGACACCTCCTCGTTCATCTCGAAGAACGTCCGGGTGAACATCCCGCTGCTGTCCGCTGCCATGGACAAGGTCACCGAGGCCAGGATGGCCATCGCGATGGCCCGCCAGGGCGGCGTCGGCGTACTGCACCGCAATCTCTCCATCGCCGACCAGGCCAACCAGGTCGACCTGGTGAAGCGCTCCGAGTCCGGCATGGTCACCGACCCGATCACGGTGCACCCGGACGCCACGCTTGCCGAGGCCGACGCGATCTGCGGCAAGTTCCGGATCAGCGGCGTCCCCGTCACCGACGCGGCGGGCAAGCTCCTCGGCATCGTCACCAACCGTGACATGGCCTTCGAGACGGACCGCTCCCAGCAGGTGCGCGACGTCATGACCCCGATGCCGCTGGTCACCGGCAAGGTCGGCATCTCCGGCGTGGACGCCATGGAGCTGCTGCGCCGCCACAAGATCGAGAAGCTTCCGCTCGTCGACGACGCGGGCATCCTCAAGGGCCTCATCACCGTCAAGGACTTCGTCAAGGCGGAGAAGTACCCGAACGCGGCGAAGGACAAGGAGGGCCGGCTCCTCGTCGGCGCCGCCGTCGGTGTCGCCGGTGACGCCTTCGAGCGTGCCCAGGCCCTGATCGAGGCCGGGGTCGACTTCATCGTCGTCGACACCGCGCACGGTCACTCCAAGCTGGTCGGCGACATGATCGCCAAGATCAAGTCCAACTCGTCCGTCGACGTCATCGGCGGCAATGTCGCGACCCGCGACGGCGCCCAGGCGCTCATCGACTCCGGTGTCGACGGCATCAAGGTCGGTGTCGGCCCCGGCTCCATCTGTACGACGCGAGTCGTCGCCGGAATCGGCGTTCCGCAGGTCACCGCGATCTACGAGGCCTCGCTGGCGGCGAAGGCGGCGGGCATCCCGGTCATCGGCGACGGTGGTCTGCAGTACAGCGGCGACATCGCGAAGGCCCTGGTAGCGGGCGCCGACACGGTGATGCTCGGCTCGCTGCTCGCGGGCTGCGAGGAGTCCCCGGGCGAGCTGATGTTCATCAACGGCAAGCAGTTCAAGTCGTACCGCGGCATGGGTTCGCTCGGCGCGATGCAGTCCCGCGGCGAGCAGCGTTCCTTCTCCAAGGACCGCTACTTCCAGGAGGGTGTCGCCTCCGACGAGAAGCTGGTGCCCGAGGGCATCGAGGGCCAGGTGCCCTACCGTGGCCCGCTGTCCGCGGTCGTCCACCAGCTGGTCGGCGGTCTGCGCCAGTCGATGTTCTACGTCGGCGGGCGGACGGTGCCGGAGCTGCAGGACCGCGGCCGGTTCGTACGGATCACGTCCGCGGGTCTCAAGGAGAGCCACCCGCACGACATCCAGATGACGGTCGAGGCGCCGAACTACAGCAGGAAGTAGTCGCACGGGTTTAGCAGGGGCGGTTCCGGGGATGGCCGGGACCGCCCCTGGCGTGTGTGTCGGGGATACTGGTAGGCGCAGACGTAGAGGGAAAGGCCACACATCGTGACTGAGATCGAGATCGGGCGCGGCAAGCGCGGCCGCAGGGCGTACGCGTTCGACGACATCGCCGTCGTACCGAGCCGGCGCACCCGGGACCCGAAGGAGGTCTCGATCGCGTGGCAGATCGACGCCTACCGCTTCGAGCTGCCGTTCCTGGCCGCCCCCATGGATTCCGTCGTCTCCCCGCAGACCGCGATCCGCATCGGTGAGCTGGGCGGACTGGGCGTGCTGAACCTCGAGGGGCTGTGGACCCGGTACGAGGACCCGCAATCGCTCCTCGACGAGATCGCGGAGCTGCCCACCGAGAGCGCGACCCGCCGTCTGCAGGAGATCTACGCGGCCCCGATCAAGGAGGAGCTGATCGGGCAGCGCCTCAAGGAGGTGCGCGACTCCGGCGTCGTCACGGCCGCCGCGCTGTCGCCGCAGCGCACCGCGCAGTTCTCCAAGGCCGTCGTCGACGCGGGTGTGGACATCTTCGTCATCCGCGGCACGACCGTCTCGGCCGAGCACGTCTCGGGCGCCGCGGAGCCGCTGAACCTGAAGCAGTTCATCTACGAGCTCGACGTCCCGGTCATCGTCGGCGGCTGTGCCACGTACACCGCGGCCCTGCACCTGATGCGCACCGGCGCGGCCGGCGTCCTCGTCGGCTTCGGCGGCGGCGCGGCGCACACCACCCGCAACGTGCTGGGCATCCAGGTCCCGATGGCCACCGCCGTCGCCGATGTCGCCGCGGCCCGCCGCGACTACATGGACGAGTCCGGCGGCCGGTACGTCCACGTCATCGCGGACGGCGGGGTGGGCTGGTCCGGCGATCTGCCCAAGGCCGTCGCCTGCGGCGCGGACGCCGTGATGATGGGCTCCCCGCTGGCCCGCGCGACGGACGCCCCCGGCCGCGGCCACCACTGGGGCATGGAGGCCGTCCACGAGGACGTCCCGCGCGGCAAGCTCGTCGACCTGGGCATCGTCGGCACGACGGAGGAGATCCTCACCGGGCCGTCGCACAGCCCGGACGGCTCGATGAACTTCTTCGGCGCGCTGAAGCGGGCCATGGCGACGACGGGCTACAGCGAGCTCAAGGAGTTCCAGCGCGTCGAGGTGACCGTCGCGGACTCCCAGCACAAGCGCTGAGGTCTGTTCGTACGCGGCTCGAACGCGGGTGGGGCCCGGCACCGTGAGGGTGCCGGGCCCTTCGCATGCCCTCACAGGCGGTGCGCCGCGCCCGCCGGGGAGGCGCCCCTGGTGTCCAGGAGGATCTGGGCCTTCACGGCGAGGCTCTGGAGGTCGTAGGTGCGGTGGTGCTGGAGCAGGATCGTCAGGTCCGCGTTGGCCACCGCCTCGTAGAGGGAGTCCGCGCGGGGGACCGGGCGGTCGCGTACGCGCCAGTCGGGGACGTACGGGTCGTGGTAGCTGACCGATGCACCGAGTTCCATCAGGCGCTGGGCGATCTCGGGCGCGGGGGAGCCTTCGAGGTCGGCGAGGTCCGGCTTGTACGTGATGCCGAGGAGCAGGACGCGGGCCGCGCGGGCGGATTTGCCGTGTTCGTTGAGCAGGGTGGCGGCGCGCTGGATCACGTACTGCGGCATGCGCTCGTTGATCTGGCCGGCGAGCTCGACGAGGCGCAGGGTGCGGTGGGTGCCGACCGTGTCGACGGGGACGCCGTGGCCGCCGACACCCGGGCCGGGGCGGAAGGCCTGGAAGCCGAACGGCTTGGTCTCGGCGCAGCGGATGACGTCCCAGAGGTCGATGCCGAGGTCGTGGCAGAGCACCGCCATCTCATTGACCAGGGCGATGTTGACGTGCCGGAAGTTCGTCTCCAGGAGCTTCACCGCCTCGGCCTCGCGCGGCCCGCGGGCGCGCACGACCTTGTCGGTGACGCGGCCGTAGAACGCGGCTGCCGATTCGGTGCAGGCAGGGGTGAGGCCGCCGATCACCTTGGGGGTGCCGGTGTAGCCATGGGTGCGGTTGCCCGGGTCGAGCCGGCTGGGGGAGTACGCCAGATGGAAGTCGCGTCCCGCGCGCAGGCCTGAGCCCTCTTCGAGGATGGAGCGGAGGTAGCTCTCCGTGGTGCCGGGCTCGGCGGCGGATTCGAGTACCACGGTGGTGCGCGGGCGCAGCCGTGCGGCCAGGGCGCGGGCGGCGTCGCCGACCGCGGTGAGGTCGAGCGTGCGGTTCGCGCCCGGGGGTGTGGGGGCGCAGATGACGGCGGTACGGACCCGGCCCAGCTCGGCCGGGTGGGTGGTGGGCCGGAAGCCCCCCGAGAGCATCCGGCGGATTTCGGAGGCGGTGAGCGAACCGTCCACGGGCGGCCGCCCCGCGGCGAGTTCGGCAACGGGGCGGGGGTCCGTGTCGTATCCGATGGTCTCGATGCCCGCGGCTACGGCGGCCTGGGCGAGTGGCAGTCCGAGGTGGCCGAGTCCGATGACGGCGAGATCTGCGGGCATGGCGGTGAGCCGTCCTTCCCAATAGCCGAGGGTGACGCAGTGTGCAAGTGCTGTGGACAGAACGAGCACGCGCAATGTCAGACTAGGAGTAAATATGACCGTTATGCGGCATTGCGAGGCTCTGGCCGCCCGAGTGTTGTCCACAGGCGGTGGCTGAAGTCGGGGAGTGCGGACAGAATCAAATTTGTGAGCCTGGCCAACGGGGGCGACGGGAGGCAGCAGTGAGGACAGCGACACTGGGACCCGCGCAGCGCACCGAGGCGCTCGCCGCGATGGCGGAGCGCGAGCTGGACGTGCTGGTGGTAGGTGCCGGAGTGGTCGGCGCCGGCACCGCACTGGATTCCGCGACACGCGGCCTGTCCACCGGCCTGGTCGAGGCCCGCGACTGGGCTTCGGGCACATCGAGCAGATCGAGCAAGCTCATCCACGGCGGTCTGCGCTATCTGGAGATGCTGGACTTCGCGCTCGTGCGGGAGGCGCTCAAGGAGCGCGGACTGCTGCTGGAGCGGCTGGCCCCGCATCTCGTCCGGCCCGTGCCCTTCCTCTACCCGTTGCAGCACAAGGGCTGGGAGCGGTTCTACGCCGGATCGGGCGTCGCGCTGTACGACGCGATGTCGGTGTCCTCGGGCCATGGACGCGGTCTGCCCGTCCACCGCCATCTCTCCCGGCGCAACGCACTGCGGGTCGCCCCCTGTCTCAAGAAGGACGCCCTGGTGGGCGCCTTGCAGTACTACGACGCCCAGATGGATGACGCCCGCTATGTGGCGACCCTGGTGCGTACGGCCGCGAGCTATGGCGCGCAAGTCGCCAGCCGGGCCAGGGTGGTCGGCTTTCTGCGCGAGGGGGAGCGGGTCGTCGGCGCCCGGGTGCAGGACGTGGAGGAAGGCGGGGAGTACGAGGTCCGGGCGAAGCAGGTCGTCAACGCCACGGGGGTGTGGACGGACGACACCCAGGCCCTGATCGGCGAGCGGGGCCAGTTCCATGTCCGGGCGTCCAAAGGCATCCATCTGGTCGTACCGAAAGACCGGATCCATTCGACCACCGGACTCATCCTGCGCACCGAGAAGTCCGTGCTGTTCGTCATCCCCTGGGGACGGCACTGGATCGTGGGCACCACCGACACCGACTGGGACCTCGACAAGGCCCATCCGGCCGCATCCAGCGCCGATATCGACTATCTGCTGGAGCACGTCAATTCGGTGCTGGCCGTGCCGCTCACCCGCGACGACGTCCAGGGGGTCTACGCGGGACTGCGCCCGCTGCTCGCCGGGGAGTCGGACGCGACCAGCAAGCTCAGTCGCGAACACACGGTCGCGCACCCGGTGCCCGGCCTGGTCGTCGTCGCCGGCGGGAAGTACACGACCTACCGGGTGATGGCGAAGGACGCCGTGGACGAGGCGGTGCACGGACTGGACCAGCGCGTCGCGGACTGCGTCACGGAGGACGTGCCGCTGATGGGAGCCGAGGGCTACCGGGCCCTGTGGAACGCACGGGCGAGGATCGCGGCGCGCACCGGCCTCCATGTCGTCCGGGTGGAGCATCTGCTCAACCGTTACGGATCCCTGGTCGAGGAGCTGTTGGAGCTGATCGCGGCCGACCCGAGGCTCGGCGAGCCGCTCGCCGCCGCAGACGACTATCTGCGGGCCGAGGTCGTGTACGCCGCCTCGCACGAAGGAGCGCGCCACCTCGACGACGTCCTCACGCGACGGACCCGCATCTCCATCGAGACCTTCGACCGGGGGACGCGCAGTGCACGGGAGTGCGCGGAGCTGATGGCCCCGGTGCTCGGCTGGGACAAGGAGCAGATCGAGAAGGAGGTGGAGCACTACGAGAAGCGGGTGGAGGCCGAGCGCGAGTCGCAGCGGCAGCCGGACGACCTGACGGCGGACGCGGCGCGGCTGGGGGCGCCGGACATCGTCCCGATCTAGGATCCACGGAATCCCTTCCTCCGGAGCCCTCCTGACGCACGGTGGACCCGGGAGACCGGCCGGTCCTGGAGTGAGAGAGAATGGGGGCTCTTCCAGGGCGGGTTACCGCATCGCGCGGATAGCGGCAGGCGCGGGCGAAGATCAGGGATCGCAGAGGGGACGCATGTCGGAGGCGGAGCAGTCGCGGGACACGACACGGAGCCCTCTGCGGGACGCGGACGGAAACGGCGGGCGCGTCCCGGCCGTGGGCCCGGTCGGGCGCGAGGACGGCAGTTCGGGCGTGAGCACGGGCAAGGACGCGAAGTCGGGGGCCGGACACGACGCGGCGGACGACGCGGGGCGGGGTGCCGGGAGCGGTGGTGCGAAGGGCACCGAGCCGGAGGCCCGGCGTGCCGGCGCCGAGCCGGACACCGGGACCGGCGAGGCCGGTGGCGCCAAGTCGGCCGCCGGGCAAGGTGAGGTGAAGAAGGACGCGCCGTCGGCTGCGGGCGACAGCGTGAAGTCCGGGCAGGCGGACGCCCGCCGTGCCGGTGCGAAGGAAGCGGAGCCGGGCGCGGTGAAGGAATCGGAGTCCGACGGGGCGGCGAAGGGTTCCGAGTCCGGCGGGCGGACGAAGGGTTCGGAGTCCGGCACGAAGGACGACGCGGAGCGGGGGGCCGGACGCGGCGACGCGAAGCGCGCCACGCCGGGCGCCCACTCCGGTGCGCAATCCGGGGCCGGGCGGCCCGAGGCCGCCAGGAGCGGCGCATCGCAGGAGCGCGGGCAGACGACCGCCGAGGGGCGGTTGCTGGCCGGGCGGTACCGGCTGGGAGGCGTCCTCGGACGCGGCGGCATGGGCACCGTATGGCGGGCCGTCGACGAGACGCTCGGCCGCACGGTCGCCGTGAAGGAACTGCGGTTCCCCAACAGCATCGACGAGGAAGAGAAGCGCCGCCTCATCACGCGCACGCTGCGCGAGGCCAAGGCGATCGCCCGGATCCGCAACAACGGCGCGGTGACGGTCTACGACGTGGTCGACGAGGACGACCGGCCGTGGATCGTCATGGAGCTCGTCGAGGGCAAGTCGCTCGCCGAAGCCGTGCGCGAGGACGGCATCCTGACGCCCCGCCGGGCGGCCGAGGTCGGCCTCGCCATTCTCGACGTACTGCGCTCCGCGCACCGCGAGGGCATCCTGCACCGCGATGTGAAGCCGTCCAACGTGCTCATCGCCGAGGACGGCCGGGTCGTGCTCACCGACTTCGGCATCGCGCAGGTCGAGGGCGACCCTTCCATCACCTCGACCGGCATGCTCGTCGGCGCTCCCTCGTACATCTCGCCGGAGCGCGCCCGCGGCCACAAGCCTGGCCCGGCCGCCGATCTCTGGTCGCTGGGCGGGCTGTTGTACGCGAGCGTGGAGGGCTGCCCGCCGTACGACAAGGGCTCCGCGATCGCCACCCTGACCGCCGTGATGACCGAGCCCCTCGACCCGCCGAAGAACGCGGGGCCGCTGGAGGAGGTCATCTACGGCCTGCTCGCCAAGGACCCGGCGCAGCGGCTCGACGACGCGGGTGCGCGGGCGCTGCTGCTCGACGTCCTTCACACGCCGGAGCAGCCGGCCGGGCCGGAGCCGTCGCCCGAGGCGACCCGGGTGGTCGCGCTGCCACCGCTCCCGCCCGAGCCCGCCGTTCCCGCCAAGGACCGCGCCAAGGACGCGGCCGACGCGGCTGCCGAGCGGGTCCGCGGCGCGCTCCGCTCCGTGCGGAACGCGGCGGCGAAGGCCGAGCCCAAGCCCGCCGCCACCAAGGCTGCGGCCCCCAAGCCGGAGCCCGGACCCGCGGTCACGCGGACGGCCCCCGTGCGGGCGCCGCTCACCGATGTGGTGCCCAAGCGGACGCTGGTCATCATCGCGGTCGTCGCCGTGCTCGCCGTCCTGTCCACCGTGCTCGTCTTCTCGCTGGGCGGGGGCGACGACAAGGGCGGTCAGGGCAAGCCCAAGAAGGGCACGACCGCCGGATCCACCGCGGGCGGTGACGCCAAGGGCAACGACGGGGCCAAGGACGGCGCCAAGGGCGGCGGCAGCGGTCAGAAGGACCAGGACCAGGGCGACGGCCCCACCGGGGGCAACGACGGGAAGGACGGCGGCGGGAGCAACGGCACGGGCGGCACCCAGCCGTCCGGCGGAAAGGGCACCGGCGCCGGCGCGGGCGGGATCCCCGCCGGGTACGTGATGGTCTCCAACGACCAGTTCCACTTCACCATGGCGATGCCGAAGGCCTTTCACCGCACGGGCACCGCGGGCCAGAACTCGGGTGCGATCTTCAGCGCCGACGGCGGCTTCCCGCGCGTCCAGGTGGACTTCACGAACAGTCCCGGGGACGACGCGAAGGCCGCATGGGCGGCCGCGCTCGGCGCCGTCAGGGCCAGCAGTGACGGCTACAAGCACCTCGGTATCAAGACCGTCGCCTACAAGGGCTACCCCACGGTCGCCGACTGGAGCTTCGAGCGTGACCAGAGCGGTCAGCGGGTACGAGTGCTCAACCGCGGCTTCAAAGTCGACGCCAAGCACGGCTACTCGATCATGATCAGCTGCAAGGCGAGCGTGTGGGACGGCGCGGAGTGCAGGACGCTGCGCAAGACGGCGTTCGACACGTTCGCCCCCAAGGACTGACCAGGCCACGTATCGTGAGAGACCGTGGACCGAACGCAGCCGCAACAGGCCGGTGAACGACCGGAATTGACGGTTTCGTGCGGTCCTCGGGACCGGGGGACAGGCGGCGAATGAGCCGAAGGAGCGCGTCGACAGGGACCGGCGCGCTCCGGAGGTGAACCGAGCCGGGAAACAGCGCTGTGGGGAGGCGTCGTGGACGACTATGCGGGACGGGTGCTCGCCGACCGCTATCGCCTGCCGCTGCCGCCCTCCGACGAGTACGAACTGGTCGAGACCCGCGCCTTCGACACCTACAGCGGCCAGGAAGTCCTCGTCCGTCAGCTGCCGTTGCCGGAGGTCGTGCAAGCCGAAGTGCTCGACGCGGACGGCGCGAACGGCTCGGACGGCGCGGGGGGAATCCCCGCATCCCGCCGGGCGTCGGGGCGTACCACCCGGCGGCCCACGGATCCGGCGGTGCGGCGGGCCGTCGAGGCCGCCCAGGCCGCCGCGCAGATTCCCGACCACCCCCGCCTCGACCAGGTCTTCGACGTGTTCGCGGAGGGCGGTTCGCTCTGGATAGTGAGTGAACTCGTCGCGGCGCGTCCGCTGGCGGCGCTGCTCGCGGAGAAACCGCTGAATCCCTACCGGGCGGCGGAGATCGGCTCGGACGTGCTCACGGCCCTCCGCGCCCTCCACGCACACGGCTGGACCCACCGCAACATCACCGTCCGTACGGTCCTCGTCTGCGACGACGGCCGGGTCGTGCTGACGGGCCTCGCGGCGGGCGCGGCGGAGGAGGCCCTGTGCGGATACGCGCCGGTGCCGGAGCCCGTGGAAGAAGCGGAGACCGTTGAGGACGCGGAGCTCGTGGAGGACGCGGAGCTCGTCGACGACTCCCCGGACCCGGCCGGTCCCGTGCACACGGCGGAGCCGTACCTGCCGCCGCAGAAGTACGGCGGGACGGCCGTGGGCGGGGCGCCCGTACCCGGCCCCCCGCCGGACGGCGGCCGGGCGGAGGGCCCGTACACCGCTCCGGCCTACGGGTACGGATTCGGTGAGACCGCCGGAGACTCGCGGGCCGCACGCGCCGGCGCCATCGCCGCCTACCGGGCGGGGGCCCGCGCCGCGGCCCGCGTCAGCGAGGACCGCCGCCAGGGCGACGACCGCCGCCAGGACGAGAACCGACAGGCCGGGCCCGGAGGCCTCGTGCGCCGGTCGCAGGACGAAGCCGCGCGACAGGAGGAAGCCCGGCGACAGGACGAAGCACGCCGCCGGACCTGGATGCAGCCCCCGGTCGAGGGCCGCTCCCCGGCCGGGAGTCATGGCCAGGGCGGTGCGGAAGAACTCCACGGCGACGACGACCGCCACCCGGGGCTTCTGCCGCCCTCGGGGCGTGTCCCCGACGGTGTCGAGCGGCTGCACCACCCCGGTGTGTGGGACGAGCCGGACGGCGGCCGCGGCGCCGCCCTGCCCGCGCCACGTCCCGGCGGCGCCCTTCCCGCCCCCCGCGCCGGACTGCCCGCGCCGCAGTGGTGGTCCCGGCCCGCGGACGACGAGGCGTACGACAGCGACGACGGGTACGACGCCGAGGACGCCGACGAAGCCGACGAAGCCGACGACACCTACGGGACCCGGTCCCGCAGCCCGTACGGTGATCCGCCCGGCGGCCCCCGCCGTGCGGAGCTGGCAGGCACCTGGCACGACGGACCCCGGCCGGGCACGGACGGCCCCGCACCGCTCCCTGCGGGAGGCGGCCCGTCTCCGTACGGGAGCACCACCCGCGACGCCCTGCGCGCCGATGCGCAGCGGCAGAGCCCCGCGTCCGTCCGCGCCGAGCCCGTACCCGCCACCGGCAGATGGGACGAGGTGGTCGCCGGCGGGCCCGTCCCCGCCTACCGCGGCCCCGCCACCCCGCTCGCCGCCGAGCGGGCGCGCCAGGCCCGCATCGCCGTCGTCGGGGCGGTCACCGAGCGCTGGGCGCCCGAGCAGGCGGGACCGGTGCACGAGAACTGGCAGCTGGCTCCGCCCATCGGCCCGGCCACCGATCTGTGGGCGCTCGGCGCGCTGCTCTACCGCGCGGTGCAGGGCCACGCCCCGTACCCCGAGGAGAGCGCGGCCGAGCTGGTGCAGCTCGTCTGCGCCGAACCGCCCGCGTTCGCCGAGGAGTGCGGGCCGCTGCGCCCGGTCGTCGAGTCGCTGCTGCGACAGGACCCCACCGAGCGCCCCGACTTCGAGGAGCTGCGCGGCTGGCTGCGCTCGCTCGTCCGGTCCGCGCCGGAGCCCGACGTGGGCACCGAGGTCGTGCCCCTGCCGTCGGTCGACGGCACCCGGCTGCCCGTCGTGCGCCGCCGTGGCGAGCTCGTCCGCAGGCGCCGGGCCGGTTCGCCCGACACCACGCACGGCCGCCACCGCCACAAGAAGGTGAAGGAGCGACGGGAACGACGCCCGCGCGGCCCGAAGTCGCTCGGCCGCCTCCTCCTGGTCCTGATTCTGCTCGCGCTGGCCGCGGCGGTCGCGTACGCCGTGCTGTTCATGCCGAAGACCGGCCAGCAGCAGTCGTCGTCCTCCCCGGCCGGCACGGCATCGAGCGCGCCCGGGGGCGGCCGGTCACCGGACACCGGCGGCTCGTCGCAGGACGTCCAGCAGCCCTCCCGGACCCCGGACGGACAGCAGCCGCAGACCTCGGCGCCCGCCGTGGACCTCGCCGAAGGGTACGTCCTGCGCGTCGACCCGGAAGGCTTCCGGATCGGTGTCGACAAGACCTGGCAGCGCAGACCCATCAACGACAGCGGCCAGGTCCGTTACGTCGGCGGCGACTTCACGCTGATCGTCGTCCCCGGCCGTGACTCCGTCCGGGCCAACGGCGCGGACCCGATGGCGTATCAGCGCAACAAGGAGCGCGAGCTGCAGCCGTTCCGCGATTCCTCGTGGTCCACGGCGTCCGGTCTGCGCCGCATCGACGTGGGCAAGCAGGCCATGGCGGAAGGCCAGTTCACCTGGCAGGACAGCACCGGTCGTGAGGTGTACGTCCGCAACCTCGCGCTCATCGTCGGCGACAGCTATCACGTGCTGCAGGTGATCGGGCCCGAGGGTCAGCGCGACAAGGTCACCGAGATCTACGAGCAGGCCACGGCCGCGTACCGGGCGAACGGTTGACCGGTCCCGCCCGCCGTCGAGAGCGACCGCGCCGCGCAACTATCGGATCACGGTGCGAGTTACTGAGCGGCCCCTGGTTCCCCGCACGTACTTCCTCTCCGTAACCTGTCTTTCCAAGGAACGGGGCGGGGACACGTGGAACACACACAGAGCGTGAGCAAAGGCTCGGGCACGAACGCAGGACTGCTGCTGGCCGGCCGGTACCGGCTGACCGAGAGCATCGGCCGCGGCGGCATGGGCAAGGTCTGGCGCGCCCAGGACGAACTCCTGCACAGAACGGTCGCGGTCAAGGAGCTCACCGCCGGTCTGTACGTGTCCGAGGCCGACCGGACGGTGCTGCACGCCCGCACCCAGAAGGAGGCCCGCGCCGCCGCCCGGATCTCCCACCCCAACGTTGTCACCGTCCATGACGTCCTGGAACACGACGACCGTCCGTGGATCGTGATGCAGTACGTCGACGGGCCGTCACTCGCCGACGCGGCCAAGGAGTCCGGCCGGATCCAGCCGGCCGAGGCCGCTCGTATCGGCCTGCACGTCCTGGGCGCACTGCGCGCCGCGCACGCCGCCGGAGTGCTGCACCGCGACGTCAAGCCCGGCAATGTGCTGCTCGCCTCCGACGGCCGCGTGCTGCTCACCGACTTCGGCATCGCCGCCATCGAGGGCGACTCGACCATCACCAGGACCGGTGAACTGGTCGGCTCCATCGACTATCTGGCCCCCGAGCGGGTGCGCGGCGGGGACCCCGGCCCCGCCTCGGACCTGTGGTCCCTGGGCGCCACGCTCTACACCGCGGTCGAGGGGAGCTCACCGTTCCGCCGTACGTCACCGCTGTCCACGATGCAGGCGGTGGTCACCGAGGAGCCGCCGCCCACCCAGCACGCGGGACCGCTCGGCCCGGTCATCACCGCACTGCTGCGCAAGGAGCCCGAGCAGCGCCCGCCGACTGCCGAGGCCGAGCGGATGCTGCTGGAGGTGATGGAGGGACGCAGCCCGAAGTCGGCGCACGAGTACGTACCGACGCAGTCGGTGGAGCCCGAGGACCGGCGGGCGGCTACCGCGTCGCTCCCTGAGCCGCAAACCGCCCCCACCCCGACGGCGCGGAAACGATCCGGCCGCTGGCGCAGGGCACTGCTCGTCGTCGTGCTCGCCGCGGTCGTCGGCAGTGGGGCCGGATATCTCGCGATGCGTTACGGGGACGGGGACGGTGGCACCCCATCCGGCCGGAGCAGCACGCCAGGGGCCACCACGTCGTCGTCCCCAAAACCCGCCAAGACCGGTTCCGTACCCGCCGGCTGGCATCGGGTGACCGACCCCAAGGGCTTCAGCCTGCTCGTACCGGACGGCTGGACCCGGCAGCTGGACGGCAACCAGATCGACTACACGCCCGACAGCGGCCGCCACCGCATCCGCATCAGCATCGACCCGTCGCCGGACTTCGAGAATCCATACATGCACCTGCTCGATCTGGAGAAGATCGTCGACAAGCGCGCGGACTACCAGAAGGTGATCCTCCACCCCAACACCTACCGCGACCAGACGAATTCGGCGATCTGGGAGTTCACCTGGACCGAGATCAAGGACCATCCGGGCAAGCGCCGCGCGATCGACCAGGTCTACTACGAGGAGGACGGGACCGAGTACGCGCTCTTCATGGCCGGCCCCGCGGAGGACTGGCCCACGATGCGGCAGCAGTTCGACACCATGGTGCAGAGCTGGCGGCCTCCGACCCCGTGACCCGTGAGCCCGTGACCCCGTGACCCCGTGACTCTGTCACGGCTCTGCATCGCTCAACCCCGTAAGTGGCAACGTCAAACGCTCTTCGCCAGGATGTGAACATGACGAACGACGGGGGACGGGCGAACGAGCCCACCAGCTACGCAATCCGGCCGCCTCAGACGCCCACGCCCGCCGGACCGCAGGTACCGCCGCAGGGCCCCACCCCGGTACCGACGCAGGTCGCCCCGGTACCGACGCGGGTCACCGCCGCACCGGCGCCCGCCGCCGACCCCGGCAGGGGACGGCTCATCGGCGGCCGTTACCGCCTGGTCTCCCGTCTCGGCCACGGCGGTATGGGCACGGTCTGGCGGGCGCACGACGAGGTCGTGGACCGGGACGTGGCGGTCAAGGAACCGCGCGTACCGGAGCATCTGGGCGACCGTGAGCGCGAGAACGTGTATCTGCGCATGCAGCGGGAAGCCCGCGCCGCGGCCCGTATCGACCATCCGTCCGTCGTCACCATGCACGACGTCGTGATGGAGGACGGCAAGCCGTGGATCGTGATGGAGCTGGTGCGCGGCCAGTCCCTCGGCGACCGGCTGCAGGAGGGCACGCTCGACGTACGGGAGGCGGCCAGGATCGGACTCGCGGTCCTCGGCGCGCTGTCGGCGGCGCACGAGGCGGGCGTCCTCCATCGCGATGTGAAGCCCGACAACGTGCTGCTGGGCCGCGGCGACCGGGTCGTGCTCACCGACTTCGGTATCGCGCAGGTCGAGGGCGAGCAGGGGCTGACCGAGACCGGCGCGTTCGTCGGCTCGCCCGAGTACATCGCGCCCGAGCGGGTGCTGGGCCAGCGGCCGGGACCGGAGTCGGACCTGTGGTCGCTGGGTGTGGTGCTGTACGCGGCGGTCGAGGGCGTGTCCCCGTACCGGCGTTCGCACACGCCCGCCACGCTCCAGGCCGTGCTCTCGGCGGAGCCGCAGGTACCGGCGCGCGGATCCGGGGCGTTCGGCACGCTGGTGATGCAGCTGCTGCGCAAGGACCCGGCGGCCCGGCCGGACGCCGCCGAGATCCGCGCGACGCTGGAGTCGGTGGCGCGTCCGCCGCAGCCGTCGGCCGACCCGACCCGCGTCCACGGCGCCGTGGCCGCCCAGGGCACGGGTTCCCGCTGGGTGCCGCCGGTGCTGCACCGCAACCGTCCGGCGCAGTTCGGACTCCTCGGCGGAGTGCTCGCGGTGGCGCTCGCCCTCGCCCTGGTGATCGTCGATCCGTTCGGCGGCGACGAACTCCCGGCGGGGTGGAAGGTCCGTCCGGAGAGCGAGATCCTGGCCGCGGACGTCGCCGTACCGGAGGAGTACGAGCGTTCCGAGTTCGACGGCGGCTTCGCCGTCGACTACCGCGACCCGAGTGGTGTCTTCGCGATCTATCTGGAGCGGATGCAGATCTCGAAGGACAACGCGGACGAGGTCCTCGAACCGAAGAAGGAGGTGTGGGACGACTGGTACTCGAAGGGCGGCAAGAACGGTACGGAGATCAAGGACGCCGACGTCGAGACCAAGGACGTCACCCACCAGGAGAAGAAGGCCTTCGAGACGACCGTCGACTTCATCACCTACGGGGACACCAACGAGGACCCCATCCGCTACCGCTGGCACGAGCTGGTCGTGCCGGGCAAGGACAAGGTGCACTGGCGGCTGCGGGTGCAGATGCCGGCGGAGGGCGCGGCGCGACAGGACGGCGAGGAGATCTTCGCGAACGTCGTGAAGCATCTCAAGATCCAGGGTCTGTGACCCGTTGGCCGGATCGGGGGAGCGGTGGGGGACGCGACGGAGTCCGGGCGGCTCATCGGCGGGCGCTACCGGCTGACCGGACGGCTCGGCTCCGGCGGCATGGCCACGGTGTGGCAGGCCCGCGACGAAGTCGTCGGCCGCGACTGCGCGGTGAAGGAGCCGCGGCTGCCCGGCGACCGGGACGACCCGTCCCGGCAGCGGCTGTACGAGCGGCTCCGCCGTGAGGCGCGGGCCGCCGCGACGGTCGAGCACCCGGCGGCGGTCGTCGTCCACGACGTGGTCGTCGAGGACGGAATCCCGTACATCGTCATGGAGTTGATCCGCGGCGAATCGTTGCACGAGCGGCTGCGGCGCGGGGCGCTCCCGGCGCCCGAGACCGCCCGGATCGGGCTGGCGGTCGCGGGCGCGCTGGGCGCGGCGCACGCGAAAGGCATCGTGCACCGCGATGTGAAGCCCGCGAACGTGCTGCTCGGCGCGCACGAGCGGGTCGTCCTCACCGACTTCGGGATCGCCCGCATCCAGGGCGAGGAATCGCTCACCGTCAGCGGGGAGTTCGTCGGCTCGCTCGAGTTCATCGCCCCGGAGCGGATGTCGGGCGCGCCGGCCGCTCCGGTGTCGGACCTGTGGTCGCTGGGGGTCCTGCTGTACGCGGCGGTGGAGGGCTGGTCGCCGTTCCGCCGTACGACCCTGGAGTCCACCCTCGCCGCGATCCTCTCGACCGATCCCCCCGAGCCGGTGCAGGCCGGGCCGCTGCGCCCACTGATCGTCCGCCTGCTGGCGAAGGACCCGTCCCTGCGGCCGGGAGCGGAGGAGGTCATGGCGGAGCTCACCTCCGTGGCCACGGCCCGGGCCGACCCGGCCACGGCCGCGCTCCGCATCCCGCGCCACGACCCGGTGGCCTCCGCCGGGCGCGTCCCGTCCCGACCGGGCCCGGACGGGGACAGCGGCCCCGCGGAGCCCGCCGGGCCGTCTGTGCCCGCAGGGCCGGGCGCCGCCGGGTCCGGAGCAGATGCCGCACACGGTCCTGGCCGTTCCGGCTCCGCGGGCGGGCCGGACGGCGCGTCGGGGCGTGCGGACGCGGACGCGCCCGGGCGCGGTGACGCGCGTCGCCGACGCGCCCGGCTCCGCGCCGCGGTCGCAGGCGCCGGGATGCTCGCCGTCGTCGGTGGCGTGGCCGCATGGTTCGTGGCGGACAAGACGGATGAGGCTGATGAGGGGGGACACGACCGGACGCGGCCCCCGGCGTCCGCGTCCGCCCCCGCGCGCAGCGGCACGTCCGGGGCGATGCCCACCCCCGACGCCTGGCGCTGGCGCCCCTATCCGGAGTCGCGGCTCGACGCGGAGATCTCGGTGCCCGCCTCGTACCGGCGCGAGCCCGTCACCTCGGAGGCGGAGCTCGCGCAGGACAAAGCGATCACCTTCGAGGAGCGCGGCAACCCCTCCTGGATCGAGCTGAAACGCGCGGACGCCGAGACCGGCACCCCCGTCGCGTGGGCCGGACGCGAGCTGACGTGGCTGAAGGACGGCGGTGCGCGCGGCGGCAGCTTCACCGCGGCCAACGCGAAGGGCACCGTCGTGCCCACCAACCTCGACGGCATGGACGCCGCTCTCCTCGATGTCACGTACGACGCCCAGGAGGGCGACACGGGCCGCACGGTCCGGCGCATGGCCCTCTACGTCCTCACCGACCAGGACGAGCGGTTCACCGTCCTCGTCGAGATGCCCAAGGGCGGCAAGGAAGAGGCCGAAGGCATCGACCTCTTCAAGGGCGTACGGGAGCGCCTCAAACTCGGAAAAGTGGCGACGGGAACGTCGGATACGGCCACAAGCCCCTGATCAGGGCTTATCTGCCAGTGATCGCTGGCGCGATGTGGGGACCTGGCGAAAAGCTGTTACCGACGGGTACCCAAAGTCTTGATTGCGTCATACTCTCGCCCCCATGACGGACTCGCAGGCCCCCGCCGCCCAGCACACCGGCCCCCTCGGCACCAACCCCACCGCCGCCGCCCCGGCAGGCGCGCGCACCGCCGCCGATGTGGTCACGCCCGAGGTGGTCGCCCAGCTCACCCGTGGAGTCATCGGCTCCGGCCGTACCGCCAACCACTCCCCCTTCACCGCGGAGAAGCTGGCCGACCTGCCCGAGTCCACCCCCGAGGACGTCGCGGAAGCCTTCGCCCGCGCCCGCGCCGCCCAGCCCGCCTGGGCCGCCACCTCCCCCCGCGCCCGCGCCGCCGTACTGCTCCGCTTCCACGACCTGATCCTGGAGCGCCAGGCCGAAGTCCTCGACCTGATCCAGCTGGAGACCGGCAAGGCCCGCCTCCACGCCCACGAAGAGGTCCTGGCCGTCGCCGTCGCCTCCCGCCACTACGGCCGCAAGGCCCCGGCCTACCTCAGTCCCAAGCGGCACACCGGCGTCGTCCCCGTCCTCACCAGGACCACCGAACTGCGCCAGCCGCGCGGCGTCGTCGGCCAGATCGCCCCCTGGAACTACCCCCTGGAGCTGTCCGTCGGCGATGCGCTGCCCGCCTTCGTCTCCGGCAACGCCGTCGTCATGAAGCCCGACACCGAGACCGCGCTGACCGCACTCTGGGCCCGTGACCTGCTCATCGAGGCCGGGCTCCCGGCCGGCGTGTTCCAGGTCGTCCTCGGTGAGGGCCCGGTCGTCGGCCCCGAGGTCGTCAAGCACGCCGACTACGTCTCGTTCACCGGCTCCACCCGCACCGGCCGCGAGGTCGCCCAGGGCGCCGCCGCCCGTCTCATCGGCGTCTCCCTCGAACTCGGCGGCAAGAACGCCATGCTGGTGCTCCACGACGCCGACATCGACAAGGCGGCGGCCGGTGCCGTCCGCGCCTGCTTCTCCTCCGCCGGCCAGCTCTGCATCTCCATCGAGCGGCTCTACGTCCACGAGTCCGTCGCCGACGCGTTCGTGGAGCGTTTCGCGGCCCGTACGAAGGCGATGCGCCTCGGCAACTCCCTCGCGTACGGTGCCGACATGGGCTCCCTCGTCGGCGAGCGCCAGCTGGAGACCGTCAAGCGCCATGTCGAGGAGGCCGTGGCCAAGGGGGCGACCCTGGTCGCGGGCGGAGTACACCGCTCCGACATCGGCCCGTACTTCTACGAGCCGACCATCCTCGACGGCGTCGAGGCGCCGATGGCCGTCTGTTCCGAGGAGACCTTCGGCCCGGTCGTCTCCATCTACCGCTTCAAGGACGAGGACGACGTCATCGAGCAGGCCAACGCCACCCCGTACGGCCTCAACTCCAGCGTCTGGACCAAGGACGGCAGGCGCGGCCGCGCCGTCGCCGCCCGCCTGCGCACCGGCACCGTCAACATCAACGAGGGGTACGCGCCAGCGTACGGCAGTGTGCAGTCTCCGATGGGCGGCATGAAGGACTCCGGTCTGAGCCGACGGCACGGCTCCGAGGGCATCCTCAAGTACACCGAGGCCCAGACCGTCGCCCAGCAGCGGCTGATCCCGCTCGCCCCGTCCTTCGGCATGGACGACGAGAAGTACGCGGCCTTCATGAGCATGTCGCTGAAGGCGATGAAGGCCCTGCGCCTGCGCTAGGGGGTGTCTTGTGGATCTTGCCGGGCTCGCGTGCCCTGGCACGCACGCTCGCGGCGTTGTCGTCGGTCGGCATGGCTCCGCCATGACTCCCTCCTCCGCCTTGCGAATCGCACGCACCAGACCCCGCTCGCTGATCCAGCCTGATCCACAAGACACCCCCAGCAAAACCCGGTACCCGCACGTTTTTTGACGAGGAGAGCCATGCCCGAGGACTTCCCTGCCCAAAAACAGGGCGAGAGTGACGCGGAATCCGCCTACGACTACGACGTCATCGTCGTCGGATCGGGCTTCGGCGGCTCGGTCTCGGCCCTGCGTCTCACCGAGAAGGGCTACCGCGTAGGCGTCCTGGAGGCGGGCCGCCGCTTCACCCGCGAGACGCTGCCCAAGAACTCCTGGGACCTGCGCAACTACCTCTGGGCCCCGGCCCTCGGCCTCTTCGGCATCCAGCGCATCCATCTGCTCGGCAACGTGATGGTGTTGGCGGGCGCGGGCGTCGGCGGCGGGTCACTGAACTACGCCAACACGCTCTACGTACCGCCCGCGCCGTTCTTCAACGACCCGCAGTGGAAGGACATCACGGACTGGGAGGGGGAGCTGAAGCCGTACTACGACCAGGCGCGGCGCATGCTCGGGGTCCGCCTCAACCCGACCATGACCCCGTCCGACGTCCACCTGAAGGCGACCGCCCAGGCGATGGGCGTCGGCGAAACCTTCCACATGGCTCCGGTGGGTGTCTTCTTCGGAGACGGGCAGGACGCCGTCGGCGAGGACGGGGCCGGCGAGGACGGGGCCGGCAAGGCGAAGGTCAAGCCGGGCGCGGAGGTCCCCGACCCGTACTTCGGCGGGGCCGGTCCGTCCCGCCGCGCCTGCACCGAGTGCGGCGAATGCATGACGGGCTGCCGCCACGGCGCGAAGAACACCCTCAACGAGAACTACCTCTACCTCGCCGAGAAGGCGGGCGCGGTCATCCACCCGATGACGTCCGTCGTCGCCGTCACCGAGGACTCGCGCGGCGGCTTCGCCGTCAAGACGCTCCCCAGCGACAACAAGCGCAAGGGCAAGGGGCGTACGTTCACGGCCCAGCGCGTCATCATCGCCGCCGGTACGTACGGCACCCAGACCCTCCTCCACCGGATGAAGGACACCGGGCTGCTGCCGCGCATCTCCGGACGCCTGGGCGAGCTGACCCGCACCAACTCCGAGGCGATCGTGGGCGCGCAGACCGACAACCGCCGCTACCGCAAGCGGCACGGCGAGGAGAAGGTCGACTTCACGCGCGGCGTCGCGATCACGTCGTCGATCCACCCCGACGCCAACACCCACATCGAGCCGGTCCGCTACGGCAAGGGCTCCAACGCCATGGGCGGCATGACCGTCCTCCAGGTGCCCTACAGCGCGACGCACCGGGTCGCGGCCTGGGCCGGCAACATGATCAAGCACCCCTTGCTCGCCGTCCGTGCACTGTCCAACCGCCGCTGGTCGGAGCGGACCATCATCGGCCTGGTCATGCAGTCCCTGGACAACTCGCTGACGACGTACCGCAAGCCCAAGGGCCTCGGCAAGGGGCTGCTCACCGCCCGCCAGGGCCACGGCGCCCCCAACCCCAAGCAGATTCCCGAGGCCACCCGTGCCGCCTCGATCCTGGCCGAGGAGATCAACGGCTTCGCCGGCTCCAACGTCGGTGAACTGATGGGCACCCCGCTCACCGCCCACTTCCTGGGCGGCTGCCCGATCGGCGCCTCCGCGGAGTCGGGCGTCCTCGACCCGTACCACCGCCTCTACGGCCACCCGGGCATCTCGGTCGTCGACGGAGCGGCGGTCTCCGCGAACCTCGGCGTGAACCCGTCCCTCACGATCACGGCCCAGGCCGAGCGGGCGATGTCCTTCTGGCCCAACAAGGGCGACACGGACCCCCGCCCGGAGCAGGGCGGCTCGTACGAACGCCTCTCCCCGGTCGCCCCGAAGTCCCCGGCGGTCCCGGCGGACGCGTTCGGCGCGCTGAACCTGCCGTTCCTGGGGATCCCGGCGGTCCCGCCGAAGAAGTAGTTCCAGGCAACAGAAGAGCGCTGCACCCCCCTCCGAGTGCAGCGCTCTTCCTGCTTTTGTGCGGTGTGTTACGCGGTGGCGTCGCTCTTGCGGCGCTTCATCGCGAAGACGACACCGGCACCGGCGACGATGGCGATGCCACCGGCGATCCCGATGGTCGGGAGCATCGAGGAGGAACCGGTCTCGGCGAGGTTGCCGGTGACGGGGATCTCCTCGGCGCCGCCCTGCGGCTTGACATCCTTCGGCTTGTCACCGTTCGGCTTGGCCTCGTCGACGTCGCCCGGCTCGCTGCCCGACTTCAGGACGTCGAACTCGTAGAACTCGCCGTTCTCGTAGCAGGTCTCGTCCTTGTCGTAACCACCGACAGCGAGGGCGAGGCTCTTGCCGGCCGGGGCGGCCTTGTCGATGCGCAGACGCATCTTGATCGAGCGCTTCTCGTCCTTCTTCAGGTCGATGACGTCGAAGAAGAGACCGTTGTTGGCGCCCGAGAGGTTACCGCCGCTGGTCCACTTGCCGTCGGTGCCCTTGTACTCGAAGTGCGCGTACTTCTCGATCAGCTGGTTCTCGTCACTGATCAGCTCGTCCTCGTAGGAGGCGAAGGTGAAGAGGTAGAAGTCCTTGATCTCGGACTTGCTGTTGTTCTTGACGTCGAGGCTGAAGGTCTTCCACTCCCCGCCCGCGACGATCTTGTTCGGGAAGCCGGAGAGCTTGACGTCGACCTGAGCGATCTCGCACTCGCCCTCGTCGGCGTCCTCGTCGTCCTCGCCCGGCTCCTCCTCGTCGCCGCCGGTGGTGGCACCCGTGGTGCCGTTTGCGCCGGTGGTGCCCGTGGTGCCGGTCGTGGCGTCGCCGCCCGTGGTGGCCTCGCCGCCGGTGGTGCCGGTGGTGGCCTCGCCGCCCGTGGTGCCCGTGGTGCCGGTCGTGGCGTCGCCGCCCGTGGTGGCCTCGCCGCCGGTGGTGCCGGTGGTCGCGTCGCCGCCCGTGGTGCCGTCGGTGGAGCCCGTCGTGCCGGTGGTGGCGTCGCCGCCGGTGGTGCCGTCGGTGGAGCCCGTCGTGCCGGTGGTCGCGTCGCCACCGGTGGTGCCGTCGGTCGAGCCGGTGGTGCCGGCGGAGGTCGTGCTCGTGGAGCCGTTGGTGTCGTCCGCGAACGCGGACGGCGCCGCCAGGAAGGCGGCAGGGGCTATGACAGCGGTCGCTGCGGCGACAGCCATAGCGCGGCGAAGCTTCATGAAGACCTCAGGGAAGTCCGGCGTACCGCGTCGTGCGGTACGGAGTCTGGGGGCCATTCCCGGCTGTGGGGTCACGGGTGTGGCTGTTGGTTCCGCATGCATGACCTGTGACCAGGGGGATTGGTTGTACGGCGCCTCACAGAATCTTTATGTGTCGTGCGCCACATCCGTCGGAGGCAAGGCGAAGCCGCAACAGGGAGGCGAAGGCGCAACAGGAAGGGCCCCGCGGAAGTGTTTCCGCGGGGCCCTTGGCTGTCAGCACCGACGTCAGGGCTGCGCCGGTGCCGAGCGCGGCGCCGGGGGGGGGGGGGGGGGGGGGGGGGGACGGGGGGGGGGGGGGGGGGCCCCCCCCTCCGCCCCGGCGGGCAAAAGGGGGAAAGGAGTGGTGTGGACCAACGGGACTGGGGGAGTGCGGTGGT
>NZ_JBWKDT010000002.1:234597-297008 GCF_056435785.1 Streptomyces sp. NPDC043870
CCCTTCATTCCTCCTCCTTCCCCCTCCCCTCCCATCGTTGTGGCGCCGCCCCTAGGGCGCCGCTGGCGTGGGGTTGCCGCATCCGCATCCGTACCGGCGCGCAGAAGGGCGCACGGAGTGGTGTGGACCAATGGCAATGGTGGAGTGCAGTGCTGCTGTGCGGGCGGGACGGGAAGTGCCTGCATGGTGCTGGAAGGCTGCGGCCTGCGCAACCGTTTCGACCGGATGCGGTCGGCCCCGGGCGTCCCCGGAGCCGACCGCCCTTGGGGTGACCGGGCTGCTGTCCCCTGCCGACCGGTCACGCGCGCCGGAGCGAGGTCCCACGACGCACCTGCGGTACGCCACACGCCCCAGCGGAGCCACGCGTGGTTCTTTCCTTCGGGGCCCGCCCCTGGCTGGCACGGACATCGGGACCAACGAAGCGGTACGGGAGCGGTCACGGGCCGTACGGGTGAGAGGGCGCCCGTACTGATGTGCGTATCCAGAGACCGCCCTGGCCGTTCAGATGCGGCCCCGGCACAGCTCCAGCAGCGTCATCGCCAGCGACGTACCCGGCTTGCCGAGCGCGTCCCTGTAGCGGCCGAGCACCTCCATCTCGCGCGAGAGATTCACGCGGCGGCCGCCGGAGGTGATGCGGGCCTCCTGGATGACGGCCGAGACGGCCATCCGTTCCTGGATCAGACCGATGATCCGGTCGTCGAGTGTGTCGATGCGCTCACGGGCTCCGGTGATCACATCCGCGGCCTCGGAGGTGCGGGCGCCGGTGTCGGTGACGGGAGTGACGGCCATGGTGAAGGGCTCCTTGGTGGAGGCCCCGGAGCGACCCGGCCCGGAAACCACAGAGCGCCCCGGGCCTGGTGGCCCGGGGCGCCTGGGAAGTCGCTTGTCAGTTGCTCAAGCAGCACGACCATGGCAGCCGGCGGGCCGGGTGCCATAGGTAAAGACGAAGGTCGAGTGCTTGCGCATGACGGTCAGTATGGCCCGGCCCCGGGGGCGGGACCAACGCGGGTTCGGATGGTGAGACGAAGAGCCACCCTCCTCCGCCGGTAGAATCGACAAATAGAGACCCCTCCCACCACCGCCGGAAGGCCGCCGTAGTGTCCTCAGCGTCCCCTGCTGCCGCACCCGACGTCGTGCTCGTTGTCGACTTCGGCGCGCAGTACGCCCAGCTCATCGCCCGCCGAGTCCGTGAGGCCCGGGTCTACAGCGAGATCGTCCCCTCCACCATGCCGGTGGCGGAGATGCTGGCCAAGAAGCCGGCGGCGATCATCCTCTCCGGCGGCCCGTCGTCCGTGTACGAGGAGGGCGCACCCCGCCTCGACCGTGCGCTCTTCGAGGCCGGCGTCCCCGTCTTCGGCATGTGCTACGGCTTCCAGCTGATGGCGCAGACCCTCGGCGGCACCGTTGACAACTCCGGTGCCCGTGAGTACGGCCGCACGGCGCTGCATGTGAGCAAGACGGGCTCCACGCTCTTCGAGGGCACCCCGGCCGAGCAGCCGGTGTGGATGTCCCACGGCGACGCCTGCTCCGCCGCGCCCGAGGGCTTCACCGTCACCGCGTCCACGGACGTCGTCCCGGTCGCGGCCTTCGAGAACGACGAGAAGAAGCTGTACGGCGTGCAGCACCACCCCGAGGTGATGCACTCCACCTACGGCCAGCAGGTCCTGGAGCACTTCCTCTACCGGGGCGCGGGCATCGAGCCGACCTGGACGACCCACAACGTGGTCGAGGAGCAGGTCGCGCTGATCCGTGAGCAGGTCGGCGACAAGCGCGCGATCTGCGGTCTGTCCGGCGGTGTGGACTCGGCGGTCGCCGCCGCCCTCGTCCAGAAGGCCATCGGCTCCCAGCTGACCTGCGTGTACGTCGACCACGGCCTGATGCGCAAGGGCGAGACCGAGCAGGTCGAGAAGGACTTCGTCGCCGCGACCGGCGTCTCGCTGAAGGTCGTCGACGCGCAGGAGCGCTTCCTGGCCGCGCTCGCCGGGGTCTCCGACCCCGAGGAGAAGCGGAAGATCATCGGCCGGGAGTTCATCCGGGTCTTCGAGCAGGCGCAGGCCGAGATCATCGCCGAGGCGGGCGCGCACGGCGACCAGCCGGTCCAGTTCCTGGTGCAGGGCACCCTCTACCCGGACGTGGTGGAGTCCGGCGGCGGCACCGGCACCGCCAACATCAAGTCGCACCACAACGTCGGCGGCCTCCCCGAGGACCTCGAGTTCGAGCTGATCGAGCCGCTGCGCAAGCTGTTCAAGGACGAGGTCCGGATGGTCGGCCAGGAGCTGGGCCTTCCGGAGGAGATCGTCCAGCGCCAGCCGTTCCCGGGACCGGGTCTCGGTATCCGTATCGTCGGCGAGGTCACCAAGGACCGCCTCGACCTGCTGCGCGAGGCGGACGCGATCGCCCGCGAGGAGCTCACCGCGGCCGGGCTCGACCGCGACATCTGGCAGTGCCCGGTGGTCCTGCTCGCCGATGTGCGCAGCGTCGGTGTCCAGGGCGACAGCCGGACGTACGGCCACCCGATCGTGCTCCGCCCGGTGTCCAGCGAGGACGCCATGACGGCGGACTGGACGCGCATGCCGTACGAGGTGCTCGCCAAGATCTCGACCCGGATCACCAACGAGGTCGCGGACGTCAACCGGGTGGTGCTGGACGTGACGTCGAAGCCGCCGGGCACCATCGAGTGGGAGTGACCCCTCCCCGTACGAACAAGGACGAAGCCGTCGCCCGCCTCGCGCGGGCGGCGGCTTCGGCGCGTGAAACCTCTGGTCAGTTGGGGTGACCGGAGGTACCTTCCGCCGCATGACCGAGACGCCCGCCCAGACGTCGGCCGGGACACCGCTCCCCGTTCCCGCGCCCGTCCCCGTCGAGCAGCTCCACTTCGCCATGCCGCCCGTGCACGAGTCCCCGGCCGACGAGCGGGCGTACCGGAAGCAGCGGCTCGCCGGGGCGCTGAGGCTCTTCGCGCGGTTGGGGTACGAGGAAGGTGTCTCCGGTCACGTCACCGCGCGGGATCCGGAGGTCCCGGACTGTTTCTGGGTCAATCCGTTCGGGGAGCCGTTCGCCACGATGACCGCGGGCAAGCTCGTCCTGGTCAACGGTGACGGACAGGTCGTGCTGGGTACCCGGCACGTCAACCAGGCCGCGTTCGCCGTGCATGCCGAGATACACCGGGCCAGGCCCGAGGCCGTCGCCGTCGCACACACCCACTCCGTGCACGGCCGGGCGCTGGCCGCGCTGGGGGAGCTGCTCGATCCGATCACCCAGGAGGCGTGCGCCTTCTACGAGGACCACGCTCTGTACGACGCGTACACGGGTGTGGTCGTGGACGCGGCAGAAGGCCGGCGCATCGCCTCCGCGCTCGGCGCGCACAAGGGCATCATCCTGCGCAACCACGGGCTGCTCACCGTCGGCGACTCGGTGGACGCGGCCGCCTGGTGGTTCCTCTCGATGGAGCGCTGCGCCCGGATCCAGCTCGAGGCCCGGGCGGCGGGAAAGCCGCTCCTCATCGGCCACCGCGACGCCCTCACCACCCGCGAGCAGCTCGGCACCGATCTCGTCGCATGGATCAACTACCAGCCGATGTGGCGGCAGATCGCCGCAGCGGAGCCCGAACTCATGTCGTAGTACGTCAATTTGATCGTGCGCAGATCACCCTCTCGTCGGCTTTCCGGTGCGTGATTGTCCCCGCCCGTACGGCACAATTCCTTGGAATTACGGGGTAGTTGCCGAAGCTGCCTACCGGGGAAGGGTGCGTCGCCGTGGCGGTGCAAGAAGCGGGACACAGCGTGCACGGGGGAGGCTGCACGTGCGGCGACTGCCCGCACGGAGCACGCGAGGGCCATCGGCGAGCCGTCGCCGGATTCCTCGCCCTGCGCGACGGACTGGCCGGGGGGCAGGGGCTGCCCGCCCAGGTCGCCTACTCCGCGGGCGCGTCCCGCCAGTGGGTCTCCGACGAGCTGACCGAGTCGGCCCGTGCCGTCGCGGAACGAAGCCGGGCGGCGGGCGAGGCCTGGCTCATCCGCGTCTGGCGGCGCACACTCCTCGCGCTGTGGGGCTGGGTCGCGCTGCTGCTCATCGCCCAGGCCGGGACCGCGATCGGCTCCGGCTGGAGCGTCTCCCGCACCGCGGGACTGGCCGCCGCGGTCTGCCTGGCGGCCCTGCTCACCGGCGCGGCCCGGCTGCACCGGACGCACGGCGGCCTGCTCGCCCCGCTCGTCGGCGAGGACAACCGGCTGTCGACCTCGCGGGCCGTCGCCGCCGCGTGGGTGCTCTTCGCCGCCTACACCGTCCTGTTCCTGGCGTTCCGCCTCGCCGCGTCGCAGCCGGCCGGACTCGGACTCGCCCAGGGCGCCGCCCTGCTGACCGTCGTCACGGTCGTCTGTCTGATCGCCGTCGTGGTACGCCGCGTCGTCACCGTGCGCATCATCACGCAGCGCCTGCAGAAGGTACAGGCGGACCGGCCGCGCCCCGCCGATCTGCTGTGCGACGACGCGGGGCGCGGGAGTTTCCCGGACGCGCAGTACGTCCTCGTCGGCGCTGCCGCGCTGGCCTGTGCGGGGGTCCTGCTCGCCCGCCGCCCCGACCAGTTGCCCGGACTGCCGTGGGGCCTCACGGTGCTGGTCCTGGTCTCCGCCGGCGTCTATCTCGCCGGGAAGTACGCGGAGGGCGGCCGGCCGGTCGTCCTCTCCGTCGTCCGCGCCCGTGAGCCCGGTGACCTCGACGGCCCCATCCGCACCGGCGACGACATCGAGATCCGCGGCGCCGGCTTCGTGCCGCCGGGCGCGGGGACCCCCGACCGGCTGTCCCGGATGACCGTCCGTATCGGCCCCGTCCACGTCCACGTCCCGCTGATCCCCGTCCCGGGCGGCTTCACCAACCCGACCGACACGAGCGTCGCGGTCCCGGTCCCGGCCGAGGTCGAACCGGGCAGGGTCGATGTGCAGGTGGTGACGGCGGCGGGCACCGAGTCGAACCGGGTGACCATCGACATCGCGGACTGAGCCTGCGTCGTGCGCCGAGGCGGCGCCGTGCACTGAGCCTGCGTGGCGTGCTGAGGCGGCGTCGTGCGCTGAGCCGTACGGCCGTCATCTCCGTATGCATAGGCGCGGGGCGTGGGGAGAATCGTTCCAGCCGGGTCAAACACGGAGGCGACGATGACACATGTGTACCGGACGACAGCCACCTACTCGAGCGATCAGGTCCGGAGCAGCTGGAAGGAGCGCGCGCAGCCCTACGCGCTGCTGCCGCTACGGCTCTTCCTCGGGGTGACGTTCATTTACGCGGGACTCGACAAGCTCACCGACAGCGCGTTCCTGTCGGCGACCGGCCCCGGGTCCATCGGGGAGCTCATGAACAATGTGCGGAACACGTCCGCCGTCCCCGGGCTCGTGGACATGGCCCTGCGCAACCCCGAAGGGTTCGGCTACGCCATGGCCTTCGGTGAGCTGGCCGTCGGCATCGGCACCCTGGTCGGGCTGCTGGCGCGGCTCGCCGCGCTCGGCGGGGCGCTGATCTCGCTGAGCCTGTGGCTGACGGTGAGCTGGCAGACGGAGCCGTACTACTACGGCAATGATCTGGCCTACCTGATGGCCTGGCTGCCGCTGGTGCTGGCCGGTGCGTCGGCGTTCTCGCTCGACGCCGCCATCGCGGAGCGGCGCCGCCGTATCCGGTAGTTCGTGAAGGTCGCGACCCCGGCGAGGAAGAGACCGCCGAAGACGACCGGGAAGGCCACGAACCACTCGGTCTCCCAGGCGCCCGCCGCGTCCCCGAGATAGGCCGCGGCGGTCGCCAGAGCCGCTGCGCCCGCGATCAGCCGGCCCGGACGGAACTCATGAAGCAGCACGGGTCACCTCCACCTGTCCGAGCCCGATCTCGAGATCGAGATCGAGCGTGCCCGCGGGCTTCGCGCCGGCCGGCGGGGCGAGCGTACGGGTACGGTCCTGGTCCGGGGCGATGTCCACGTCGTCGGCCGGGTCGCCGGGCAGGCTGATGTCGCCGATCCCCGCCTGCGCCGACACATTCACCTTCGCGCCCTCGGGCACGACGACCTTCAGGCGTCCCGCGCCGACCTCGGCCCGGGTGCTCACGGTCGTCTCCGCCGGGATCGCGACACGGCTGAGGTCGAGTGTGGCGTCGCCCGAGCCGAGTTCGTAACGCGGCGCGACGGCCGCGACCGTGGCGGGCTGCCACCGCGTCCGCGTCCAGTCGGTGCCGATCTCCTTGGGCAGCACGGAAGCTCCCGCCAGCAGGATCGCCGTGATCACCGTCATCAGGATCGTGCCCACGCCGATACGCCCGAGGAAGCTGCCCACCGCGAGACCGAGGCCGAACACCGCGAGCGCGCAGGCCAGTCCGATCTGCAGGCTCGTGCCCAGGGGCCGGCCGTCCCAGGACAGTCCCGTGCCCAGGCCGCCGGCCACCAGGGCGAGCAGGAGGACGAGACCGCCGATGCCGCGCGGTCCGCGGGGGCGTGGCGCGAGGACGGCCCGGTCGCGCCCGCCCCGGCGTGGCGGCGCCACGTCCGTCGCCGCGTCGGCCGGCCCCCACAGATAGCCGGTGGCGACCGGGCCCGTGGAGCCGTCCTTGATGATCGGGTCGCGCCACCAGGAGGGGCTTCCCGGGGCCGGCGGTGCCTTGGCCTCCGGCGGTGCCTCCGCCACCGCCTGCGCGGTGGCCCCGTCGAGCGGACCGCCGTCCGGTGCGACCGTCGTGCGCCGCTGCGACCACACGGCGGCGCCGGTCACGGCCAGCGCCAGCAGTGCGGAGAACGCGAGCGTGCCGCCATTGCCGATCATCGACAGGAACACGGCGCAGCCGAGCAGGGCCAGCAGCAGCGCTGCCAGACAGGCGCCGTCGACGCGGCCCGACAGGGCGCGCCGCGCCTCGTTCTCGTCGCTGCCCTCCAGCGGGATCAGCAGCCAGGCGAAGCCGTAGAAGATCAGGCCGATGCCGCCGGTCACCGACAGCACCCCGATGACGATGCGGAAGATCACCGGATCGACGTCGCAGTACCGGCCGAGGCCGCCGCACACTCCGCCCACGAGCTTGTGCCGCGGGGTCCGGCGCAGCAGCACCGGCGGAGGCTGCTGCTCCGACGGCGGCGAGGGCGGCGGAGCGGTCGGCTGAGTCATGACTCCATGGTGACGGGCCGCATCCCCGGGTGGCAGCCGCCCCGACCCTGGCCCTTCCCTGATATTGCGCCGATGCCGGCTCCGGGGGACCCCTGAGGTTCAGGGTCGGTCTCAGGGACGGCCCTGATGTCCGCGCCCGTACGTACGTGTGACGATCGGGGCATGCCAGTCGCCGCCGCCCGTCCGCCCGAGACCGAAGAGCCCGCCGTCCGCAAGCTGTACCGCAGCGCCGACGGGCGCTGGCTGGGCGGTGTCGCGCGCGGGCTCGCCGGGCATCTCGGGCTGCCGGTGATCTGGGTGCGGCTGGTCTTCCTCGGCCTGTTCATGGCGGACGGACTCGGCGCGCTGCTGTACGCGGTCTTCTGGATCGTCGTCCCGCTCGGTGTGGGGGGCAGGTCCGCCGAACCGAAGCCCGTCTTCGAGACGACCCCGGACGGCAGGCGGCGGCTGCGCAAGCCCGACAGGGGCCAGCTCTTCGCGATGTTCGCGCTGCTGATCGGCGCGGTCGTCTTCGTCGCCAATGTCGACATGGGCGGCTCCGCCAACCGCTATGTGTGGCCGGTGCTGCTGATCGCCGCCGGTGTCGTCCTGGTGTGGCGGCAGGCGGACAACGCCCGCCGGGCCCAGTGGGCGGGCGACGACCGGCGCCGCAGACTGCTGCAGCTGGCGCGCGGCCTCGCGGGCGTCGCCCTGGTCGGCATGGGCCTGACCGTCTTCATGGTCGTCCGCGGCTCGGCGGCCCAGCTCGGCAACGTACTGACGGCGGCGATCGCCGTGATCGTCGGCGTCGGTCTGCTCGCGGGCCCCTGGCTGGTCCGGATGACCCAGGACCTCTCCGAGGAGCGGCTGATGCGTATCCGCGCCCAGGAGCGCGCCGAGGTCGCCGCCCACGTCCATGACTCCGTCCTGCACACCCTGACCCTGATCCAGCGCAGCGCGGACGACGCGGGCGAGGTGCGCCGGCTCGCCCGCGCCCAGGAGCGCGAGCTGCGCAACTGGCTGTACAAGCCGGAGGGCACCGGCAAGGACGAGGGCGAGGAGCCCGCCACCCTCGCCGACGCGGTGAAGAAGGCCGCTGCCGAGGTCGAGGACAAGCACGGTGTCCCGCTGGAGGTCGTGGTCGTCGGCGACTGCCCGCTCGACGAGAAACTGACCGCACAGATGCAGGCCGCGCGCGAGGCGATGGTGAATGCCGCGAAGTACGGTGGCGAGGGGGGCCCCGTTCGGGTGTACGCGGAGGTCGAGGGCCGTGCGGTGTTCGTCTCGGTACGGGACCGGGGGCCCGGCTTCGACCCGGACGCGGTTCCGGAGGACCGGATGGGCGTACGAGAATCGATCATCGGCCGTATGCAGCGCAACGGCGGGACGGCGCGTCTGCGGTCCGTGCCCGGTGAGGGCACCGAAGTGGAGCTTGAGATGGAGAGGGCGGACGGATGACCGAGCAGACCGACGGAGCCGGTGGGACTTCGGAGCGTCGTGTACGGGTCGTGCTCGTCGACGACCACCGGATGTTCCGCGCCGGTGTCCAGGCCGAGATCGGCCGGACCGACGAGACGGGCGTCGAAGTGGTCGGCGAGGCCGCCGACGTCGACCAGGCGGTCACCGTGATCACGGCGACGCGCCCCGAGGTGGTGCTCCTGGACGTCCATCTGCCGGGCGGCGGCGGCGTCGAGGTGCTGCGCCGCTGCGCGAGCATGATGACGGCCGCCGAGCACCCGGTCCGGTTCCTGGCGCTGTCCGTCTCGGACGCCGCCGAGGACGTCATCGGTGTGATCCGCGGCGGCGCCCGCGGCTATGTCACCAAGACGATCACCGGCACCGACCTGGTCGACTCGATCTTCCGGGTGCAGGACGGCGACGCGGTCTTCTCGCCACGGCTGGCCGGGTTCGTCCTCGACGCCTTCGCCTCGACGGACGCGCCGCCGGTGGACGAGGACCTGGACCGGCTCACCCAGCGCGAGCGGGAGGTGCTGCGGCTCATCGCGCGCGGATACGCGTACAAGGAGATCGCGAAGCAGCTCTTCATCTCCGTGAAGACGGTGGAGTCGCACGTGTCGGCGGTGCTGAGGAAACTGCAGCTGTCGAACCGGCACGAGCTGACGCGGTGGGCGACGGCGCGTCGGCTCGTGTGACGCGGTCGTTCACGCACCCGGTGCTGCAGCCCTGCCAGTCGTGCACGCACGTGGTGCTGCAGCCGTGCACGCACGCGGTGCTGCAACCGTGCATGCATGCGGTTCAGCCATGCACATTCGGGAATCTGTGATGAAACCGCCGCACGACCGTGGCAACCAGGGCGGGTCAGGCTCCATCTGACTGTCCGTGATGAGTTTGACCGGGACGCCCTTTTTCGTGACCGCGATCGTACTGGCCGTGGTCGCCGTACTGCTGCCGCTGGCCCTGTGGAGCCGGGTGCGCGGCCCTGCCCTGCTGCGGGGCACCGTCCGGCTGATGATGCTCGGCTTCGCGCAGTCGACCGCGCTCCTCGTGGTCTTCATCGCCGTGAACAACAGCAACGGCCTGTACGACAGCTGGGAGGACCTGCTGGGCACGGGCGACCATGTCACGACCGCGCAGGACCTCGGTAAGGACGGCATGGGCGGGGTCCGCTGGGCCGATCTGCCGAAGACCAAGCAGACCTTCAAGCGCGCCACGGACCCGATCGTCGGGGAGGGGGTGCAGGTCACCTCGCTCACCGGGCAGGTGTCGGGCGTCCAGGGCGAGGTGTACGTCTGGCTGCCTCCGCAGTACGACGAGCCCGCCTACCGGAACACGAAGTTCCCCGTCGTCGAGATGCTGCCCGGCTATCCCGGCTCCTCCAAGGCCTGGTTCGGCACGCTCAAGGTGCAGGAGCAGCTCAGGCCGATGATGGAGCGCGGCGAGGTCGCGCCGTTCATCCTCGTCGCCCCGCGCACCACCCTGATCGGCCGCTCGGACACGGGCTGCGCCAACATTCCGGGCAAGATCAACGCGGACTCGTGGCTCAGTGTCGACGTCCGCAAGATGGTCATGGACAACTTCCGTGCCACGCAGAAGCCCGGCGGCTGGGCCGTCGCCGGATACTCGGCCGGCGGCCACTGCGCGGCGAAGCTCGCCGTCGCCCACCCCGACCGCTACCGCGCCGGCGTGAGCCTGTCCGGCTACAACGACCCGGCCGCCGAGAAGGCCTCCCTCGCCGCCCACGATCCCGAGCTGCGTCGCGCCAACAACCCCCTGCGCATCCTGGAGTCCGCCAAGACCGGCCCGCGCACGGCGCTCTTCGTCTCCGGCGCCCGCGGCGACGGCTACGAATCGGGCCTTGCGCTCCGCGCCGCCGCCAAGTTCCCGACGAGTGTCGACGTCTTCGAGATCGGCGGTGCCCACGACACCGGCGAGTGGAAGCGCCAGGTCCCCGATGTCTTCCGCTGGCTGACCCGCCAGGTCACGTACGAACGCGGTCCGAACCCGTCGGCGGCGGGTCACTGACCCGGGCCGTGAGCACGGGCTGGTGGAACCCGCTGTGGACGCTCCGCGCCCCGGCCCCCGGGAGCGGTGGACGAGTCCGTCCAGGGCCGCGTCCTGACGGGCCGTGCCGACGTCCCGGTCCGGGAAGACCAGGTGGTGGTACGCGGTCGGCTCGTCCGAGAAGCCGCGCACGGAGAAGTCGGGCACCGGGGAGAAGCCGGACACCGGGCCACTCCAGGTCGTGTCTTCAGAGTCCCGTCTGCTTCGGGCGGACGGCGCTCCTCTGAAGACACTCCCCAGGAGCCGGGCACCATGGGGGGCGGTGCCAGGGGGCTCCGTCACCCCGGAAGGGTGAAGTCCGCCTTCTCCGCCACGCGCCGGTAGCCGATGCCCTCGTAGATGCGCTCGATGTCGGCGTCGCCCGGCTCCAGCCAGACGGTGCGGATCCCGCGGGCGAAGGCCGCCGTGGTCAGAAACACGGAGACCACGGCGCCGATGCCGCGCCGGCGGAAGGGGGCCGCCACGGCGAGGCCGGCGAGTTCGCTGAGGCCGTCGACCGGCACGGAGCAGCCGCCCGCGGCGACGGGGGTGCCGTCGAGCGCCGTGGCGAGGGCCGCGACGCCACCGTGCTCGGACGCCTCCCGCAGCCAGCGGATCTCACCCTCCACCGGTTCGCCGGTCCCGCCGTACGCGAGGTGCTGGACGCCGGCCGCGGCGACGTACTCCGCGAGTGCGGACGGCTCGGTGACGGTGATGCCGTCCACCGGCTCCGGCGCCCGGAGGTCACCGGGCGCGCAGGCCAGCAGAGGTGCGCGGTTGGTGACCGTGAACCCGGCCGCCAGCAGCGCGGATTCGGTGCCGGGAGCGGTGGCCGGCAGGAACTCCAGCCGCGGCACCCGGTCCAGCTCCCGGAACAGCGCGACGAGCGCCTCGATGTCGGCGGCCGACGGGACCGCGCCCGCGTCGGGGATCGCGTAGTTGGCGGGCGGAATCTCCCAGTCGGGGTTGTACCGCACCGTGAACGGGCCCACCCGCCGGTGGTGCGGAGAACGCAGCGTCAGCGTGCGTGAGGAGTTCTGTATGTCATGGGCGATCGATTCCATGAAGCCGGGATGCTACGCGACCCGCGTCGCCCCCGCGTAGGGCATTTCGTCGATCGGCGCGATCCGGACCGGCGCCCCCGGGCGCGGTGCGTGGATCATCCGGCCGCCGCCGATGTAGAGGCCCACATGGGAGATGCCGGAGTAGAAGAAGACCAGGTCCCCGGGGGCGAGTTGGGACCGCGGGACGCTTTGGCCCGCGTTGATCTGGGTGTACGTCGTGCGGGGGAGGGAGATGCCCGCGGCGCGCCAGGCGGCCTGGGTCAGGCCCGAGCAGTCGTACGCGGAGGGTCCGGTCGCGCCCCAGACGTACGGCTTGCCGAGCGCCCCGTACGCGTACGCCACGGCCTGCGCGGCGCGCGCGTTGGGCGCGGTGGCCGGTGGTGCGCCGGGGACGGTCCTGGCGGCGTCCCGGTCCGCGCGGCCCGCCGGTGTGCCGTCCTGGCCGTTGTACGCGGCGCGCTGTGCGGCGGTGAGCTGTGCCAGCAGTGCCTCGGCCGCCGCGAGCTTCTTCCGTATCGTCGTGCGATGCCGCGCCAGCTCCGCCTGCCGCTGCTGAAGCTCGGCGAGCCGCTCGCCCGCCTCGGAGCGGACCTGCGCGATCTCCCTCAACTGCCGCCGGACCCCGGCGATCGCCGCGGCCTGCCGCTCCCCGGCGCGCTCCGCCAGCTCCGCGCCCACCAGATAACGGGCCGGGTCGGAGCTGAGCACGAGCTGCACGGCGGGGTCGATGCCGCCGGCCCGGTACTGCGCGGTGGCGAGGGAACCCAGTGCGTTGCGGGAGGCGTTGAGCCGGTCCGTACGCCGTGCCGCCTCGGCCCGCAGCTCGTTCGCCGAGGCCTTTGCCGCGTCGGCCTTCTCCTTCGCGCCGTTGTACTTCTCGGTCGCCTCCTCGGCCTCTTCGTACAGTTTGTCGGCCTTGGCCTTGACCTCGTCCGGGGTGAGGAGCGGTTCGGCGTGCCCGGCCCCCTCGAAGGCGGTGGCGGCTGCCGCGCCGGCGAGCGCGAGGGTGGCGGAGAGGCGGGCGGCGGGGCCGGAGAGCGTGCGCTGCCTGGGTTTGCGGTGCGCTGCCACGAGGGAGCCAGTCCTTCCGTAGGGTCCACCGGTACGGGTACCGGCGGCGGACCGCACAGGGGGGACGGTCCACCGCCGGTCTTTCGGCGGGGGCGACCGGCTGCCGTCCGGGTACGGGACGGTGGTGAGGAGTCGGCCACCTGGGGGAGGACGCTAAACCTCCGGGTTGCGACACGGCGGCGTCCTGACCGGTATTGGTGGGAGATGGACCGGCCGGGGTCACTTTCGGACCGTACGGCTAGGCTCCGGTGCCATGGACGTACTCATCAATGTCTTCGTCGCCCTGCACATCATCGGTATCGCGGCGCTGCTCGGCGGCTTCCTGACCCAGATGAAGGCGATGGGCGAGGGGACGGCGCGCTTCACGCCCGCGATGCTGCACGGTGCGCTTACCATGCTGGTCACGGGCGTGGTGCTGGTGGGGCTGAATCAGGCGGACGACCAGCCGGTGAACAACCTCAAGATCGGCATCAAGCTCGCGGTGCTCGTGGTGATCCTCGCGCTGGTCTACGTCAAGCGGGACGAGGAGAACGTGGACAAGGGGGTGTTCGCGACGGTGGGCGTGCTGACGCTGGCGAACATCTTCATCGCGACGCTGTGGACGTGATGCGGACGGGGGCCCGGGGGGCCCGGGGGTTCCAGGCTCCGCGCCGGTCGGCCGAGCCCGAGCAGCTCATGCCGCGACTCCCCTTGGTCAAAGGCCGGTTGCGGCGTGAGTCCGGCACCGGGCGGCGGCTCCCACCGGCGCGACTTCCGTAAGCACCACTTCCGTAAGCACCGCCTCTGTAAGCACGACTTCGGCAAGCCGGGCTCCCGCAAGCCGGGCTCCCGCAAGCCCGGCTTCCGCAAGTCCGCTCGGCACGCCCTCTAGGCGGGGCGGACGCTCCCGTAGATCGGCATGTAGTAGATCGACTCCTCGCGGACGTTCGTGCCCGGCTTCGGGGCGTGGATCATCATGCCGTCGCCGATGTAGATGCCGACGTGGCTGATGTCGTCGTAGAAGAAGACCAGATCACCCGGGAGGAGATCCTGCGTCGCCACCCGCTGTCCGACCTCCACCTGGTCCCAGGTGGTCCGGGGGAGATCGACACCGGCCGCCTTCCAGGCGGCCTGGGTGAGCCCGGAGCAGTCGTACGAGCTGGGGCCGGTCGCGCCCCAGACGTACGGCTTGCCGATCTGGGCGCGGGCGAAGGAGAGGACCTTCTCGGCCTTGGCCGCGTACGAGTCGGGGGCGGTGCCGGTGCCGGTGCCCGTGCCCGTTCCCGTTCCCGTTCCCGTTCCCGTTCCCGTGTCGGTACCGGTACCGGTACCGGTGCCCGTGTCCTGGTTCTGCTCCTGCTCCTGCTGCGCGCGCTCCTGGCGCAGCCGCTCCGCCTCCGCCTCGGCTTCCGCCTTGGCCTGTGCCTCGGCCTTGCGGCGGGCTTCTTCCTCCCGCTCCCGCTCCAGCGCCTCGAGCCGCGCCTTCTCCTCGGCGGTCAGCTGGGACAGCAGCGCCCGCGCCTCGGCGAGCTTCTTCTGGACGGTCTGCTTGCTCTCACGCAGCGTCTGCTGCGAAGCGGTCAGCGACTCCAGGCTCTTGGTCGCCTGCGCGCGCTGCTTCGCCGCCGCGGCCTGCTGGGTCTCGAAGTCGGCGATGGCGCTGCGCTGCTGGTCGGTCAGCCGGTCCATCAGCTGTGTCTGGTCGAAGTACGCCTGCGGGCTGTCGGCGAAAAGCAGCGCGGCGGTCGGGGCCACCGCACCCGTACGGTACTGGGCGGCCGCGTACGAACCGAGGGCCCGGCGGGACTCGTTGAGGGAGTCCGTGCGCTTGGCGACGTCGTCGAGGATCGTGTCCACCGCGCGGCGCTGCTTCTCGGTGGCCTCCTGCGCCCGGTTGTAGTCCTGGGTCGCGGAGCCCGCCTGCCGGTACAGGTCGTCGACCTTCTTCTGGACCTCTTCGATGCTCGGCTTCGGGTCGGCTGTCGCGTTCTGGGTCGAGAGCAGCGTCACGCCCGCCAGGGCGGCCGTCGTGAATCCGACGGCGGATGAATTCGTGCGAGTGCGGCTGCGCGGCTTGCGATGCGACGCCAAGGCCGGCATCTCCTTCCGTGGACCGCCTACCGGGTTAGCTGTCGGGTTCGGACGGAACGGAAGGCTGTCCTACGGGCCGGGTGGAGTGCGGCCCGATTCACCCCAGTTGTACATGTCTGGTGGGTCCCCGGTTCCGAACTCCCCTGCGGGAGGCCGGATTCGGCGCAGGCTGCCCGATTGGCGTAGGTCGCCGTTGGCAGTACGGGCCGCCTGGGCGAGCACGCTAGCCAAACTGTGGTGCTGCTGTGAAGGACGATGTTCGATATGCCCGATACATTTCCGTGACCTTGGCGTGTCGTGGCCGAGGCGTGACAGTATGTGATCGTTTCCTGTATGCACTCCGACACGGTGCGTGCTGCTGCTCGGGCGCGGCGCGGTACGTGTTGCTCGGGCAAAGGGAGGCGTTGCGCTCGGGCAAGAAGAGGCGTTGCGCCCCCGGCGCGGGGAGGTGTCGCGCTCCGGCGCGGGGAGGCGTTGCGCTCCGGCGCGGTGAGTGTGGTGAAGGCGGCGGCGGGCTGTCAGTGGGGCGGCCTAGACTCATAGAGCGATGAGCAGCCTCTTTGATGACAGCTTCCTGGCGGACCTCCAGCGCACCTCGGCCCCGGAGGAGCACCCGCCGCCCGAGCCCGACGAGCACGACGAGCACCCGCCCCACGAGGAGGTCCCGCACGACCTCTTCGAGGGCGCTTTCGACGCGCCTCCGGCCCGCGACGCGTATTACCGGGACGGGGCGCCGCGCCCTGCCGTGGACCCGGCCGCGCTGCTCGAGGGGCTGAACGAGCAGCAGCGTGCTGCCGTCGTGCACCAGGGCTCGCCGCTGCTCATCGTCGCCGGCGCCGGCTCGGGCAAGACCCGGGTGCTGACCCACCGGATCGCCCACCTGCTGGCGACCCGCCATGTGCATCCCGGCCAGATACTGGCGATCACGTTCACGAACAAGGCCGCGGGCGAGATGAAGGAGCGCGTGGAGCACCTCGTCGGCCCGCGCGCCAACGCCATGTGGGTCTCCACCTTCCACAGCGCCTGCGTCCGCATCCTGCGCCGCGAGAGCAAGAAGCTCGGTTTCACGTCGTCGTTCTCGATCTACGACGCCGCCGACTCCAAGCGGCTGATGGCCCTGGTCTGCCGTGATCTGGACCTCGACCCGAAGCGCTACCCGCCGAAGTCCTTCAGCGCCAAGATCTCGAACCTGAAGAACGAGCTGATCGACGAGGAGACCTTCGCCGACCAGGCCGCCGACGGTTTCGAGAAGACGCTGGCCGAGGCCTACCGGATGTACCAGGCGCGGCTGCGCGAGGCCAACGCGCTGGACTTCGACGACATCATCATGACCACCGTCCATCTGCTCCAGGCGTTCCCGGACGTCGCCGAGCACTACCGGCGCCGGTTCCGCCATGTCCTCGTCGACGAGTACCAGGACACCAACCACGCCCAGTACACGCTGGTCCGCGAGCTGGTCGGGACGGGTTACGAGGACCTGGAGCCGGCCGAGCTGTGCGTCGTGGGCGACGCCGACCAGTCGATCTACGCCTTCCGCGGAGCCACGATCCGCAACATCCTCCAGTTCGAGGAGGACTACCCGGACGCGACGACGATCCTGCTCGAGCAGAACTACCGCTCGACCCAGACGATTCTCTCCGCGGCCAACGCCGTCATCGAGCGCAACGAGAGCCGCCGTCCCAAGAACCTGTGGACGAATGCGGGCGCGGGCGCGCAGATCACCGGCTATGTCGCCGATACCGAGCACGACGAGGCCCAGTTCGTCGCCGACGAGATCGACCGGCTGACGGACGCGGGCAATGCCAAGGCCGGCGATGTAGCGGTCTTCTACCGGACGAACGCGCAGTCCCGTGTCTTCGAAGAGATCTTCATCCGCGTCGGCCTGCCCTACAAGGTCGTCGGCGGCGTGCGCTTCTACGAGCGCAAGGAGGTCCGGGACGTGCTGGCGTATCTGCGGGTCCTGGCCAACCCGGAGGACAACGTCCCGCTGCGCCGGATCCTGAATGTGCCCAAGCGCGGCATCGGCGACCGGGCGGAGGCGATGATCGACGCCCTGGCGCTCAGGGAGAAGATCACCTTCCCGCAGGCGCTGCGCCGCGTCGACGAGGCGTACGGCATGGCGGCCCGCTCCGCCAATGCCGTCAAGCGCTTCAACGCACTGATGGAGGAACTGCGCACGATCGTCGACTCGGGCGCGGGGCCGGCCGTCGTCCTGGAGGCCGTGTTGGAGCGGACCGGATATCTGGCCGAGCTCCAGGCGTCGACCGATCCGCAGGACGAGACGCGCATCGAGAACCTGCAGGAACTTGCCTCGGTGGCCCTGGAGTTCGAGCAGGAGCGCGGGGCCGGGGAGGGCTCCGGCACCCTCGCCGAGTTCCTGGAGAAGGTCGCGCTCGTCGCCGACTCCGACCAGATCCCCGACGAGGACGAGGAAGGCACGGGTGTCATCACGCTGATGACGCTGCACACGGCGAAGGGCCTGGAGTTCCCGGTCGTGTTCCTCACCGGCATGGAGGACGGCGTCTTCCCGCACATGCGCGCGCTCGGCCAGACGAAGGAGCTGGAGGAGGAGCGCCGCCTCGCGTACGTGGGCATCACACGCGCCCGCGAGCGGCTCTATCTGACGCGGTCGTCGATGCGGAGCGCCTGGGGCCAGCCTGCGTACAACCCGCCGTCGCGGTTCCTGGAGGAGATCCCGGACGCGCATCTGCAGTGGAAGCGCACCGGTCCCATGGCGGCGCCCGCCGGCCCGACGTCCGGGATCACGTCTTCGCTCTCGTCGTCCCGGTCGCGCTCCGGCCCCTCGGGCTTCGCCACGCGGCGTACGACGGACAAGCCGGTGATCGCGCTGGCGATCGGGGACCGGGTCACGCACGACCAGTTCGGACTGGGGACCGTGATGGCGGTTACCGGCTCGGGTGCGGACGCACAGGCGACGATCGACTTCGGTGACACCAAACCGAAGCGGCTGCTTCTGCGGTACGCACCGGTCGAAAAGCTTTAAGGAAGCGGTTCGGGGGGCGGGGGCTCGGCTTCCGCCCCGGTGCCACGGGCAGGTGCGCGAGCCGGAGCCGGAGCCGGAGCCGGACTCGGACCGCGGTGCGGCCCGGACGGGCCCTAGGTCGGGCTGAGGCCGTGGCTGCGCAGCCACGACAGCGGGTCGATCGCGGACCCGCCGCCCGGCCGGACCTCGAAGTGCAGGTGCGGGCCGGTGGAGTTGCCCGAGTTGCCCGAGTACGCAATGACCTCGCCGGCCTTGACCGATCCCGAGCGGATCTTGGTGCTGCTGAGGTGGCAGTACCAGGTCTCCGTGCCGTCGGCGGCGGTCACGATCGCCATGTTCCCGTACGCACTGTTCCACTGGGTGCGCACGGTGCCGTCCGTCGCGGCCATCACCGGCGTCCCGTACGAGACGGGGAAGTCGATACCGGTGTGCATGGACATCCAGTTGACGCCCGCCTGGCCGTAGTAAGCACTCAGCCCGTGCTGAGCGACCGGCAGCGCGAACTTGGGTCGCAGTGCCTCGCGTCGGGCGGCCTCCGCCTCGCGCTTCTTGCGCTCGGCCTCCTGGCGCTCCTTCAGGTCGATGCGCTCCTGTGTGCGGCTGGCGCGGTCACCGAAGTCGCGGGCGTCGGCGCTGAGCGCCGCGAGCTGGGTGTCGAGCTTGTTGTTCGCGGCGACGGGCTTCACGGACGACGGATCGGCGGCCGTGACCGCGGTGTCGGCGTCCTTCGTCTCGCCGCCGGTGAGCCCACCGACCGAGGCGGCGGCGACACCGGCGACGCCCATCACGCAGGCGGACGGTACGGCGACGGTGAGGAGCGCGGAGCGCTTGGCGGGGGTGCGGCGACGTCCGCGGCTGCCGCCGGCCCGGCGTACGGGGCGGACCGGTACGGCGGCGGGGGAGAGGATGACGGCGGGCGCGGTAGCGGTGTCGGCGTCGGCGACAAGCTCGGAGTCGGAGTCGTAGTCGGCGTGGTCGCCCTCGGACTCGTAGTCGTAGTCGGCGGCGTGGTCGCCCTCGGGCTCGTAGTCGTAGTCCGAACCGGTCGCGGCCGCGGTGTCGGCGTCGAACTCGTCCGCGGGGGAGAACTGTTCAGGGATGACGGCCTCGGTGAGGTCCTGGTGGCCGTCGTACACGGGATACTCGGCGTACTCCGCAGACTCTGTGTGCTCTGCGTGTTCCGTGTGGTCGAGGTGCTGCTCCGCGTACCCGATGTGCTCGGCGTACTGCTGGGTGTCGACGTACTGCGGATACGCGGCCGTGGCTTCCGCCGGGACCTCCGCGCCGGAGTTCCAGGCGGTGGCGTCATACGCGCCCGTTTCGTACGCCGATGCCGTGCCGTACCCGGCCGCCGGCCACTGGCCGGTCGTGTCGTACGCGAAGGTGGCCGCGGCCGTTTCGTACTGCCCTGTCGCGAACTGCCCTGCCTGGTTCCAGGCGTTGGCGTCCCACTGGCCCGTGGCGTCGTAGTGGGTGGTGTCGTACTGCTGCGGGTATGCCTGCTGGTGCGCCTGCGCGCCGAAGGTGTCGTAACCCGTACCCGTACCCGTACCCGTACCCGTCGCGGAGCCCGTGTTCCACTGCGTCGCGTCGTACTGCCCGCTATGTCCGCTGTGTCCCGCTTCGTAACTGCCCGGCAGGGCGCCGAAGAGCGGGTCGGTGTCGAAGCTGCCGGTGGCGTACGCGTCGTACCCGGCGTTGGGGTGCTGGTCGTTCACCAACTTCTCTCTCGCCTCGGCAGCAGGACCAGGATCTGGGGGCCACCCCACGGCGGGGGTCCCAGAGGCAAAGCAGTGGCGCGACTGTACCCGGCGGTATGCGACGCCGACAATCTTCGGCAGGTTTTGAAGGGACGGGAAACGGGCATTCGGCCGCCTTTCGGCGGACTGCGGGCACAGCTTTGGCCTTACGTTCGACTGTTGTTCGACTTCAGGCAACCGAAACGGCGCCCGAGGCTCCGGCGTCCGAGTCGGACGATTCGAGCGCCTCACGGATGCCTGCCGCGACGGCGGGATGGACGGGCAGCGCGAGATGGCCGATGCCGCTCACGCGGACATTCCGCACGAGGAGATCGGGGTGCTTCAGGCAGGCCGTCTCGAGCGGCACCATCAGCTGGTCGAGGTCGCTCCAGAAACTGACGAACCGCGTCCGGCACCCCGGGGCGGGCAGCCGCAGCTCTTCGAGCACGGGGGAGCCGGGACGCATCTGGCGCACGATGGGGTGGGCGCTCGCGAGCGGGGCGACGCTGGTGCCCGAATGAGGAGTGCCGAGGGTGACGAGGGTGCGCACGCGGCGGTCTCCGCCGAGCCGCTGGACGTAGTAGCGGGCGATCAGGCCGCCGAGGCTGTGCCCGACGATGTCGACCTCACGATGGCCGGTGCGCTCGCAGATCTCCTCGATGTGGCGGCCGAGCAGCTCGGCTGCCGTCCGTATGTCGCACGTCAGCGGGGAGTAGTTGAGCGACTCCAGATGGTGCCAGCCGTGCCGGGCGAGGGAGCGGCGCAGCAGGACGAAGACGGAGCGGTTGTCGACGAAGCCGTGCAGCAGGACGGCGGGGGGACGCGACGGGTCCTGGGTGGTCGGCAGGGTCGTAGGTGCTGATGACGGCGATGACGCCGGGCCGAACGGCGGTGATGCAGGGCCGGACGGCGGCAGCGGGGCTTGGCGCTCATGCGAGATGCCCGACGGGTACAGGATCAGATGCCCGGCGAGGATCGCCAGCTCGAGGGCGGTGGCCCGGAGCAGCGTGATCGACAGCCGTATCCGCAAGAGCGGCAGGAAACCCATGGCCGACCTCCCGAATGGCGCACGGGTCGACGACTCCGTCCCCCGTATGCCCTCATGGGGCTGCCGACAGGCCCTACCGCCGCGCCGCGCGGCTGGCGGCACGGTGGTACGGCGACCGAGTAGCGGCTCCCCTTGCGATCGCCCCGGCTGCGACTGGGTGGTGCACGATGCGGGTACGACGCACAGCGAACATGTCCCACGTGTGATTTCCCCCTCGCTATCCGCCGCGAAACGGCAGGTTGCGGGATGCTGGAGATAACGTTCGTTCACCTCCCCGGCCCGTACAGGCGTGGGGACCCGTGCCAATGACGGCGCAGTCGGTATGTGGAGGCAGTGATGGGTGTGACCGGTCCGATCCGCGTGGTGGTGGCCAAGCCGGGTCTCGACGGCCACGATCGCGGCGCGAAGGTGATCGCTCGGGCGCTGCGGGATGCCGGTATGGAGGTCATCTACACCGGGCTGCACCAGACCCCTGAGCAGATCGTGGACACCGCGATCCAGGAGGACGCCGACGCGATCGGCCTCTCCATCCTCTCCGGCGCGCACAACACGCTCTTCGCGAAGGTGCTCGAGCTGCTGAAGGAGCGCGACGCGGAGGACATCAAGGTCTTCGGCGGCGGCATCATTCCGGAGGCGGACATCGCCCCGCTGAAGGAGAAGGGTGTCGCGGAGATCTTCACCCCGGGCGCGACGACGGCGTCGATCGTGGACTGGGTGAACGCGAACGTTCGCCAGGCGGCGGACGCCTGACCGATCCCTGGGGCGGGTGCCCCGCACCGTGGGTGCGGGTCGCCGTCCCGCGGCTGCCACCGGTAGGGGTGTGTGCCGGTGGGGCGGGAGCCGCCCGTACGAACCCCCTGTCGCCGGCTACGGGTGCAGTTCCGAGTGCATCGTCGCGCGGAGACGCAGCGTCGAGACGAGGCGTTGGAAGGCCTCGGACCAGTAGCCGCCCGCGCCCGGGGAGCCGCCCTCCGGTTCGTCCGGGGTGGCGGTGAGGAGGTCGAGGCGGCTCGCCTCCGCCGGGTCGAGGCAGCGCTCGGCGAGGCCCATGACGCCGCTGAAGCTCCACGGGTAGCTCCCCGCGTCCCGCGCGATGTCCAGTGCGTCGACCACCGCGCGGCCGAGCGGCTCGGCCCAGGGCACCGCGCAGACACCGAGCAGCTGGAACGCCTCCGACAGACCGTGCGCGGATATGAACGCGGCGACCCACCCCGCCCGCTCCTCTTCCGGCAGTGTCGCCAGCAGCTTCGCCCGCTCCGCCAGCGATGACGTTCCGGGTCCGGTCGACGGTGGCTCGGACGGGGCGCCGAGCAGGGCGCGGGCCCATTCCGGGTCCCGCTGCCGCACCGCCGCCCGGCACCACGCCGCGTGCAGTTCGTCGCCCCAGTCGTCGGCGACGGGCAGGGCCACGATCTCCTCGGGGGTGCGCCCGCCGAGCCGCTCCGGCCAGGTGGACAGCGGCGCGGCCTCCACCAACTGCCCGAGCCACCAGGACCGTTCGCCCCGTCCGGACGGCGGCGTCGGGACGACCCCGTCGCGCTGCATCGCCGCATCGCATTCGTGCGGCGCCTCGACCGCGATCCCCGCCGTGCCCTCCGCGCGGTCCAGTCCGATGCAGCTGCCGGCCCGCGCGGCCATCCGGCCCGCGAGCGCGGAGTGCGGCAGCGCGGACAGCAGCTCGGCCGCGGTCGTCCGGACATTGCGGCTGCGGTCGGACAGCGCCTGCTCCAGGAACGGCTCGTCCGCGTCGGACAGCCCTGTACGCAGCGAGTCCAGGAACATCAGCCGGTCCTCCGCGCGCTCGGTCTGCCAGGTGCCGGTGAGCAGCGCGAGCGCCGCTGCCGGATCGTGAGCGCGTACGGAGGCGAGCAGGGCGACCCGCTCGGCGAACAGGCCCTCCTCCCACAGCCGCCGGACAGCCTCCGTGTCCTCCGGGGCGGGCAGGGCGGAACCTCCCCCAGAGCCTCCGGCCCGGGCGGACCCCCAGGTGCCACGCAGGGCGAACTTCCAGTCCGCGTTGAGCCGGGCGAGCCAGAGGCCGCGCGGACCTGCGAAGCGCAGGGCGAGGGGCCGCAGATCGGTGCGGGCGCGGGCCGCGTCGAGCAGGGCGGGCAGCGCCGAGGCCGGGGCGCGGTAACCGTGCTCGTTGGCCGCGGCGAGCCACTGCGGCAGCAGTTCCGTGAGGTCGGGCGCCGTGCCGCGGCGGCCTCCCGCGCCCGTGGGCGCGGCCCGGTCGGCCAGTAGCAGGGCGAGTCTCCGCCGGGCGGGCTCGGGCAGGTCGCGGCGGTCGTCGTGCGGTGCGGGCTCCGGCCGCGGCCCGGCCGGCGCGGGCCGCAGCCCGGCTCTCCACCGCACGGTGTGCAGCGCGGCCGCGTCCAGCAGCGCGACGGGCGCCTCTGCGCCGGGCGTCAGGACGTCGGCCGGCGGCGTCCGCCGGTCGGTGCCGAGAAGAGCGGAGGTCACGAGCTCTTCCCAGACGGTCGTGCGGGTGGTGCTGGTCATCGGTCCTCCGTGGTGCGTTCAGGTGAGGGTGACCGTCTCGGGGGTCTCGTCGGACCAGGCGGCCAGCGGTGTGAAGCCCCGGTGACCGCATTCGCCGAAGACGTTGACCGGGCTGCCGCCGGAGAGTGCGGCGAGTTTCCACAGCCCCGGCCGGGAGAGTGCGGTAGGGGAGACCGGCAGTGCGGACTCCCCATCCACGTCGGCCAGTTGCCATCCGTCGTCCGCCGGGACCGGTATGACACCGGTCAGCGTGACCGGCCAGGAATCGAGCCATGGGTCCTCGCGCAGGGCCGCCGCGTACGCGGCGAGCGCGTCGCCCGTGGAACCGCCCGGTGGCGGCGCCTTGATCGGGACCGGGGCGCCGAACTGCTCGCCCAGGTCGGCCCGCAGCTGCCCCGCGCCCGCGTACGGCACCAGTTCGGCGTCGATCATCAGGCCCGCAGGCAGGGCCTGCTGCGGTGCGCGGCCGGCCGCGCCGAAGGAGAGCAGCAGCGCCGTCCGCCCGGTCTCCCGCCCGTAGAGCCAGATGCGCCGTGTGGTGATCCTGGCATCGGCCGAGTCGTACTGCGCGAGCACCAGCCAGTCGTCCCTGACCGCCGGCCCTTCGGCGGGCACGGTCAGTCCGACCCTCGTCCGCACGGTCGCGGCCAAGGGCTCCGGCAGCCGCTCGATGCCCAGCCAGGCACGGTCGAGGAGATGCACAAGAGCACTCTCCTCCAGCAGGCGTACGGGCCAGCCGGGCCCGGAACCCGGTATGGCACCCAACTCCCTCACCCGACCGGCCAGTCCGGGAGCCTGTGCGTCGACCATGCGGGCGGCTGTCTCCTCCCACAGGCCGTATCCCGACTGCTCCGCCGAGGCCAGACCGCCGCGCACGAGATCCGCAAGCCGCTGCTCCAGCTCCGTCGCCCCCGCGGTGATGCGGCCCGCCCGGCGCTCCGCCCTGCGCCGCGCCGCCTCCGTGTCCGCGGTCTTCGTGGACGGCCCCTCGCCCGCAGTCCGCTCCTCCTTCTCCGCCGTGCGCTTGCGGCGACCCGCCAGCCACTCGTCGGCCCAGTCCGGCACCTCGGAGTCCCGGACGGTCTCGTCGTCGCCCGCCCAGAGCAGCAGCAGCCCGAGCGCGTGCTTGCACGGGAACTTCCGGCTCGGGCAACTGCACTTGTACGCCGGTCCCGTTGTGTCCACGATTGTCTGGTACGGCCTGCTGCCGCTGCCCTTGCACAGGCCCCAGACGGCGCCCGAGCCGCTGCTGCCCGCATCGGACCACGGCCCGGCCGCACCGAGCTTGCTTCCCGCCTTGCGTGACGAGGCATCAGGAGCCAGAGCCAGCACCTGTTCCGCCGTCCAGCGCACCCCCTGCTGATTCATGCGAGAGACGCTAGGGGTCCCCACTGACAATCAGCTCTGACCTGCGGAATCTTCGGACCGAGGAGTCCGGGGCGGGTGTCGCGGCCGCCGAGCCGCACCGCGATGTCCGCGATCACCGGCAACTCGGCTCCAGCGCCGCCTGCTTCAGCCCCGGATCACGGCTTCGGCCTGGGGAAACGACCGATTGTCAGTGGCATGGTGCACGGTGGAACCCACATCCGGTCGATCGATCTGGAGGGGGATCCATGACCGTGCCCGAAACCAGCGCAGCCACCGGCACCGAGGCCCTGCGGCCCCATGCCGAGGACGCCTTCGCCGACGAACTCAAGGCACTGGCGGCGTCCGACGACCGGCCGCGGCCGGCCCGCTGGCAGCTGTCGCCGTGGGCCGTGGCCACCTATCTGCTCGGCGGCACGCTGCCCGACGGGACCGTGATCACGCCCAAGTACGTGGGACCGCGCCGGATCGTCGAGGTCGCCGTCACGACGCTCGCCACCGATCGAGCGCTGCTCCTCCTCGGCGTTCCCGGCACCGCCAAGACCTGGGTCTCCGAGCATCTCGCCGCGGCCGTCAGCGGAGACTCCACGCTGCTCGTGCAGGGGACGGCGGGCACACCCGAGGAAGCCATCCGGTACGGGTGGAACTACGCCCAGCTGCTCGCCCACGGCCCCAGCCGTGACGCGCTGGTGCCCAGCCCCGTCATGCGCGCGATGTCGGACGGCATGACCGCGCGGGTCGAGGAGCTCACCCGCATCCCGGCGGACGTGCAGGACACGCTCATCACGATCCTGTCGGAGAAGACCCTGCCCATCCCGGAGCTGGGCCAGGAAGTGCAGGCCGTCCGCGGCTTCAACCTCATCGCCACCGCCAATGACCGCGACCGCGGGGTCAACGACCTGTCGAGCGCGCTGCGCCGCCGGTTCAACACCGTGGTCCTGCCGCTGCCCGCGACCCCGGAGGCGGAGGTCGACATCGTCTCCCGGCGCGTCGACCAGATAGGGCGCTCGCTCGAACTGCCCGCCGCGCCCGAGGGCGCCGACGAGATCCGCCGCGTCGTCACGGTCTTCCGCGAGCTGCGCGACGGCGTCACCGCGGACGGGCGCACGAAGCTCAAGTCCCCTTCGGGGACGCTCTCCACGGCCGAAGCGATCTCCGTCGTCACCAACGGGCTGGCGCTCGCGGCGCACTTCGGCGACGGAGTACTGAGGCCGGGCGACGTGGCGGCCGGCATCCTCGGAGCGGTTGTCCGTGACCCGGCGGCGGACCGCGTCATCTGGCAGGAGTACCTGGAGACGGTCGTTCGCGAGCGGGACGGCTGGAAGGACTTCTACCGCGCCTGCCGCGAGGTGAGCGCATGACCTCACGGACGGCGACGCCCGTACGGCCCGAGGTCCCGGCGCATGTCACAGCCGCAGGCACGGAGAGGACATGGCCCGGTGACGGTCCGCTCGTGCTCGGGGTGCGGCATCACGGGCCCGGGTCCGCGAGGGCGGTGCGGGCCGCGCTGGAGTCGGTGGAGCCCAGGGCGCTGCTGATCGAGGGGCCGCCCGAGGGGGACGCCCTGCTGCCGCTCGCTGCCGACGAGGGCATGGCCCCGCCGGTCGCGCTGCTCGCCCACGCCGTGGACGACCCGGGCCGGGCCGCGTTCTGGCCACTCGCCGAGTTCTCCCCGGAGTGGGTCGCGATCCGCTGGGCGCTGGCGCACGAGGTGCCTGTGCGCTTCATCGACCTGCCCGCCGCACACTCCCTGGCGGCCGCCACCGATCCCACCTGGGGCGATGGGGACGAAGTCACCGGCGGCGAGGCGACCCTGCGGATCGACCCGGTCGCAGTGCTTGCCGAGGCCGCCGGATACGACGACCCCGAGCGCTGGTGGGAGGACGTGATCGAGCACCGCGGCACGGCATCCTCGGCGGGCGGCGCGGGCCCGGCCGACCCGCTCGCGCCGTTCGCCGTGCTCGGCGAGGCCATGGCCGCGCTCCGCGAGACGTACGGACACGGCGGCCACACCCGCGACCTCGTCCGCGAGGCCCATATGCGGATCCAGCTGCGCGCGGCACGCAAGGAGTTCGGGGACGAGCTCGCCGTCGTCTGCGGCGCCTGGCACGTCCCCGCGCTGACCGGGAAGTCGACGGCCACCGCGGACCGCGCGCTGCTGAAGGGCCTGCCCAAGGTCAGGACCGAGATGACCTGGGTGCCCTGGACGCACCGAAGGCTCGCCCGGCACAGCGGATACGGCGCGGGAATCGACTCGCCAGGCTGGTACGCGCATCTGTTCAGCGCCCCCGACCGCCCCGTCGAGCGCTGGCTGACCAAGGTCGCCGGACTGCTCAGGGACCAGGACCGGATGGTCTCCTCGGCCCATGTCATCGAGGCCGTCCGGCTCGCGGAGACGCTCGCCGCGATGCGCGCCCGCCCGCTCGCGGGACTGAGCGAGACGACCGACGCGATCCGGGCCGTGATGTGCGACGGCTCCGATGTGCCGCTCGGGCTGATCCAGGACGCGCTGATCACCGGGGATGTGCTCGGTGAGGTGCCGGACACGGCCCCGGCCGTACCGCTGCAGCGCGACCTGACCCGCCTCCATCGCACCCTGCGGCTCAAACCGGAGCTGCTGGAGCGGGAGTTGGAGCTCGACCTGCGCAAGGAGACCGACGCGGAGCGAAGCCGGCTGCTGCACCGGCTGCGGCTCCTGGGCGTCGACTGGGGCACACCGACGGCGGGGCGCGGATCGACCGGCACGTTCCGGGAGACGTGGCGGCTGCGCTGGGACCCCGAGCTGTACGTCAAGGTCGCCGAGGCGGGCGTCTGGGGCACCACGGTGCTCTTCGCCGCGACCGCCAAGGCCGAGGGGCAGGCCGCGTCGGCGACCGCGCTGGCCGACGTCACGTCGCTGGCGGAGCGGTGTCTCCTGGCCGAACTGCCCGACGCGCTCCCGGTCGTGATGAAGGCCCTGGCCGACCGGGCAGCCCTGGACGCGGACGTCGGCCACCTCGCCCAGGCCCTGCCCGCGCTCGCCCGCTCCCTGCGCTACGGGGACGTGCGGGCGACGGACACCGCGGCCCTCGGCGAGGTCGCGGCCGGTCTCGCCGAGCGCATCTGCGTCGGACTGCCGCCCGCCTGCACCGGGCTCGACGCGGACGGCTCCGCCGAAATGCGCGGCCATCTCGACGGCGTCCACACGGCGATCGCACTGCTGCCGAAGTCCGAGGAGCTCAGCGGCCGCTGGTCGGGCGTCCTGCGCAAGCTCGCGGTGCGGGACGCCGTGCCCGGGGTGATCCGAGGGCGCGCGGCCCGGCTGCTGCTGGACGACGGGCGGCTTGCCGAGGACGAGGCCGCGCGGCTGATGAGCCTGGCGCTCTCGCCGGGCACCCCGCCCGCCGACGCCGCGGCCTGGATCGAGGGCTTCGTCGGAGGGGCGTCGGGAGGCGGGATGCTCCTGGTCCACGACGAGCGGCTCCTCGGACTCGTCGACGCCTGGCTGGCATCGGTCCCGGCGGACGCGTTCACCGACGTACTGCCGCTGCTGCGGCGCACGTTCTCGGTGTACGAGCCGGGCGTACGCCGCACCCTGGGCGAGCTGGTGCGGCGCGGCCCGGCCGCCGGCGGACCGGTGCGCGGCGAAGGGGGCGCGCCCGGATTCGGGGCCGGGCTCGACGAGGAGCGGGCGGACGCGGTGCTGCCCGTACTGCGGCTGATCCTGGAGGGGGAGCACGTATGACAACGCCGGAGACCGTGGTGGACATGGCATCCGACGAGCGGCTGCGGCGCTGGCGGCTGGTCCTCGGCGGGGGCGCGGCCGAGGGTACCGGCTGCACCCTGACCGGGACGGACGCCGCGATGGACGGAGCCCTGGGCGCGCTCTACGGCCCGGGGAGCGGTCAGGAGCGCGGGAGCGGAAAGCGATCGGCCGGCCTGGAGGGGTCGGCGCCCAATGTGGCGCGCTGGCTGGGCGACATCCGTACGTACTTCCCGAGCTCCGTCGTCCAGGTCATGCAGCGAGACGCGATCGACCGGCTCGGCCTCCGCACGCTGCTGCTGGAGCCGGAGATGCTGGAGGCCGTCGAGGCGGACGTCCACCTCGTCGGGACGCTGCTCTCCCTCAGCAAGGCGATGCCCGAGACTACGAAGGAAACCGCCCGCGCGGTCGTCCGCAAGGTCGTCGACGACCTCGAGAAGCGGCTGGCCACCCGCACCCGCGCGACCCTCACCGGCGCGCTCGACCGCAGCGCGCGCATCAACCGCCCACGCCACCGGGACATCGACTGGGACCGCACGATCCGGGCGAACCTGAAGAACTACCTCCCCGAGTTCAACACCGTCGTGCCCGAGCGGCTGATCGGCTACGGCCGCGCGTCCCAGGCAGTGAAGAAGGACGTCGTCCTCTGCATCGACCAGTCCGGGTCGATGGCGGCATCCGTCGTCTACGCCTCGGTGTTCGGAGCGGTGCTCGCCTCGATGCGGTCGATCGCGACGCGGCTCGTCGTCTTCGACACGGCGGTCGTCGATCTGACGGACCAGCTGGACGACCCGGTGGACGTCCTGTTCGGCACTCAGCTCGGCGGCGGTACGGACATCAACAGGGCGCTCGCCTACTGCCAGTCGCAGATCACCCGGCCCGCCGACACCGTCGTCGTGCTCATCAGCGATCTGTACGAAGGCGGCATACGGGACGAGATGTTGAAGCGGGTCGCGGCGATGAAGGCGTCGGGAGTTCAGTTCGTCGCTCTGCTCGCGCTCTCCGACGAGGGAGCACCTGCGTACGACCGCGAGCACGCGGCGGCCCTGGCGGCACTGGGTGCGCCGGCGTTCGCCTGCACGCCCGACCTGTTCCCGGAAGTGATGGCCGCGGCGATCGAGAAAAGGCCACTGCCCATACCGGACATGGCGACTCATCAGTAACAAGGGACTTGCGTGACCCCGGGAGGCTCGTGCAAGCATCGTCCCCGTTGCCCGTGGAGGGCCATGTTCCGCGACTGGGAGGGGCTCGCCCCATTTTGACTGTCATCGCTGCTCAGCCTCGTGCCGCCGAGCGCCTTGTGCGCCGTGCGGCCGGGCGGCATGCGGTGCACGCGGTGCGTGTGTTGCTGTTCGTGGGCGGGCTGCTGGTGCTGGGGTTCGTTCTCGGCGGTCAGGCGCACGCGGCGGAGCAGCCGGGCGTGGGCTCCTCGCTGGAGCAAGTCGCCCCTGCCGCCGGTCCGGCCGGTCAGCTCCGTGACGTCGCGGAGCCGGTGACCGAGGCTGCGGCCGAGCTGCTCAGCCAGGGCGCCGAGCATGCCGAACACGCCGAGCAAACCGAGGACGCCGAGCGGGCCCTCAAGCCCGTCACGGACCCCGTCACGGAACCCGTCACGGATCCTGTTGCGGCGCGCGTCACGAAGCCGGCCGTCGAGCAGACGGCCGGGCAGGCGGTGGAGCGCGTTGTCGAGCCGGCCGTTGAGCACGTGGCCAGGCCTTTCGTGGAGGCCGTCGCAGGGGCCGTGGGGCAGGTCGTTCACGGTGTGGCGGAGCCCGTCGGCGAAGTGGTCGGCTCAGTCGTGGAGGACGTGCCCGCGCGGCCGTTGCCCGCACCGGTATGGCCCGGCGACGGCCTGCCCGTGCCCGGGCAGGACCGGCCGCAGGACACCGCTCCCGTCACCGGCCACCGCGACGAGCCACGCTTCGGAGAGTCCGCCGGCCGTGCCCGTACGAAGGGCGGCAAGGCTGCTGCGACGCCCTCCCGAGAGCTTCGGTACGCGACCGCGTACGCGTACGGGCAGGGCTCGGCGGACACCCGTGCCGTCCCCCTGCTCGGCGACGGAACGCGTGACGGGCGGTTCCCGGGCCTCCCCGGCCGTTTGCCGGCCGCACCGGGCGGCAGTGCCGTCGTTCAGTCCGCCGGTGACGGCCACACACCGCGCCCCGGCGACCATCACGCGGCGTGGTTCTCGAACGCCGTGGCGTTCGGGCTCGAGCCCGGTTCCCGGCAGTCGCTGACCGGTGCCGGCGTCCGCGACCGGCATCGCGACATTCTCGAATTCCCCGGATAGGGCAGGCCGTTCCCCCGCCTCAGGACCTGCCGCGCGGGGGCGGAGCAGGTCTGCCCGCCGGCCCGGATGCCGACGTCCAGCTGAGCTGACGCCGACGCAACCGACGCAACCGGCATCCGGAACCCTCGAATTCGAAGGAATCTCCCGAACATGAACAAGAACATCCGCCGCTCCATAGCCGTCGCGGCCGGCGCAGCCGGAATGTGGGCCATCGGCACCGCGGCCGCCAGCGCGGACGAGCTCCCCTCGCTCTCCCTCTCCACCGCGGACCTGGCGGTCGACACCGCCGAGGACACGGTCACCGGCATCACCGACGAGGCTCCGGCCGTCGGCGCCGCCACCGGCAAGGTGCAGGCCACCGCCGGTGCCGCGGTCGCCGAGGCCAACGGCGCCGCACAGGACGCGCAGGCCGTCACCCAGGCCCCGGTCTCGTCCGTCCAGGCCCCGGTCGCGTCCGCCGCGGACCAGGCCCGCCAGTACGTCGAGGGCGAGCTGTCCGACGCCCAGGGCGAGGTCGACTACCTCTTCGGCCCGCTCTCCGCCTTCGCACCCGAGCTGGTCGACCAGGCACCCGGCACGGCTCAGGGCTACGCCCAGGGCGCGGTCACCGCCGCGACCCCGATCGCCGACGAGACGGCGCAGGACGTCCTGCCTCCGGTCGCCGGCCGTGCGATCGACGGCGTGCTCCCGGTCGCCGGTCAGGCGGTCGGTGACGTCGGCGGCCTCGCCACGGGCGTCGTCGCTGACGTGACCCCCTTCGCGGGCGGTGTCGTGAGCGAGGTCCAGCCGTTCGCGGGCGGCGTGGTCGGCGAGGTCCAGCCCTTCGCGGGCGGTGTCGTCGGCTCGGTCCGGCCGCTGGTCGAGACCGTCGTCGACCAGGTCGAGCCGGTCGCGTACGGCGTCGGCGGCAGCGCGGGCACTCTCGCGTACGGCGTGGCCGGAGACGTGCAGCCGTTCGCCGGCGGGGTCGTCTCCGAGGTCCAGCCGTTCGCCCAGGACCTGACCGGCACGGTCGGCGCAACCCCGGTCGCCGGCAACGCCGTCTACGGCCTGCAGGGCGCGGCCACCGCGGTCACCCCGAGCTACGTCGACAGCCTGGGCCACAACCTGACCCAGGGCATCTGACGACGCCGGGCATCAGGTGACCGGCGGGTCACGGACAGCGACGGGCGGTTCCCATTGGGGTGGGGGCCGCCCGTCCCCGTACCCGGGTGCCCGGCTGGTGTCCGTCCGTGGCCTCCCGGGAACCTGCCGGGTGTCCGTCCGTGGTCTTCCCGGAACCTGCCGGGTGTCCGTCCGTGGTCTTCCCGGAACCTGCCGGGTGTCCGTCCGTGGCCCTCCCCGTGTCCGTCCCGTAACCGCAGAGTTCCGCCACGCGCGCGATCTGTGACAGGTATCACCGCTCCGGTGTGATCTGCGATTTAGGCCCCCACGTCCCTCGGGGATAACCTGCGAGACGGACATGCCGCGTGCCCGGTCACCGTGTACGCCTTCCTAGTGACAGCGCAGTCACGTTGCCCTTCGCGGCACGCCCACGCAGACAACGAACCGCGAATCACTGAAAAGGGACGGACGCGCGTGGACCTGTTCGAGTACCAGGCGAGGGACCTCTTCGCCAAGCACGGTGTACCGGTGCTGGCCGGTGAAGTCATCGACACGCCTGAGGCGGCGCGCGAGGCGACCGAGCGACTGGGCGGCCGTTCGGTCGTCAAGGCGCAGGTGAAGGTCGGCGGCCGCGGCAAGGCCGGTGGCGTCAAGCTGGCCGCCACGCCGGACGAGGCCGTCGCGCGTGCGACGGACATCCTCGGTATGGACATCAAGGGCCACACGGTCCACAAGGTGATGATCGCCGAGACGGCTCCCGAGATCGCCGACGAGTACTACGTCTCGTACCTCCTCGACCGCACCAACCGCACCTTCCTGGCCATGGCCTCGGTCGCGGGCGGCATGGACATCGAGGAGGTCGCCGCGACGACCCCCGAGAAGCTCGCCAAGATCCCGGTCGACGCCAACGAGGGTGTCAGCGCCAACAAGGCCCGCGAGATCGTCGAGGCCGCGAAGTTCCCGGCCGAGGTCGCCGAGCAGATCGCCGAGATCCTCCAGACCCTGTGGAAGACCTTCATCGCCGAGGACGCGCTCCTCGTCGAGGTCAACCCGCTCGCCAAGGTCGCCGACGGCCGGGTCCTGGCCCTGGACGGCAAGGTGTCGCTGGACGCCAACGCCGAGTTCCGCCAGCCCTCGCACGCCGAGCTCGAGGACAAGGCATCGGCCAACCCGCTCGAGGCCGCTGCCAAGGCCAAGGGCCTCAACTACGTCAAGCTCGACGGCGAGGTCGGCATCATCGGCAACGGCGCGGGTCTGGTCATGTCGACCCTCGACGTCGTCGCGTACGCCGGTGAGAAGCACGCGAACGTGAAGCCCGCCAACTTCCTCGACATCGGTGGCGGCGCCTCCGCCGAGGTCATGGCGAACGGCCTCGAGATCATCCTCGGCGACCCGGACGTCAAGTCCGTGTTCGTCAACGTCTTCGGCGGCATCACCGCGTGCGACGCGGTCGCCAACGGCATCGTGCAGGCCCTGGAGCTCCTCGAGTCCAAGGGCGAGGCCGTGACGAAGCCGCTGGTCGTGCGCCTCGACGGCAACAACGCGGAGCTGGGTCGTCAGATCCTCGACGACCGCAACCACCCGCTCGTGCAGCGCGTGGACACCATGGACGGCGCGGCCGACAAGGCCGCCGAGCTGGCTGCGAAGTAAGGGACGAGGGACACCAACACCATGGCTATCTTCCTCACCAAGGAATCCAAGGTCATCGTCCAGGGCATGACCGGCTCCGAGGGCCAGAAGCACACCAAGCGCATGCTCGCTTCCGGCACGAACATCGTCGGTGGCGTCAACCCGCGCAAGGCGGGCACGACGGTCGACTTCGACGGCACCGAGATCCCCGTCTTCGGGTCGGTCAAGGACGCCATCGAGAAGACCGGCGCGGACGTCACGGTCATCTTCGTCCCGGAGAAGTTCACCAAGGACGCGGTCATCGAGGCGATCGACGCCGAGATCGGCCTCGCGGTCGTCATCACCGAGGGCGTCGCGGTCCACGACACCGCGCAGTTCTGGGCGTACGCGGGTGCCAAGGGCAACAAGACCCGGATCATCGGCCCGAACTGCCCGGGTCTGATCACCCCCGGTCAGTCGAACGCCGGCATCATCCCGGCCGACATCACCAAGCCCGGCCGCATCGGTCTCGTGTCCAAGTCCGGCACGCTGACCTACCAGATGATGTACGAGCTCCGTGACCTCGGCTTCAGCTCCTGCGTCGGCATCGGTGGTGACCCGATCATCGGCACCACCCACATCGACGCCCTGGCCGCCTTCGAGGCCGACCCGGACACCGACCTGATCGTGATGATCGGCGAGATCGGCGGCGACGCCGAGGAGCGTGCCGCCGACTTCATCAAGGCGAACGTCACCAAGCCGGTCGTCGGTTACGTCGCGGGCTTCACCGCGCCCGAGGGCAAGACCATGGGTCACGCGGGCGCGATCGTCTCCGGTTCTTCCGGTACCGCACAGGCCAAGAAGGAGGCCCTCGAGGCCGCCGGTGTGAAGGTCGGCAAGACGCCGACCGAGACGGCGAAGCTGGCGCGCGCGATTCTCGCCGGCTGACACAGCCTCGTCGGCCGAGCCTGACCGGCTCAGCCGCAAGCACGAGGGCCCGCCCCCGGGAGACCGGGGTGCGGGCCCTCGCGCATGTTCAGCCCGAACCGGAACGGGGGGTCAGCCGACGCGTGGAATGAGCCGTTGCGGGCCGGCGTGCGGATGCGACTGGAGCATGTTGCGGAGCTTCACTTCCGCCTTCGTGTACGACTGGGGTCCGCCGCGCGGCGGTACGCCGCCGACCGCCTCGCCGGGCGCCTGCGGTGGCTCGTAGTGGCCCTCCGAGGTGGCCGCGGTGAACGCCGCCGCAGCGAGGATCAGCGCGGTGAGGCCGAACACCGCACGGGTCCGCAGCTGGGTCCTGCGCTCGCCGGCGATTCGTACGGCACGGGCGGTGGGGACCTTCGGCGTGGACACGTCGTCGACCAGGCCGCCGAGCTGTTCGTGCAGCACCTGTGGATCCGCCAGTTCCGGCAGCCGCTCGGCGACGACGGCGCGGGCGTGCAGGACGCGGTTCCCGGCGGCCGGAGTGCTCGCCTCGGTCTCGGCCGCGGTCTCGGGCAGGTCGAGGCCGAGTCCGTCGTACAGCAGCAGGGCGCGGCGGTACGTCGGGGGCAGCTCGAGCAGCGTCTTGCGCAGGGCGAGTCGGCACGGGTCCTGAGCTGTGCACAGCAGGGCCGGAAGGGTCGGGTCCGGAACCGGGTCCGGATCCGGGTGCCGGTGGCTGCGGCGCAGCCGGTGCCAGGGCGACAAGGCGTACTCGTACGCCGCCGCCCGCACCCAGCTCGCGGGGTCCCGGTCGACGGCGACCTCGGGCCAGCGCTCCCAGGCGAGATGGAAGGCATGCTCCACGGATTCCAGGGCGAGCCCGCGCCGTCCGGTGAGCAGACAGGCCTGGCGTACGAGAGCGGGGGCGGTGCGGGCGTAGAGGGCGTCGAAGGCCTCCTCCGGGGTGAGGTCCGGCTCGCGCGCGGGAGGCGGCGGCTGGGGCACGGGGGGTGTCCGATGCCTGCTCGGGGCGGGAGGAGCGGGACGGGTGGGAGGGGCGGAGAGTGCCCCGCCCTCGTGCGTCTTCAACTCTTCCGCCTGCCTGGCTTCCCTCGCCTGCGTGGCCTGCCTGGCCTCCCCGGCTTCCCCGGCCTGCCTGGCCTTCCCGGCCGAGACCTCCGCCTCGCACGTGGCGAGGAGCTTCGCGTACGCCTCGCGCTTGCGCCCGCGTGGGCTGGTGCGGCCGGCCTCCCAGGACTTGACCGTCGCCTTGGTGACGCCGACGGCTTCCGCGAGCTGCTCCTCGCTCATTGACTTCGCCTCGCGCAGCCTGCGTCGCTCCTTGGGGGAAGGCAGCGCCGGCGCGGTCGTCTCCGCGCCTTCCGCAGGGCGCTCCCTCATGAGGGGCTCCCCGTGAAGCTGCACCAGGCCAAAAAGTACATAAACGTATATTGGGCGACACAACGGCCATTCGCCTGTTACCCGGATAAAGCGCGTGTCGTTGGCAGCATGGCCGCGTGACCCAGACGACCGATCACAGCCCGTCGTTCGTGCCCGTGCAGGGCGGCAGACCGGCCGCAGCGCTCGTGACGTCGCTTCTGCGCGGGGTGCTCGCCGCGGGGCTGGGGCTCGGCGCGCTCGCCGTGCTCGTGATGGTGATGTGGATCAGCTCGCCTTACCCGGACAGCGGCCCGCGCGGGGCGCTGCACGTGGCCGCCGGGCTGTGGCTGCTCGCGCACGGGACCGAGCTGATCAGAGCCGACACACTCTCCGGGACGCCCGCGCCCGTCGGGCTCGTGCCGATGCTGCTGGTGGCGCTGCCCGTGTGGCTGGTGCACCGGGCCGCGCGTGACTCCCTCGAGGAGGGGGAGGGGTGGCGCCAGCCGTCGGGTGGCATGGCCGTATGCGGAGTGACCTGTGGATATCTGCTGGTCGCGGCTGCGGCGGTGCTCTACTCCCTGGGTGGGGACCTCGCCGCGGAGCCGCTCAGCGCGGCGCTGCATCTGCCCGTGGTGGTGGCGCTGTCGGCGGCGACGGGGGTGTGGGCGGCGAACGGCCTGCCGCTCGGGCCGCTGCCGGACTGGATTCCCGAGCGCGTTCGCATCGCCCTCGCCCGCTCCAGGGTCCCCGTCGCGTTCCGGGCGGCGGGAGCGGCGGTGGCGGTGCTGCTCGGCGGCGGGGCGCTGCTCGTCGCGGCGTCGCTGGTATGGCATGCGGCGGCGGTGCAGAAGTCGTTCCTGCTGCTCGCGAGCGACTGGCCGGGGCGGTTCGCGGTGCTGCTGCTCGCTCTGGCACTGGTGCCGAACGCGGCGGTGTGGGCGGCGGCGTACGGGCTCGGCCCGGGCTTCGCGCTCGGTACGGGCGCCACGGCGACGCCTCTCGCGGTGGCGGGGAACCCCGCGCTGCCCCAGTTCCCGCTGCTCACCGCGGTCCCCGCCGAGGGGCCCGGGTCACAGCTGAACTGGGCGGCCGCGGTGGTGCCGGTCGCGGCGGGCGCCGTGGTCGCGTGGTTCACCGTGCGCGGGTCGGACAAGGCGGCGTCCTGGAGCCGCCGCGAGACCGCGCTCACGGCGTTGCTGGGGGCGGCGGTGTGCGGAGCCCTCACGTCCTTCCTGTCGGCCGTTGCGGGCGGCCCCCTGGGTACGGGCCACCTGGCGTCCTTCGGTCCGGTGTGGTGGCTCACGGGCCCGGCCGCTCTCCTGTGGACCGGTGCCGTCGGCGTGCCCGGCGCGCTCGCCGTCCACGCATGGTGCCGCCGCAATGCCGACCGCGACGCGCGGGCCCGGCGCTGGGCGGCCATCAAACAGGCCTCGGGCGGTCTGATGGCGGCGTTCCCGTTCCCGGCTTCCGAGGCCGCTGCGGCCCATGCCGCCCCTTCGGCTGCCGCGGCCACTGAGCCCTCCCCGCCGCCCGGGTCGCACGCGCCGGGTGCGGCTGATTCCGAGCCCCCGCCCCTCGCGCCCGATGCCGCGCAGGGCGGTGCAGGGGACGACCCGGCCGCTCCTGCGGAAGGTCCGGCCGCCTCGGACGAGTCGCTGGGGGCGGCGGGCGAAGCCGTTGCGGCTGCGGCTGCGGCCACGGCTGCGGACCGCGACGGCGACGGCGATGGGCCGACGGGCGTTCCCACGCCGGGCACGGGCGGCGCTGCGTCCGCGTCGGGCACCTCTCCCGGCGAGGACCGGCCGAACTCGTCGGCGTCCGACGCCGCCGGCCAGTCACGGCCGCGGGCTTCGGCGCCGCAGCCTCCGCCCGCGCCGGTCCCGCGGTCGGACGGGCAGCAGTCGGACGGGCAGCCGGACGCGCGGCCGGGCAGCTCCGGGTTCGCTCCGGCCCCCGCGCCGGGCGCACGGTTCGAGCCCGCCCGTACGGGCGAGGCAGCCCACCGGGGCGAGGTCACTCCCGTGCGTGAACCATCCCCGTCGGGGGAGGTTCACGGCCTGAGCCACTCGGGTGATGCGGCCGTTCATCCGCGTCCCGCGCCGGAGGTCCCCGACGCGCAACCACCGAGCGTCACGCCGTCGAGCGTCACGCCGCCGGAGGCGTAGCGCCGCACCTGGGTGACGAGGCGGCGATCGCGATGCGGGCGCTCACCCGGATCCACCCCACCGCCGGAGGCGTGGTGCCGCTGCTCGTTGGTGCCGCTGCTCCGTCGCGCTCCGTTACTCCGCCGGGCTCCGTTACTCCGCCGCGCCGCTACTCCTTGACGCCGATGACCCCGCGCAGCGGGTCCGGCAGGAGCTCGTTGCAGGAGAGCTGGCCCGCCTTCGTCAGGGAGTCGTCCACGCACGTGTAGAAGTCGCGGTACACCAGCTGCACCGTGAACGTCATCGCCACGATCGCGAGTGCGATCCCCGCCAGCAGCAGGCCGCTCACCGCCGCCGTCACCTGGGGCTTGCCCGCAGGCTGCGGCGGCGTGGCGGAGGCGGCCACAGTGGGGTCGGGGGAAGCGCGGCGGGGCTTGGCGCGAAGCGAGCTCGTACCCCAGTAGAGCGCGAGGGCACCGAGGAGCAGGGCGATCTCCGGGAGGTCGAAGAGCGCGAAGAAGAAGGCCCACATACCGCCGAGCAGTGCGTAGCGGGCACGGCGCTGGGCGGGGTCCGTCGGGTCCCAGCGGAGTCCGCTGCCCTGGCCACCGCCTTCCGGGCCGCTGTCCTGACTGCCCCCGCCGCCACTGCCGCCGCTCTGGCCACTCTGGGCACTCTGGCCGCCCGGCCGGCTGCCGAAGCCGCCGGGGGAGCGGCCCGGCTGGCGGCTGCTCCACTGGCTGCCCCAGGACGAACGCTCGTCGTCCCGCCGACCGCCCTCGTCGCCGGAGTCGCTCCCGGAGCCGTGCCGTGGCTGCCACGGCCGGTCCGGGGAGCCCTCGGGCGGCGGCGCGAACGGATTGCTCTCGTCCCTCGGCTCCCTGGGCTCCCTGGGTGTACTGGGGTCCCCGGTCTCCCGGGGCTCCGTGGACTCCGGCGACTGGCGTTCCCGCAGCAGCAGGGAGCCCCGCTCGGTGGAGAGCGGGAGGCGGAGTGCCGTGCGGCGGCGTCGGTCCGGCATGTGGTGAACGTCTTCCCCTCTGTACCCGGGTACTCCGTCTGGGGACGGGCCCTGCCCCCAGACGCTACCTCCCGGCCCAGCCCCCGTCCCGTGGGGGCCGCTCGGTGTGCCGGTATCGTTGCTGACGGTCGACGGCTTCGTAGAGTTCCCCTATCGCCGGGCTCGTTTCGTTCGTACGACCATACAAAGATCGACACAAGAACCGCCCAACCGCACACCGCACGACCCGCACGGCCTTCTGCAAGCCGTACCGCAACGCGAAAAGAGTCCCCCAGTGGCTGCCGCCCGCCTCGTCGTCCTGGTCTCCGGATCCGGCACCAACCTCCAGGCGCTGCTCGACGCCATCGGCGACGATCCGCAAGGCTTCGGCGCCGAGATCGTCGCGGTCGGGGCCGACCGCGACGGCATCGCCGGCCTCGACCGCGCCCGCGACGCCGGGCTCCCCACCTTCGTCCGCAAGGTGAAGGACTACGCGACCCGCGAGGAGTGGGACCGCGCGCTGGCCGAGGCCACCGCCGCGTACGAGCCGGATCTCGTTATCTCGGCCGGCTTCATGAAGATCGTCGGCAAGGACTTCCTCGCCCGGTTCGGCGGTCGGTTCGTGAACACCCACCCCGCCCTGCTGCCCAGTTTTCCCGGTGCCCACGGAGTGCGTGACGCGCTCGCGTACGGGGCGAAGGTCACCGGATGCACCGTCCACTTCGTCGACGACGGTGTCGACACCGGGCCGATCATCGCGCAGGGCGTGGTCGAGGTGGTCGAAGAGGACACAGAAGAAGGCGAAGCCGCTCTCCATGAGCGCATCAAAGAAGTCGAGCGTCAGCTGCTCGTCGAGGTCGTGGGGCGTCTCGCCCGAAACGGCTACCGCATTGAGGGACGAAAGGTTCATGTCGGTGAATAAGCCCATCCGTCGCGCGCTGGTCAGTGTCTATGACAAGACGGGGCTGGAGGAGCTCGCCCGCGGCCTCCACGAAGCCGGCGTCGAGCTCGTCTCCACCGGCTCCACCGCCGCGAAGATCGCCGCGGCCGGGGTCCCGGTCACCAAGGTCGAGGAGCTCACCGGCTTCCCCGAGTGCCTGGACGGCCGCGTCAAGACCCTGCACCCGCGCGTGCACGCCGGCATCCTCGCCGACCTCCGCCTCGACAGCCACCGCGAGCAGCTCGCGGAGCTCGGCGTCGAGCCCTTCGACCTCGTGGTCGTGAACCTCTACCCGTTCCGGCAGACCGTCGCCTCCGGCGCGACCCCCGACGAGTGCGTCGAGCAGATCGACATCGGCGGCCCCTCGATGGTCCGTGCCGCCGCCAAGAACCATCCGTCCGTGGCGGTCGTCACCAGCCCCGAGCGGTACGCCGATGTCCTCACCGCCGTCGCGTCCGGTGGCTTCGACCTCACCGCCCGCAAGCGCCTCGCCGCCGAAGCGTTCCAGCACACGGCCGCGTATGACGTCGCCGTCGCCTCCTGGTTCGCCTCCTCGTACGCCCCGGCCGACGAGAGCCTCTTCCCCGACTTCCTCGGTGTCACGTACGAGCGCTCGAACGTCCTGCGCTACGGCGAGAACCCGCACCAGGACGCCGCGCTGTACGTCACCGAGGCGGGCGGCGGCCTCGCGCAGGCCGAGCAACTGCACGGCAAGGAGATGTCGTACAACAACTACACGGACACGGATGCCGCGCGCCGTGCCGCGTACGACCACGCCGAGCCGTGCGTCGCGATCATCAAGCACGCCAACCCGTGCGGCATCGCGATCGGTGACGACGTCGCCGAGGCGCACCGCAAGGCCCACGCCTGCGACCCGCTCTCCGCGTTCGGCGGTGTGATCGCGGTCAACCGCCCGGTCTCCGTGGCGATGGCCGAGCAGGTCGCCGAGATCTTCACCGAGGTCATCGTCGCCCCGGACTACGAGGACGGCGCGGTCGAGGTGCTGGCCCGCAAGAAGAACATCCGCGTGCTGCGCTGCCCCGACGCCCCGTCAGCGCCCGTCGAGCTGAAGCCGATCGACGGTGGCGCGCTGCTCCAGGTCACCGACCGGCTCCAGGCCGACGGTGACGACCCGGCGAACTGGACCCTCGCCACCGGCGAGGCGCTCAGCGCCGAGGAGCTGGCCGAACTCGCCTTCGCCTGGAAGGCCTGCCGAGCCGTCAAGTCCAACGCGATCCTGCTCGCCAAGGGCGGCGCCTCGGTCGGTGTCGGCATGGGCCAGGTCAACCGCGTCGACTCCGCGAAGCTCGCCGTCGAGCGGGCGGGCGAGGAGCGTGCGGCGGGCGCGTACGCGGCCTCCGACGCGTTCTTCCCGTTCCCGGACGGCCTCGAGATCCTGACCGCGGCCGGAGTCAAGGCCGTGGTCCAGCCCGGCGGTTCGGTCCGTGACGAGCAGGTCGTCGAGGCCGCGCAGAAGGCGGGCGTCACGATGTACTTCACGGGGACGCGGCACTTCTTCCACTGAGCGCGCGACGCGTTACGCACGACGCATGCCACATGACACATGACGCGTGAATCATGACGCGTGACGGCCCGCACGGTACTGAAACACCGGCAGGCCGCACGTGCACCTACTCGGTGGCTCGCCTCGCACACGCACAGAAGGCCGTAACCCTCCGCCGTGAGGCGGAAGTTACGGCCCTCTGTGTCTTGCCGGGCGTCGCGTCAGTAGCGCGGACGGCCGAACCAGGTGGAGGCGTCCGACTTGGCGCAGAAGACGATGATCAGGATGCCCAGCACGAGGCTGATGAGGGCGAAGATGTTCGCCCCGAGCAGGCTGATGAGGCTGAACAGCGTGATCACAGAGCCGTAGACGATCGCCGAGATACGGATGCCGCTGCCGCCGGTGTGGAACTTGGCGGCCGTGAGGATGCCCCACAGCGCGAAGCCGAGAACGAGGAGCGCGACGAACACCATGACGCCCATGCCGATGCCGGCGGCCGCGTCAGCGTCCGCACCGGAGATCTCGGAGGAGCCCGAGATCGCATCCATGATCGCCGCGCCGGCGACGACGGTGATGACCGCGCCGACCGCCTGCAGGCCGCCCAGGATGTAGAGCATCACACGCGCGGCCTTCACCCCACCCGGCATCTCCACCGGGACGCCCGGGTAGCCACCGCCGTACGGCTGCTGGACGGGCGGGGCCTGCGGGTAGCCGTATCCGGGCTGCGGCTGCTGCGGGCCCTGCGGGTAGCCGTAGCCCGGCTGGCCCTGCTGGCCGTAGCCAGGCTGGCCCTGCTGCTGGCCGTAGGGGTTGTTCGGGTCGCCGAAGCTCATGGCGGGATTCCTCCGTGGGATTTGCGGGGACGGCGCGGTCCTGACAGGAGGAAAGTTCACAAAAACAAGCGGTTTGCCCCCCGACACTGCCCGCGGCACTGCGCGGCTCATCGTGGTATTAAGGCCGAGTTTTTGTCCAGTCGGTATCCGAATGTGTTGTGCAAGTGCAACCTCGTGCACCGCTCGGCGGACCGGTGACGGAGCCGTGTGGACGGGCTGCCGGACCGGTGACGACGGCTCGAATTGGAACAGGGGAGGGGTCATCCGCGAGGATGGGGGCATGACCGCCCAGATTCTCGATGGCAAGGCCACCGCAGCCGCGATCAAGTCCGATCTGACCGCCCGCGTGGCGGCCCTCAAGGCCAGGGGCATCACGCCCGGCCTCGGGACCCTGCTGGTCGGCGACGACGTCGGCAGCCAGAAGTACGTCGCGGGCAAGCACCGCGACTGCGCGCAGGTGGGGATCGCCTCCATCCAGCGCGAACTGCCCGACACCGCCTCGCAGGACGAGATCGAGGCGGTCGTACGCGAGCTCAACGCGAACCCCGACTGCACGGGCTACATCGTGCAGTTGCCGCTGCCGAAGGGCATCGACGAGAACCGGGTGCTGGAGCTGATCGACCCGGCGAAGGACGCGGACGGGCTGCACCCGATGAACCTCGGCCGTCTCGTCCTGAACGAGCCGGCCCCACTGCCGTGCACGCCGTACGGCGTGATCCGGCTGCTGCGTCAGTACGGCGTCGAACTGAACGGCGCGCACGTCGTCGTCGTCGGCCGCGGCACCACCATCGGCCGCTCGCTGCCGCTGCTGCTGACCCGCCGCTCCGAGAACTCGACGGTCACGCAGTGTCACACCGGTACGCGTGACCTCTCCGCGCATCTGCGCCAGGCCGACATCATCGTCGCCGCGGCGGGCTCCGCCCACCTGGTCCGGCCGGAGGACGTGAAGCCGGGCGCGGCCGTCCTCGACGTCGGCGTCAGCCGCGACGGCAACGGGAAGATCGTCGGCGATGTCCACCCCGACGTCGCGAACGTCGCCGGCTGGCTCTCCCCGAACCCGGGCGGCGTCGGCCCGATGACCCGGGCCCAGCTTCTGGTCAATGTCGTCGAGGCGGCCGAGCTCGCGTCCGCGGACTGACAGCCATGACCACCCCGGACAACAACGAGACCGGCCCTGGTGCCGCCGACCGGGCGGCACCCGACGCTCCGGTGAACGGCACCGGGCCCTGGCCCGGGCCGGCGAAGGGGTCGGCGAACGGGTCGGCGAACGGGCGGTCGGCCGCCGAGCCGGACGGTCGCGGACGCGCTACGACCCCGTCGCCGGACAGCAGCGCCTCGGGCGCGACCGGCGCGGCGGCCAACGGCCACGCCGCCTCCGAGCAGGCCGCGGCCAACGGCCACGTGCCCGGTTCCGAGGGGGCCGCGGACAACGGGCAGGCCGGCTCCGAGCGGGCGGCGGCCAACGGCCACGCCGTCTCCGAGCGCGCAGGGAGCAAGTCGCGGCGGCCGCCGGCCGTCACGCGGGACACCGCGCGGCCCGAGGGCGGCGGGCGGGCAGCGTCCGGGGACGCGCCCGCGCCCGCGCGGCAGTGGCCGTTGCTGACCGTGCTCGGGATGACGGCGCTCGGGCTGCTGATCGTCGGCACGGATCCGTTCGACCAGGCCTTCCGGGTCGGCACGATTCTCGTCGGCGTCGCCCTGCTCACCGGCGCGGCGCTGCGCCGCGCGCTGCCCTCCGTGGGCATGCTTGCGGTGCGCTCACGCTTCACCGACATGGTCACGTACGGCCTGCTCGGCACCGTGATCGTGCTGCTCGCCCTGATGGTCCAGCCGCGTCCCTGGCTGGAGATCCCGTTCCTGGAGGACGCGGTCCATCACTTCACCGTGCGTTAGGCGGCGCGTACGCGGAGAGCCGGGGGGCCAACCAGCACGAAGCCCGAGAGGGACGGTCCAGCTCATGGCCAAGATCAAGGTAGCCAACCCCGTCGTCGAGCTCGACGGCGACGAGATGACCCGCATCATCTGGCAGTTCATCAAGGACAAGTTGATCCTGCCGTACCTCGATGTCGAGCTGAAGTACTTCGACCTGGGCATCGAGCACCGCGACGCCACCAACGACCAGGTGACGGTCGACGCCGCCAACGCCATCAAGGAGTACGGCGTCGGTGTGAAGTGCGCCACGATCACACCCGACGAGGCGCGGGTCGAGGAGTTCAACCTCAAGGCGATGTACCGCTCGCCCAACGGCACCATCCGCAACATCCTCGGCGGCGTGATCTTCCGCGAGCCGATCATCATGGACAACGTGCCACGGCTGGTCCCGGGCTGGACCAAGCCGATCGTCGTCGGCCGTCACGCCTTCGGCGACCAGTACCGGGCAACCGACCTGAAGGTCCCGGGCGAGGGCACCCTCACCATGACCTTCACCCCGAAGGACGGCTCCGATCCGGTCGAGCTGGAGGTGTACGAGTTCCCGGGTGCCGGTGTCGCGCTGTCGATGTACAACCTGGACGCGTCGATCCGCGACTTCGCGCGCGCCTCGTTCCGCTACGGCCTGGCCCGCGGCTTCCCGGTCTACATGTCCACGAAGAACACGATCCTGAAGAAGTACGACGGCCGCTTCAAGGACATCTTCCAGGAGATCTTCGACAACGAGTTCAAGACCGAGTTCGAGGAGAAGGGGCTCACCTACGAGCATCGGCTCATCGACGACATGGTGGCCTCGGCCCTGAAGTGGGAGGGCGGCTACGTATGGGCCTGCAAGAACTACGACGGTGACGTCCAGTCGGACATCGTCGCGCAGGGCTTCGGCTCGCTCGGCCTGATGACCTCGGTGCTCATGTCCCCCGACGGCAGGACCGTCGAGGCCGAGGCCGCGCACGGGACGGTGACCCGCCACTACCGCCAGCACCAGCAGGGCAGGGCGACCTCGACCAACCCGATCGCCTCGATCTTCGCCTGGACCCGTGGCCTCGCCCACCGCGGCAAGCTGGACGGCACCCCCGAGGTCACCAGGTTCGCGCAGACCCTGGAGGAGGTCTGCATCGAGACCGTCGAGGGCGGCCAGATGACGAAGGACCTGGCGCTGCTGATCTCCAAGGACACCCCGTGGATGACCACGGAGCAGTTCCTGGAGGCGCTGGACTCCAACCTGGAGAAGAAGATGGCCATGGCCGCCGCCTGAGCCTTTGCCTGCGCCCTTGCCTGAGTTCTTGCCTGACCGTTCGCTTGATCCTCTGATGCCTCTCGCGCCGCGACCCCGGACGGTGGCCCGTCCCCGTACGAACCGGGGGCGGGCCACCGCGTTCCGGGGTCAGCAGCCGGGGTTCAGCGCGTGCCACGTCTTCAGGCCGACGATGCTGCTTCGCGTCGGCACGCGCTGTGCACGCCGATCCGCCGTGACGGCGCCCGTCCTCTCCCCCGAGGGAGGACGGGCGCCGTCTCGTGATCCAGAGTCATGCACGCGCCAAACAGACACAAGAAAGGTCCGGGGCCTGTGGCACGGAAGTGACGGTTCCGCCATGGTGTGATCGTCGGGCAACGGATGCGAGACTGGGGCGGGCTTCAGGGCAGGGGCGCACGCGGGGGTACGCCAATGTCCCGAATGCCCCCCGTGCGCCCCGGGGTCAGGAACTGTCATCCTGGCTCCGCGCATCCCTCTGGGTAGTCCACAACGCGGACGAGTCCGTAACTCGTACGAGTCCGTGACGGCCGCCCGAGGGCGTGGCAGGGGGCACCACAGCGCGGGGCACATCAGGCACGTTCGGGGGACAAGGGGGGAAGTAATGCCTCGTTGGAAGGCGCTACCGGAGGAACTGGACCCGCAGGTCAGGGAGTTCGCCAGCCAGCTGCGCCGGCTCGTCGACCGCAGCGGGCTCAGCATCGCCGCGGTCGCGGACCGTACCGGCTACAGCAAGACGTCGTGGGAGCGCTATCTGAACGGGCGGCTGCTCGCACCCAAGGGCGCGATCGTCGCACTCGCCGAGGTGACGGGGACGAACCCGCTCCACCTCACGACCATGTGGGAGCTCGCGGAGCGCGCCTGGAGCCGCGCCGAGATGCGTCACGACATGACCATGGAGGCCATCCGGATCTCCCAGGCGCGGGCCGCGCTGGGTGAGTTCGGGCCGACCGGGCAGCCCGGCGCCTCGCGGACCGCCGCGCCCCCGACCGGTCCCGAGCACGAGCCGTACGTCCCCGTGCAGGGCGGTGGCCGCTCCGTTCCGCCGCCCCGTACCGGTGGGCATGCCGCTCCCGCGTCCCCCGACCAGGGGCGCGGACGGCGCAAGATGACGATGTTCCTCGCGGGTGTCGTCGGCGCGCTGCTGGTGATCGCGGCGGCCGTCCTGCTGACCGATCTCGGGGGCGGCGGGGACGGCGGCGACGGCGGCAAGAACGTGGCCGCCACGCCCACCGCCGCTCCCACGACCAGCGATCCGCAGCTGCCGGCGGGGGTCAAGTGCTCCGGTGCCGACTGCACCGGCCAGGACCCCGAGACCATGGGGTGCGGCGGTGAGTTCGCCACGACCGCTTCGCGGGTGAAGGTCGGCACGGCCCTCGTCGAGGTGCGCTACAGCAAGACGTGCGCGGCCGCGTGGGCCCGTATCACCCAGGCGACGCCGGGCGACAAGGTCTCGATAGCCGCGGGGGACGCGACCCGGAACGGCCTCGTGAACGCCGACAAGGACGCGTACACCCCCATGGTCGCCGTGACCGACGAGTCCGAGGCCAAGGCGTGCGCGACGCTCACCACGGGCACGAAGGGCTGCACGAAGGAGCAGTGAGCCGCTCCCGTGAGCCGGGCCACAAGGGGGTGGCGGTCCACAGGGGTCCCGGTCCGATAGCCTGGCCGCTGGATATCTCTTCACGTCGAGAGATCGATCAGTACGGTGGAGATATCCAGCATCAGGGGTAGGGACCCCCACCGCCAGCTGTCTTACGGAGATCGCCATGACCCGCACTCCCGTGAATGTCACCGTCACCGGCGCGGCCGGCCAGATCGGCTACGCGCTGCTCTTCCGCATCGCCTCCGGCCACCTGCTCGGCGCGGATGTGCCGGTCAAGCTCCGCCTCCTGGAGATCCCGCAGGGCCTGAAGGCCGCCGAGGGCACCGCCATGGAGCTCGACGACTGCGCCTTCCCGCTGCTCCAGGGCATCGACATCAGCGACGACCCGAACGTCGCCTTCGACGGCGCCAACGTCGCGCTGCTCGTCGGCGCCCGTCCCCGGACCAAGGGCATGGAGCGCGGCGACCTGCTGGAGGCCAACGGCGGCATCTTCAAGCCCCAGGGCAAGGCCATCAACGACAACGCCGCGGACGACATCAAGGTCCTCGTCGTCGGCAACCCGGCCAACACCAACGCGCTCATCGCGCAGGCCGCCGCCCCGGACGTACCGGCCGAGCGCTTCACCGCGATGACCCGCCTCGACCACAACCGCGCGATCTCGCAGCTGGCCGCCAAGACCGGTGCCGCCGTCTCCGACATCAAGCGACTCACCATCTGGGGCAACCACTCCGCGACCCAGTACCCGGACATCTTCCACGCGGAGATCGCCGGCAAGAACGCCGCGGAGGTCGTGAACGACCAGGTCTGGCTGGCCGACACGTTCATCCCGACCGTCGCCAAGCGCGGCGCCGCGATCATCGAGGCCCGTGGCGCGTCCTCGGCCGCCTCGGCCGCGAACGCCGCGATCGACCACGTCCACACCTGGGTCAACGGCACCGCCGAGGGCGACTGGACCTCCATGGGCATCCCGTCGGACGGCTCCTACGGCGTCCCGGAGGGCCTGATCTCCTCCTTCCCGGTCACCTGCAAGGACGGCAAGTACGAGATCGTCCAGGGCCTGGACATCAACGAGTTCTCCCGCACCCGCATCGACGTGTCGGTCGCGGAGCTGGCGGAGGAGCGCGACGCGGTGCGCGGCCTCGGCCTCATCTGATTTCCCGCTACGGACTGTGGGGCGCTGCGCGGCCGCGTAGCGCCCCACAGCGCTCTCTGCGAGCCTGGGCCCATGGAACCCGGTCCCAGGAACGAGCGAGACGCCGCCCGTCTCGTGCTGCTGCGGCACGCCAAGTCCGCCTGGCCGGACGTCGCCGACCACGAGCGACCGCTGGCGCCGCGCGGCCGGCGGGACGCCCCGGCGGCCGGACGGCTCCTGCGCGAGACGGGGTGCGTGCCCGACCTGGTGATCTGCTCGACCGCCCGGCGGGCGCGCGAGACCTGGGACCTCGCCTCCGCGCAGCTGGGCACGGAGGTGCCGGTGCGCTACGAGGAACGGGTGTACGCGGCGGATCCGGCGGAGCTGGTCGGCGTCCTGCGGGAGGTGCCCGAAGATGTGGGGACGGTCCTGCTGGTCGGCCACAACCCGGGCATGGAGGACCTGGCGGGAGGGCTCACCGGTGAGGCCGAGGGCGACGCCCTGGCCCGGATGAGCGAGAAGTTCCCGACATCGGCTTTCGCGGTGCTCGGCCTCAGCGGCGGCTGGGCGGGGCTCGGCCTCGGCACCGCACGGCTGACGGCCTTCGTCGTCGCCAGAGGAGCGAAGACCGGCCGGACAGACACCGGGACCACCGGCCGGACACAAAACAGTCCCCGGTAGTCCGCCTCGATTTCCGTGTACCTCAGTCGTCGCTGAAGCGCCGGTCCTCGTGCGGTTCTGCCGGGGGCCTAGCCAGAGCCGTGGGAAGGGTCACGCGGGTCGGTGGACGTCTCCGCCGACGGGTGCGGCTCTCTCCGGTTGTCCGGTGTAGAGGTCAGTATCCTCCCGATTTGTCGGAAGTCAAGAGTCGAGTCAGGTGTGCTGTTCGGCGCGGCGGGCCTGTACGCGCTGGTGTTCCGCCGGTGGGGCGCGGTGCGCATGCGCGTACCGCTGGCGATGGCGTGGACCGGTGTGGGCGCCGCCTTCAGCTCCAGCGGCTGGATGGACTTCGCGGCGGTCTCGGCTCCGTCGGGAGGCGCTCTGCTCGGCTTCGTCAACACTGCCGAGCTGATCTCCGGGTTGCTCGTGCTGTGCGTCGGCTGCTTCGCGCTGGCGGAACTGGCGGTTGAGGGACGCCGGTCCGTGGTCAGGCGCCAGATCCACCCCGGCAGTCCCGGCAGCGGCCGGGCTCCGGGGATCTGAAGGGCCGGTCGCAGCCCTCGCAGTGCTGGAACGGGTCGATCGCCCGGATGATCCTCCCCGCCCCGACGGAGACGGTGTCGCGCCACGACCGGCGCATGTACGCGATCATGAACGGCCGGGAGGGGGCGGCCGCGTACGCCACGGTCGCGCGCAGGCGCATGGCCGTCGGGGCGACGCCGGGGCTCCGCGGGCAGGACGAACCCGGCGGTGGACCCGCGACGGACCGGCCGACGGCCTCGTCGGCGATCTCGCGTGGAGTGACCCGCATTACTTCCGGCCATGCCCCGCGCATGCTTTCCGCCCTCCGGGGCAGGCGCCCCGATCACCAGTTCTCGCTGGTGGGAGACATAACGGGAACGGAAGGCATAACGCGACGTGTCGGCACAACTGACCATCCACGTGGGCGGAGAGTGGCGCAAAGCCGCCTCCGGAGCCACGCGCGAGATCCTCGACCCCGCTGACGCCACGCCCTTCGCGGTCGTGGCGGAAGGCGGGTCCGAGGACACCGACGCCGCGGTCGCCGCCGCTCGCAGCGCGTTCGACCAGGGTGAGTGGCCCCGTACACCGGTGGCCGAGCGGGCCGCGCTGCTGCGGCGCGTGGCCGGGCTGCTGCGGCGGGACCGCGAGGAGCTCGGGCTGCTCGAGAGCCGGGACGCCGGCAAGACGGCGGAGGAAGGGCGCGTCGACGTCGACTGCGTCGCGGACGCGTTCGCGTACTTCGCCGACCTGGTCATGAACGAGAACGGGCGCGTCGTGGACGCCGGGTCCCCGGACATCCACAGCGTGGTCGTGCACGAGCCGGTCGGGGTGTGCGCTCTGATCACCCCCTGGAACTATCCCCTCCTCCAGGCCAGCTGGAAGATCGCCCCGGCCCTCGCGGCCGGCAACACCTTCGTCATCAAGCCGAGCGAGATCACCCCGCTCACCACGGTCGCGCTCGTCCGGCTGCTCGCCGAGGCGGGCCTGCCCGACGGCGTCGCCAACATCGTCACCGGCCCCGGCGACCCGGTCGGCGCGCGCCTCGCCGAGCACCCCGACGTCGACCTCGTCTCCTTCACGGGCGGACTCGCCAGCGGTACCAAGGTGATGCGTGCCGCCGCCGCCGGCGTCAAGAAGGTCGCCCTGGAGCTCGGCGGCAAGAACCCCAACGTGGTGTTCGCGGACGCCTGCACCACCGACGAGGCGTTCGACACCGCCGTCGACCAGGCGCTCAACGCCGCGTTCATCCACAGCGGCCAGGTCTGTTCGGCCGGCTCCCGCCTCATCGTCGAGGAGTCCCTGCGCGAGCGCTTCGTCGGCGAACTCGCCCGCCGCGCCGAGAAGATCCGCATCGGCCGCGGTACGGACAAGGGCGTCGAGTGCGGACCGCTCGTATCCGCGCAGCAGCTGGCGAAGACCGAGGAGTACGTCGCCTCCGCGCTCGCCGAAGGAGCCGTGCTGCGGGCGGGCGGCGTGCGGCCCGACGGTCCCGGGTACGAGGGGTACTTCTACCGGCCCACCGTCCTCGACCAGTGCCACCGCGAGATGCGCGTCGTCCGCGAAGAGGTCTTCGGCCCGGTCCTGACCGTCGAGACGTTCCGCACCGAGGACGAGGCCGTCGCGCTCGCCAACGACACCGAGTACGGGCTCGCGGGTGCCGTCTGGAGTGGAGACCCCGGGCGCGCCCGGCGCGTGGCGGGGCGGCTGCGCCACGGCACCGTCTGGATCAACGACTACCACCCCTACCTCCCCCAGGCTGAGTGGGGCGGCTTCGGCAAGTCCGGCATCGGCCGGGAGCTCGGCCCCGCCGGGCTCGCCGAATACCGCGAGAGCAAGCACATCTATCAGAACCTCGCCCCGCGCCCCGTGCGCTGGTTCGCGGGCTGAACACGGCTGAACACGGGGAGCAAGGAAGTACATGCACATGACCGAGTACGACTATGTCGTCATCGGGGGCGGCACCGCCGGATCGGTGATCGCCGCCCGTCTCACCGAGAACCCGGACGTCACCGTCGCCGTCATCGAGGGCGGCCCGAGCGACGTCGACCGGGAGGACGTCCTCACGCTGCGCCGCTGGATGGGGCTCCTCGGCGGCGAGCTCGACTACGACTACCCCACCACCGAGCAGCCCCGCGGCAACTCCCACATCCGGCACAGCCGCGCCCGCGTCCTCGGCGGCTGCTCGTCGCACAACACCCTCATCGCCTTCAAGCCGCTGCCGTCCGACTGGGACGAGTGGGCGGAGGCCGGGGCCGAGGGCTGGCACGCCGCCGCCATGGACCCGTACTACGACCGGCTGCTCAACCACATCGTGCCGGTCGACGAGGCGGACCGTAACGCCATCGCCCGCGACTTCGTCGACGCCGCCCGGACCGCGCTCGGCGTCCCGCGCGTGGAAGGCTTCAACAAGAAGCCCTTCGACGAGGGCGTCGGCTTCTTCGACCTCGCGTACCACCCGGAGAACAACAAGCGGTCGTCCGCGTCCGTCGCCTATCTCCACCCGGTCATGGACCGGCGGCCGAACCTCACCCTGATGCTGGAGACCTGGGCGTACCGGCTGGAGCTGGAGGGCACCCGGGCGCGCGGTGTCCGGGTGCGGACCAAGGACGGCGAGGAACTGCTCGTCGAGGCGCGGCGCGAAGTGATCGTCTGCGCGGGCGCGGTGGACACCCCGAGGCTGCTGCTGCACTCCGGTATCGGCCCGAAGGGCGACCTGGAGGCACTCGGCATCCCTGTCGTCCACGATCTGCCGGGCGTCGGCGAGAACCTCCTCGACCATCCCGAATCGGTCATCGTGTGGGAAACCCACGGGCCGATACCCGAGAACTCGGCGATGGACTCGGACGCCGGGCTGTTCGTCCGGCGGGACCCGGAGCAGCGGGGCCCGGACTTGATGTTCCACTTCTACCAAATACCGTTCACCGACAACCCGGAGCGGCTCGGCTACGAACGCCCGCCGCACGGGGTGTCGATGACGCCCAACATCCCCAAGCCGCGCAGCCGCGGCCGCCTCTCCCTCACGAGCGCCGACCCGCAGACCAAGCCCGCGCTCGACTTCCGCTACTTCACCGACGAGGACGATTACGACGGCCGCACCCTCGTCGACGGCATCCGCCTCGCGCGTGAGATCGCGAAGTCGGAACCCCTGGCCGGCTGGCTGAAGCGGGAGGTGTGCCCGGGCCCCGAGGTCACCGGTGACGAGGAGCTGAGCGAGTACGCGCGCAAGGTCGCGCACACGGTGTACCACCCCGCCGGTACCTGCCGAATGGGCGCGTCCGCTGATGAACTTGCCGTAGTTTCCCCGGACTTGAAGGTCAGGGGACTCGACGGAATCCGTATCGCCGACGCGTCCGTCTTCCCGACGATGCCCGCCGTCAACCCGATGATCGGGGTGCTGATGGTCGGCGAGAAATGCGCGGACCTGCTGACGGTGAGTGAAACCCGATGAGCCCGAAGAGCCCGATGAGCCCGACGAGCGCAATGAGACCGAGGAGCCCGATGACCGCCGACGACATCACGAAAGAGCCGCCGGTGTTCGCGGTGCGCGAGCTGTGGAAGGTCTTCGGGCCGAGGGCGGACCGGGTGCCCGGCTCGCCGGAGCTCGGCGCCCTGACCCCCGCCGAGCTGCGCGAACGTACCGGCTGCACAGCAGCCGTCCGCGACGTCAGCTTCGACGTCCGCAAGGGCGAGGTGTTCGTCGTCATGGGCCTGTCCGGCTCGGGCAAGTCGACGCTCGTACGCTGCCTGACGCGGCTGATCGAGCCGACGTCCGGGTCGATCGCGATCGACGGCGAGGACGTGCTGTCGATGGACAAGGCACGCCTGCGCGAGCTGCGCCGGCACCGCGCCGCCATGGTCTTCCAGCACTTCGGGCTGCTCCCGCACCGCTGCGTCCTCGACAACGTCGCCTATGGGCTGGAGATCCAGGGCGTGGGGCGGGCCGCACGGCGCGAAAGGGCCGCCGAGGTCATCGCCAAGGTCGGCCTCGAAGGCCTGGAGAACCGGCGCCCCGGGCAGCTCTCCGGCGGTCAGCAGCAGCGCGTCGGGCTCGCCCGGGCGCTCGCCGTCGACCCCGAAGTGCTGCTCTTCGACGAGCCGTTCAGTGCGCTCGACCCGCTCATCCGCCGCGACATGCAGGAGGAGGTGATCCGGCTGCACCGCGAGGAGGGCCGCACGATGGTCTTCATCACCCACGACCTGAGCGAGGCGCTGCGCCTCGGCGACCGGATCGCGCTGATGCGGGACGGGCGGATCGTCCAGCTCGGCACGCCCGAGGAGATCGTGGGCTCGCCCGCCGACGACTACGTACGGGACTTCGTCCGCGATGTGCCGCGTGAGCAGGTCATGACGGTCCGCACGGCGATGCGGCCGGTGGACGCGGAAGAGCCCGAATCGGGCCCGGCCGTCGCCCCCGACGCCACGGTCTCCGAGGCGATCGAGGCGGTCGCCCGCGCGGGTGTCCCCGCGCGGGTGATGCAGGACGGCCGCTGCGTGGGCGTCGTCGACCACGCGGCGCTGCTCGCGGTGGTGGCGGGGCTGTCGACCGAGGGGGTGGCGGCGTGAACGGCTCCCTGGACGCGGGGACTCTGCCCCCGAACCTGCGGCGGTGGTCCCGATGAGCGTCACCGTGAACGACGTGTCCAAGACGGCCAGGACCCCCGGCACCGCGGGCGGGTCCCAGCAGCCGGGCCGCGGGCTGCGGGACGTCGTACGACGGCGCCGCGGGCTGGTCGCAGGCGTCGCGGCCGTCGCCGTACTGGTCGTGCTCGGCATCACCCTGCTCGGCGGCGGGGGCTGGCCCTCCGCGCTGACCGTCGACATCTCGCAGCCGCTCGACGACGCCAACGCCTGGGTCATCGACAACCGCGACACCCACCCCCTCTTCCTCTACTTCCTGCTGCATCTGTCCAACACCGCCACCGACGCGGTCGACGCCGTCTACCAGCTGCTCGACGCGCTCGGCTGGCTCGGGGTCCTCGCCGGGGGAGTGCTGGTCGCCTGGCGGGCCGCCGGGCTCGGGCGGCGCGGGACACGCGTCGCGCTGACCGCGCTCGGGGTGTTCGCCGTGTGCGGGCTGCTCGGGATGTGGGACGCCACGCTGATCACCATCGCGCTGATGGTGGTGTCCGTGGCGGTCGCGGCCCTGCTCGGCGCGCTGATCGGGCTGGCCGCGGGGCTGTCCGACCGGGTGGACCGGGCGCTGCGGCCGGTGCTCGACACGATGCAGGTGCTGCCGGCGTTCGCGTATCTCCTGCCGTTCGTGCTGGTCTTCGGCACGGGCACGCCCGCCGCGCTGTTCTGCACGGTGATCTACGCCGCCCCGCCGATGGCCCGGCTCACCACGCTCGGACTGCGCGGCGCCGACCCGGCCGCGCTGGAGGCGTCCGCGTCGCTCGGCGCGAGCAGCTGGCAGCGGCTGTGGACCGCGCGGTTCCCGCTCGCCCGCAAGCAGATGCTCCTCGGCCTCAACCAGACGATCATGATGGCGCTGTCGATGGTCGTCATCGCGGCGCTCGTCGGCGCGGGCGGCCTCGGCGAGGAGGTGTACTCGGCGCTGTCGACGACGGACGTCGGCAAGGCGTTCGCCGCGGGCGTCCCGATCGTGCTGATCGCGATCTGGCTGGACCGTACGACCGCGGCCGCGGGCGACCGTATCGGCGAGCCCGCCCCCGCGGGGAGCTGGCTGCACGGCGGACGCGCCTGGGCGCTGGTGGGCGTGCTCGTCGCCGCGGCCGCCGCCGTACGGACCACGACCTGGCCCGAGGCATGGACGTACGAGATCTCCACGCCCGTCAACAAGGCCCAGGAGTGGATCACCGAGAACCTCACCTTCGCCGAGGTGTGGGCGCGGGAGTTCACGCTGTGGATCCTCAACCCCCTGCGGGACACCCTGGCCTGGCTGCCGTGGTGGTCGGTGCTGCTGATCGTCGCCGCCACGGCCTGGCTCGTCGGCAACTGGGCCGCCGCGCTCACGGCGACCACCGCGATGGCGGCGATCGGGGCGCTCGGCGTCTGGGCGAGGTCCCTGGACACGCTCTCCCAGGTGCTCGCCGCGCTGGTGATCACGCTGGTGCTGGGCTTCTTCGCGGGGGTGTTGTGCGCCCGCGCCGGACGGCTGGAACGCTGGCTGCGGCCCCTGCTCGACGCGATGCAGACGATGCCGCAGTTCGTGTATCTGATCCCGGTCGTCGCACTCTTCGGCGCCACGCGCACGTCGGCGATCGTCGCGGCCGTGGTCTACGCACTGCCCGCCGTCGTCCGCATCACCACCCAGGGCCTGCGTGAGGTCGATCCGGCCGCGCTGGAGGCGTCCCGCTCGCTCGGCGCCTCCACGCGCCAGCAGCTCTTCGGCGTCCAGCTGCCACTCGCCCGCCCGGCGCTGCAGCTCGCCGTCAACCAGGGCGTCGTGCTGGTGCTGGCCGTCGTCGTCGTCGGCGGACTCGTGGGCGGCGGGGCCCTCGGCTACGACGTCGTCAAGGGCCTCTCCCGGGGCGAGATGGGCCTCGGCATGACGGCCGGAGTCGCCATCGTCTGCCTCGGCCTCGTCCTGGACCGGATCACGCAGCAGCCCGCCCGCAAACACCGCTGACCTTTACTCACCCTCTCGACAGGAGCACCACCATGCGCACCCTCCGTACCGCCACCGCTGTCGTCGGCGCCCTCGGCGTCCTCAGCCTCACCGCGTGCAGCGCCGCCGACACCGGCAAGAGCAACGACGTCGGCGGCAAGAAGACCGTGAAGCTGACCGTCCCCTCCTGGGTCGGCGCCCAGGCCAATGTCGCCGTCGCCCAGCACATCCTGGAGAAGGAACTCGGCTACACGGTCAAGACCCAGCAGATGGGCGAGGTGCTGGCCTGGGACGCGCTGTCCAAGGGCGACACCGACGCGATCCTCGAGGACTGGGGCCATCCCAAGGAGGAGAAGCAGTACGTCGAGACGAAGAAGACCGTCGTCAAGGGCGGCGACCTCGGCGTCACCGGCCACATCGGGTGGTTCGTACCGAAGTACTTCGCGGACGCGCACCCCGATGTCACGGACTGGAAGAACCTCAACAAGTACGCCAAGGACTTCAGAACCGCTGAGAGCGGCGACAAGGGGGAGCTGCTGGAGGGCTCGCCCGACTACGTCACGAACGACGACGCGATCATCAACAATCTGAAGCTGGACCTGAAGACGAACTACTCGGGTTCCGAGGCCGCCCAGATCACGGCCATCAAGAAGTACGCGAAGGAGAAGAAGCCCTTCCTTACGTACTGGTGGACCCCGCAGTGGCTGAACGCCCAGATCGACATGGTCGAGGTCAAGCTGCCGGAGAACAAGGCGGGTTGTGACGCCGACCCGAAGAAGGTGGCCTGCGCCTACCCGAACACGCCGCTGCAGAAGTACTTCAACGCGGACTTCGTGAAGAACGGCGGCGAGGCGGCCGAGTTCCTGAAGAACTTCAAGTGGACGACCGAGCAGCAGAACGAGGTCGCCCTGATGATCGCGGACCAGAAGCTGTCGCCGGAGGCGGCGGCGGAGAAGTGGGTGAAGGCGAACGAGGCGACCTGGAAGGCGTGGCTCCCGAAGAAGTGACGGCCGGGGCCCGTGGTCCCGGCAGAAGTGACGGGCGGGGCCCGTGGTCCCGGCCAGATGTGACGGGCGGGGCCCGTGGTCCCGGCCGGGGTGCCGCCCCGGACCCCCTGCCTCACTCTCCCCCCACGCCCTGCGGGCGTGGGGGGACCCCAGCGGGGCTCAGGACGAGCACGTCCGGCGAGTGAGGCGCGGAGCCCCCGGTCAGGTGCGCAGGCTCGTCGCCAGTTCGCGTACCGACTCCAGCGTGCGCAGGAGCAGGCCCGGGCCGAAGGTGATCCGCGTCGCGCCGAGCCGGCCCAGCTCGGGGATGGCGGGGGTGCCGGGGAACTTGCCTACGTTGATGGGGCCCTCGATCGCCTCGCGGAGGCGCGGCAGGGCCTCCGTCGGAGCACCGATCGGGTAGACGCAGTCCGCGCCCGCGGCGACGTACAGCCGCGCCCGTTCGATCGCAGCCTCCGGGTCGGCGACCCCGCGGATGAACGTGTCGACGCGGGCGTTGACGAAGAGCGCGTCACCCGCCTCCGCCCGCACCGCCGCGAGCCGCTCCGCCTGGCGCTGCGGCTCGACGAGGGCCTTGCCGGGTCCCGAGTCCTCCAGGTTGACACCGACCGCGCCGGTGTCGAGGACCCGCTGGACCAGTTCCTTCGCGGGGAGGCCGTAGCCCGCCTCGATGTCCGCGGAAACGGGGATGTCCACGGCGCGGACGATCCGGGCGATCGCGGCGAACATCTCGTCGGCGGGCGTCTCGCCGTCCTCGTAGCCGAGCGACGCCGCCACGCCCGCGCTGGGCGTCGCGAGCGCCGGGAAGCCGGCGTCCGCGAAGACCCGGGCGCTCGCCGCGTCCCAGGGGCCCGGGAGAACCAGCGGGTCCTCGGGCGCGCGGCCGTGGTGCAGGGCACGGAAGTCGCTCACTGAGTCCTTGACCGACATAGGAGACCTCTCAGTGCTGTGCTGCAGTGCTGGTGCTGCAGTGTTGGTGCCTTAGGGCTGGTGCTGGCCCGGCGTGTAGTGACCGGGCACCATGCGGGTCGAGACACCGAAGCGGTTCCACGCGTTGATCACCGTGATCGCGGCGATCAGCTGCGCCAGCTCCGGCTCCTCGAAATGCTTCGCAGCCTTCTCGTACACATCGTCCGGCACGAAGCCGTCCGTGAGCACCGTGACCGCTTCGGTCAGCTCGATCGCCGCGATCTCCTTCGCCGTGTAGAAGTGCTGGGACTCCTCCCACGCGCTCAGCTGGATGATGCGGTCGACCGACTCGCCCGCCGCGAGTGCGTCCTTCGTGTGCATGTCGAGGCAGAACGCGCAGTGGTTGATCTGCGAGGCGCGGATCTTGACCAGCTCCAGCAGCGCCGGGTCGAGGCCCTGCCGGGCGGCCACCTCAAGCTTGATCATGGCCTTGTAGACCTCGGGAGCGTGCTTGGCCCACTCGATGCGGGGCGTGTGCTCGGCGTTGTACCTCTGGTTCGTCTTCGTCATGGAGATCACCGTACGAGGCGCGTGGCACAGAGGTATGGTCCATTTCCATGGCAGATGACTGGGCCACTTTCGGAGCGGACCTCCATATCGAGCTGCGCGGTACGGGTCTGCGCACGGGTCTCATGGACGCGCTGCGGGACGCCGTGCGCACCGGACGGCTGGCTCCGGGCACCCGGCTGCCGTCGTCCCGTACGCTCGCGGCGGACCTGGGCATGGCGCGCAACACCGTCGCCGACGCGTACGCCGAACTCGTTGCCGAGGGCTGGCTCACCGCCCGGCAGGGCTCGGGTACCAGGGTCGCCCCGCGAGCCACGCCCAGCCCGCGCAGGACCCCGGCCCCCGCGCCGCGTCCCGGCCCCGCGCGGGGCGGACCCAGGTACAGCCTGATGCCCGGTGCGCCGGACCTGGCATCGTTCCCGCGCGCCGAATGGCTCAAGGCGGCCCGGCGGGCACTGACGGCCGCACCGAACGAGGCGTTCGGCTACGGCGACCCGCGTGGCCGGATCGAGCTGCGCACCGTCCTTGCCGACTATCTCGCCCGGGCGCGTGGCGTATACACCGACCCGGACCGCATCATCATCTGCTCCGGTTTCGTGCACGGGCTGATGCTGCTCGCGACGGTGCTGCGTGCCGGGGGTCCCCCCACGTCCGCAGGACGCAGGGCGAGGGTGCGGGAGGTGGCGGTGGAGTCGTACGGGCTCGATCTGCACTGGAACCGGCTGAGCGACGCGGGACTGCGGCTGCCCGCGCTGCCCTTCGACGAGCGCGGCACGCGGACGGAGGAGCTGTCGGAGCTGAAAGGGGTGGGAGCGGTGCTGCTCACGCCCGCGCACCAGTTCCCGATGGGCGTGGCGCTCCACCCCGACCGGCGGTCCGCCGCCGTCGACTGGGCGCGCAGTACGGGCGGGCTGATCCTGGAGGACGACTACGACGGGGAGTTCCGCTACGACCGCCAGCCCATCGGAGCGCTCCAGGGACTCGACCCCGAGCGGGTCGTCTATCTGGGCACGGCGAGCAAGTCCCTGGCGCCCGGGCTGCGGCTCGCCTGGATGGTCCTGCCGGAGAGCCTGGCGGGTGAGGTCGCCGGGGCGAAGGGCGAGGTGGACTGGGCGTCGGGCACGCCGGACCAGCTGACGCTCGCGGAGTTCATCGCGTCGGGCGCGTACGACCGCCATGTACGCGGGATGCGGCTGCGCTACCGGCGCCGTCGTGACCAGCTCGTCGAGGCGCTCGCGGAACGCGCCCCCGGCATCCGCGTGAGCGGCATCGCGGCCGGGATGCACGCGGTCCTCGAACTCCCGCCGGGCACGGAACGCGCGGTGGTCCAGGCGGCGGCCTGGCAGGGGCTCGCCCTGGAGGGCCTCTCCCGCTACCACCACCCCTCCACCCCACCGGGCCGCGACGCCCTCGTCGTCGGCTACGGCACCCCCTCTGACAGCGCCTGGTCGGGGGCGCTGGACGCGCTGTGCCGGGTGCTGCCGTGAGGGGGACGGGGCTGTGCCCCTGGTCCCCGGGTACGTCCTGCGGGCGGGCTCCAGAGCGGACCTAGCCCGCCGGCGGTCCGCCGTTCGCTTCGGCGGATTCGGATTCGGATTCGGATTCCGATTCGGACTTGGACTCGGGCGCGGACTTGGACTCGGGCGCGGGCGGGTCCGGATCCGCGGCCGCGGGCGGCGCCGGGAGTTCGCCGAAGCGGGCCAGCGCCAGCGCGCCGGCCACCGAGATCGCGAAGCCGGCGACGGCGAGCCAGGCGAGGCCCTCCCGGGTGCGGTCGCCGAGCCAGATGACGCCGACCGCCGAGGGGACGAGGGTCTCCGTCAGGACCAGACCCGCCGTCGCCGTGGTCACCGAGCCGCGCGCGAAGGCCGAGGTGAGCAGCAGGAACGCCGCCGCCCCGCCGAGCAGCAGCGCGTACAGCGCAGGGTTCGTGAAGTCCACCGAGTCCAGTAGCCGCACCGCCACCTCGGGCACCCCGAAGCCGATGCCCGCGCCCAGGCCCAGCACCAGCGCCCGGGAGCGGCCCGGCAGCCGGCCCGCGGCCGCGCCGATCAGCAGGACCGCGACCGCCGTACCGAGCAGAACCCACTTCAGCTCGGGCGGCGCGGGCGTCTCGCCCTCCGGACCCGAGGCGAGCCCCAGCATCGCGAGGCCCGCGCAGACCACGCCGACCGCGGTCCACTCGACCCGGCTGAGCCGCACCGACAGCACCCGGGTCGAGGCCACCGCCGTCACCGCCAGGCTCGCGGCGAGCGCCGCGCTCACCGCGTAGATCGGGATCAGCCGCAGCGCCACGATCTGCAGCGCGAACCCCGCCCCGTCCAGTGCGAGGCCGACGAGATACCGCCACTGCCGCACCGCGCGCAGGAACAGCGCGGGGTCCACCCCGGACACCGAGGCCGGATCGACGACGGTACGGGCGGCGACGGCCTGGAGGACGGTGGCCAGGCCGTAGCAGACCGCGGAGGCAATCGCACAGAGCATTCCAAAGAACACAAAACGACTCTAGTTGGGGAGGGTTCGTGGACCGGGCTTACAGCCGGGCGGCGCGGCCATCTAGTGTGTGCGGCGATTCGTTGACTGCTTGATGTGTACAAGGACGGGGAGGCCGGAGGGATGGCGCGGCGCAGGCTGAGGTCGGGCACAGTGGTGCTCGGCGGGATGGGGGTGCTCGCGGCGACGCTCACGTCCTGCGGCTCGGAGCCGGACGAGAGGTGCATCGACCCCGTGACGTACGAGGTCCTGCCCGACTACAAGTGCGAGGACGACGACGGGGACGGGCACACCTCCGGCCGTTACTACTACGGCGGCAGCGTCCGCAGCGGCAAGGTCTCGGGCGGCAGCTACGACAAGTCGGCCGTGGACAGCGGCGGTTTCGGCGGATCCAGCAGCGGCGGCGGCTGAGCCGGGACACGTACGTACCGATGAAGCGTCACACCATAGAACCCCGCCCCGGCTGGCAGGAAACGGTCGAGGAGCAGGGGCTCATCTATCCGCTCACCCGCTACCCGGACGGTTCGCTGCGGCCGTACTGGGACGAGAGCGCGTACTACGAGTTCTCGCTGCCCGAGGTCGAGGCGCTGGAAGAGGTCGTCGAGGAGCTGCACGCCATGTGCCTGGCCGCGGCCGCGCACATCGTGGAGAACGACCGCTTCGCGGACCTCGGCATCAGCGACCGGCGGCTGGCCGGGCGGGTCGCCGAGTCCTGGCGGCGCCGTGCCGAACTGCCCTCCATCTACGGGCGGTTCGACCTGCGCTACGACGGCACCGGACCGGCCAAGATGCTGGAGTACAACGCCGACACCCCCACCTCGCTCGTGGAGGCGGCCAGCCCCCAGTGGTTCTGGATGGAGGAACGCTTCCCCGGCGCCGACCAGTGGAACTCTCTGCACGAGCGGCTCGTCGACGCCTGGAAGCGGCAGGCGCCGCTGCTGCCACCCGGCCCGGTGCACTTCGTGCACTCCGACGGGGACGAGCTCGGCGAGGACCTGATGACGGTCGCGTACCTGCGCGAAACCGCTCAGCAGGCCGGGCTCGCCACCGAGGCCCTGTCGGTCGAACGGATCGGCTGGGACCGGCTCTCGGGACGGTTCGTGGACGACCGGCTGCGCTTCATCCGCAGCTGCTTCAAGCTCTACCCGTGGGAGTGGCTGACCACAGACCGCTTCGGCCCGTACGTCCTCGACACCCTGGACAACGGCGGCGGCACCGGCACCACCTGCTGGATCGAGCCCGCCTGGAAGATGCTCCTGTCCAACAAGGCGCTGCTCGCGGTGTTGTGGGAGCTCTACCCGGGGCACCCGAATCTGCTGCCCGCCTATCTCGACGGCCCGCGCGAACTCGCCGCCACCCGCGGCTACGTCGCCAAGCCGCTGCTGGGCCGCGAAGGGGCCGGCGTCACCGTCCATGAGCCGGGCACTGGTTCTGCCGCGGGCCATGTCGTACGGGAAGAGGCCTGCTGCTACCAGGAGTTGGCGCCGCTGCCCGACTTCGACGGCAACCGGGTCGTCCTCGGCGCATGGGTCGTCGAGGACGAGGCCGCCGGGCTCGGGATCCGGGAGTCGTCCGGACTGGTCACCGACGAGTACGCACGCTTCCTGCCACACGTGATCCTCTAGGTCCTGTCCCGGACAGGGCCCAGGCGGTCCCAGCACCTCCCGGGACGCCTGGAGGCCTCATGGGCCTCCAGGCGGTGCGCCGGGTCCCGGGGGGGGGGGGGGGGGGGGGGGGGGGGGGGGGGGGGGGGGGGGGGGGGGGGGGGGGGGGGGGGGGGGGGGGGTGGGGGCAGGATTGAGGGCATTCCCCATCCTACGCTGA
>NZ_JBWKDT010000002.1:297018-336816 GCF_056435785.1 Streptomyces sp. NPDC043870
CGGGTGCCCCTTTCTTGCCCCCCCCCCCCCCCCCCTCCCCCCCCCTCCCCCCCCCTCCCCCCCCCCCCCCCCCCCCCCCCCCTCTCCCCTCCCCCCCCCCCCCCCCCCCCCCCCCCCCCCCCCCCCCCCCGCCCCGGGTCACTCGCCCGCCAGCACCGCCCGAAGCTGGTCCAGGCCCCAGTCCAGGTCCTCCTTGCTGATCACCAGCGGCGGGGCGATCCGGATCGTCGAACCGTGCGTGTCCTTGACCAGGACACCGCGGTCCATGAGCTTCTCGGAGATCTCCCGGCCGGTGCCGTGCGAAGGGGCGATGTCGATCCCGGCCCAGAGGCCGCGCCCGCGCACCGCCTGCACCGCGCCGCCGCCCACCATCAGCCCCAGCTCGTGGTGCAGATGCTCGCCCAGCTCGGTGGCGCGCTGCTGGAACTCGCCGGTGCGCAGCATCGCGATGACCTCCAGCGCCACCGCACAGGCCAGCGGATTGCCGCCGAACGTCGAGCCGTGCTCCCCCGGCTGGTAGACGCCGAGCACCTCGGTGGAGGACACGACCGCCGACACCGGCACGACACCGCCGCCCAGCGCCTTGCCCAGGATGTACATGTCGGGGACGACACCCTCGTGCTCGCAGGCGAACGTGCGGCCGGTGCGGCCCAGGCCGGACTGGATCTCGTCCGCGATGAACAGCACGTTCCGCTCGCGGGTCAGCTCACGGACGCCGGCGAGATAGCCCGCCGGCGGCACCAGCACGCCGGCCTCGCCCTGGATCGGCTCCAGCAGCACCGCCACCGTGTTCGCGCTGACCGCGGCGTGCAGTGCGGTGAGATCGCCGTACGGGACGATCTCGAAGCCCGGCGTGTACGGACCGAAGTCGGCCCGTGCCTCGGGGTCGGTGGAGAAGCTGACGATCGTCGTCGTCCGGCCGTGGAAGTTGTTCGCCGCGACAACGATCTTCGCCTGCCCGGGCGGGACGCCCTTGACCTTGTACCCCCACTTGCGGGCGGTTTTCACAGCGGTCTCCACCGCCTCCGCCCCGGTGTTCATCGGCAGCACCATCTCCATGCCGCACAGCTCCGCGAGCTGCGTACAGAAGTCGGCGAACCGGTCGTGGTGGAACGCGCGCGAGGTCAGCGTCACCCGCTCCAGCTGGGCCTTCGCAGCATCGATCAGCCGCCGGTTGCCATGGCCGAAGTTGAGCGCCGAGTACCCGGCGAGCATGTCGAGGAAGCGCCGCCCCTCGACATCGGTCATCCACGCACCGTCCGCCGAGGCGACGACGACGGGCAGCGGGTGGTAGTTGTGGGCGCTGTGCGCCTCCGCGGAGGCGATCGCTCTCTCCGTTGCAGACACGGGGTCTCCGTTCGTCCTGCGGCATGGGTCGCTGGGTCGGACCAGGGCCTGGGATGGTGCCCCTTTCTATCGTCGCTCGGTCACCGGGTGAAGAAACATTGAGCTTCTGTCGCGGCTCGCCGGAGGCCTTCCCGTTTGCCTGGGGTTTCTGAACCCGTGACCGGGCTCTGGGGCCGCCGCGAGTAGGGTGGGCGGTACGCACGGCGACTGGCGTACGCGGAACGAACCGCGGGGAAGCCGTGTGCGGCAGAACCTACGAGGTGCCGCCCGCCTGGGCACCCCGGGAACCGAATTCCCGCGTGGGTGCCGCCCGCCCCCTGCCTCCGGCGGGGGAAGCCCCAGCTGCACCCGGGACACCGACCGCCTGCCCCGGAGGACGCCATGACTCTTCCCGTTCAGCACAACCATCCCGCGCTCACCGCCGCCGACCCCGAACTGGCCGCGCTCGTCGGTGCCGAGGAGCGGCTGCAGGCCGACACCCTGCGGCTCATCCCCAGCGAGAACTATGTCTCGCACGCCGTGCTCGAAGCCTCCGGAACCGTCCTCCAGAACAAGTACAGCGAGGGCTACCCCGGCCGCCGTTACTACGAGGGCCAGCAGAACATCGACCAGGTCGAGACGCTCGCCATCGCCCGGGCCAAGGCCCTCTTCGGCGTCGACCACGCCAATGTCCAGCCCTACTCCGGCTCCCCGGCCAACCTCGCCGTCTATCTCGCCTTCGCCGAGCCCGGCGACACCGTGATGGGCATGGCCCTGCCGATGGGCGGCCACCTCACTCACGGCTGGGGTGTGTCCGCCACCGGCAAGTGGTTCCGCGGCGTCCAGTACGGCGTGCGACAGGACACCGGCCTCATCGATTTCGACGAGGTACGCGAACTGGCCCTCAAGGAGCGGCCGAAGATCATCTTCTGCGGGGGCACCGCGCTGCCCCGCACCATCGACTTCGCGGCCTTCGCCGAGATCGCCCGCGAGTCCGGCGCCGTGCTCGTCGCCGATGTCGCGCACATCGCCGGCCTGATCGCGGGCGGCGCCCACCCCTCGCCGGTCCCGCACGCCGACGTGATCTCCACGACCACCCACAAGACGCTGCGCGGGCCGCGTGGCGCCATGCTGATGTGCCGCGAGGAACACGCCAAGGCCATCGACAAGGCCGTCTTCCCCGGCCTCCAGGGCGGCCCGCACAACCAGACCACGGCCGCCATCGCGGTCGCCCTGCACGAGGCGGCCCAGCCCTCCTTCCGTGACTACGCGCACGCGGTCGTCGCCAACGCCAAGGCCCTCGCCGAGGAGCTGCTCGCCCGCGGATTCGACCTGGTCTCCGGCGGCACCGACAACCATCTGATCCTGATGGACCTCACCCCCAAGGACGTCCCGGGCAAGGTCGCGGCGAAGGCCCTGGACCGGGCCGGGATCGTGGTGAACTACAACACCGTGCCCTACGACCCCCGGAAGCCCTTCGACCCCTCCGGCGTCCGCATCGGCACCCCCTCCCTCACCTCGCGCGGACTCACCTCCGAGCACATGCCAGCGGTCGCCGACTGGATCGACCGTGGCGTCACCGCCGCCCACACGGGCGACGAGGACGCACTGGCCGCCATCCGGGCCGAGGTCGCGAACCTGATGTCCGCCTTCCCCGCCCCCGGCCTGCCGGCCTGACCCGAGGGCGCCCAGCCCCTGTCCGGCGGCCTCGCTCCGTGCTGATCCCGGGCGCGGGCGCCGTAGTTTCGAGCGCCCTGCGGGTGGGCTCCGAAGAGGCCCGGCACCGTCCGGCGGGCCCGAGTGTCCGTGCTCAACCGCCGGACGGGCTGAAACAGCCCTTCGGCGATTGAGCTGAGGGTCCCTCTACGCCCGCGGGCGCAGGGGGAGGGGCCCGGGGCGGCGCCCCGGGCCACCTGGGCCACCCGGGCCGCCGGTCTGAGCACCTAGGCCCTGTCCGGGCGATCTTGTCGGGCCCGCGACGCCGGCTACGGCACCTCGCTGCGTTGTCGCAGTCGCCCCAGTACGCCCAGTACGAGGGCGATCTCCCTCAGCTACCGCTGGGAGGTGCCCCCACCGCCTTGCGATGCACCGCATCCGACGCTGCGGCCTATTCCTCGAAGATGGCCCGGACAGGGCCTAGAGGTCCAGGAGCTGCCGGCGGGGCCCGGTGTCCCGCTCTGTGTCACGTCCGCCGGACAGCGGGCGCGGCAGGAGGCGGGCCGCGAGCGGCCGCAGCGCCAGCCCCAGCGCCGCACCGGCGACGAAGCCCGGTATCGCCCACCACCAGTCGGTGGGGTCACCGGCCGGCGCGGCTGTCCGGCCGGGCTGCTCCGCCGCCGCCCCGCCGGTCTCCCAGGACGATTGCGGGGAGATGCCCGGCCCACCCCGCGCGGTGCTCTTCTTGCCCATCACCCCGAGCTGCCTCAGCAGGGCCGTCAGCTCGGCCGGCTTGGCCGCCTTGTGCCACAGGCCGTTGTGCGACTCCGGAACATTGGACGCCGTGTGGATCCAGACCGTGCCCCCGTCGTCGGGCGGATAGACGCGGTCCACCCGCCATGGAGTGATGTCGTGGAGCATCCACGTCACATTGATCTGACGTATTCCCGTCATCGCGTCCAGGGTCGGCGGCCGGTTCGTCTCGCCCGAGGAGCCGGAGCCCAGCAGCGCGGACAGCCGGTCGTACTCCGCATTCGAGTAGTAGAGCCCCGCCGTCTCCCCGCTCTCCGGGGAGGAGATCAGCACACTCGTCGGCCCCCCGGCCAGCGCGCCCGGTGCGAGGAACAGGGCCGCGGCCAGGCTCATGGCGAGCAGCGCCACCAGCGCGGCAAGTCGTCGTAGCAGTCGCATGCTTCCCCCTGCCGACGCCATGACCGGTCCGGACCGTCCGTACCGCGCCGGCGTCACTTCTGGTACACCGCCCGAGCCCTCCGGGTTCCCACTCCACGGCGACCAGTTTCCGGCGGCTTTCCGTCCGCCTTCCGGCGGCCTTCCGTCCGTTTTCGGGCGGCCTCCGTCCGTTTCCCGGCCGCTTTCCGGACGCCGGTCACCGAGACGGCTCGGGGAGATCTCTGCCGGTCCTCACGGCGTGGACTCGGCGATCTCCCGGCCACGGGCGACGTCCGCCACGCCCTCCAGCCGCAGCGTCGTCCGCTCGTCGGCGGACATCCACAGCAGCGTCGGCCCCGCCGTCCGCCGCGCCTCGGTCCACTGCCGCCCGGTCCTGTCGGTCAGCGGGAACCGCAGCATGTGCGGTTCGGCGAACCACACCCCGAACCGCCCGCCGGACAGCTCCACCCCTTCCGGATGGACCTGGACCTGCTTGGTGAAGCCGAGGTCCAGACGTGCCGGGAACTCATCGAGCCGGACCGTCCCCGACGGCTGGTACCAGCAGAGGCTGATCGCCCTCCGGCCGCCGGGCACCACGCTCACCGACACCGCGTCCGGCTCGCCCAGTGCCGTCGGCACCCGTGCCGCGAAGCCGGCCCGCCGCGCGGCCTCGGCCGGGGCCACCGGGGAGGGGCACGGCGGCACCTTCGCGCCCGGCGAGGGTGTCGCCGACGGGTCGTAGCGCACCTCGATGCCGCCGAACCCGAACCAGTCCGCGACGGCGGCCCGCACCGGGGGCGTGAGCACCAGCACCACCAGCGCGCCCGACAGCGCGACGGTCAGCGCCCGCCGACGGCGCCGTATCCACGAGATCCACGAGATGCACGAGATCCGCGAGTTCCTCGGGAGCCGCGAGTTCCTCGAGGTCCACGGGACCCACGAGACCGCTCGCCCACGGACCGGCTCCGGCACGGGCACCCGCACCGAATCCGCCACTATCCGGGCCAGCACGCGCTCGGCCATCGACTCCCCGTCGACGTCCGGGACCGGCAGGCGCCGGCCCAGCTCCCGCAGCTCGTCCCCAAGCCCGTCCCGCGGCTCGTCCCGAATCCCGTCCGGCAGCTCCCGCTCACCCATGACCGTCACCCCCTTCGGGGCCGTCCGGCAGCAGCCGCTCCAGCTTCCGCAGCGCGCGGTTCAACCGGGACTTGACCGTGCCGCGCGGCCAGCCGAGCGCCTGAGCCGTCTCCATCTCGTCCAGCTCCAGCAGATAGCGGTGGATCACGACCTGCCGCTGCTCCTCGCCCAGCGCGTCCAGGGCGGCGAGCAGCAGCCCGCGGCGCTCCTCCGCCACCGCCACGGCCGCCGGGTCCGCCGTGTCCGGTATCAGTGGCTCGGCGGCGCCCAGCAGCATCGCCTCGCGCCCCGCGAGCTCCCGCATCCGCACCGCCGACCGCACTGTGTTCCTCGTCTCATTGACGACGATCCGCAGCAGCCACGGCCGGAACGCCGAACCCTCCCGGAACCGGCCCAGTGACTGATACGCCTTGAAAAAGGCGGACTGCACCACGTCCTCCGCGTCGGCTCCGGCACCGCAGGCCACAGCGGCGCGCAGCGCCACCTGCGTATACGCGCGCACCAGCTCCGCGTACGCCTCGGGCTCCCCGGAACGCACGCGCGCGATCACCGCTGCCTCGTCGACGACGGTCAGAGTGCGGCCCCCCTCCAGGGTCCCCTCCCGCATTCCCACACTCTTGATACACCGCACACCGGCGATCGGTTCCCGTCCGGTCGGCGGTACCTGAGAGAATGCTGGACATGGCCTCTGACAGTCCTCGTGTGCTCTCCGGAATCCAGCCGACCGCAGGCTCGTTCCACCTCGGCAACTACCTCGGAGCGGTCCGCCAGTGGGTCGCGCTCCAGGAGACCCACGACGCCTTCTACATGGTCGTGGACCTGCACGCGATCACCGTTCCGCAGGACCCGGCCGAGCTGCGTGCCAACACACGGCTCGCCGCCGCCCAGCTGCTCGCCGCGGGCCTCGACCCCGAGCGCTGCACCCTGTTCGTCCAGAGCCATGTCCCCGAGCACGCCCAGCTCGGCTGGGTCATGAACTGTCTCACCGGCTTCGGCGAGGCGTCCCGGATGACCCAGTTCAAGGACAAGTCAGCCAAGCAGGGCGCGGACCGGGCCACCGTCGGCCTCTTCACGTACCCGATCCTCCAGGTCGCCGACATCCTGCTGTACCAGGCCGACCAGGTCCCGGTCGGCGAGGACCAGCGCCAGCACATCGAGCTCACCCGCGATCTCGCGGAGCGCTTCAACGGCCGCTTCGGCGAGACGTTCACGCTCCCGGCGCCGTACATCCTGAAGGAGACGGCGAAGATCTACGACCTGCAGGACCCGGGCATCAAGATGAGCAAGTCGGCGTCCACCCCCAAGGGCCTGATCAATCTGCTCGACGAGCCGAAGACGACCGCGAAGAAGGTCAAGAGCGCGGTGACCGACACGGACACGGTCATCCGCTTCGACCCGGCCGAGAAGCCCGGCGTCAGCAACCTGCTGACCATCTACTCCACCCTCACCGGTACGGGAATCGCGGATCTGGAGCAGAAGTACGAGGGCAAGGGCTACGGTGCGCTCAAGACCGACCTTGCCGAGGTGATGGTGGAGTTCGTCACTCCGTTCCGGGCCCGTACCCAGGAATACTTGGACGACACGGAGACCCTGGACTCCATCCTGGCCAAGGGTGCGGAGAAGGCCCGCGCGGTCGCCGCCGAGACCCTCGCCCAGACCTACGACCGGGTGGGCTTCCTGCCCGCCAAGCACTGAGTCCGCCGAGTCCAAGGACCCCGGCGGGCACCGAGTCCAAGGACCCTGGCGGGACCACTGCCGCAGCCGTCACACTGGCGGCTGCGCAGAGCATCGAAGACATCGAAACATCAGAACGTCAAGAACATCGAAAACCCGGACACCCGTTAGGAGAACGACGTGGGGACCGTAACGCTCGGCGTTTCGATCGCGGTCCCGGAGCCCTATGGCAGCCTGCTCCAGGAGCAGCGCGCGGGCTTCGGGGATCCCGCCGCCCACGGCATCCCCACGCATGTCACCCTCCTCCCGCCCACCGAGGCCGACGCGTCCGCCCTGCCGGCGGTCGAGGCGCACCTCGTGCGGGTCGCGGCGACGGTCCGGCCGTTCCCGATGCGGCTGTCCGGCACCGGCACCTTCCGCCCGCTGTCGCCGGTCGTCTTCGTCAAGGTCGTCGAGGGTGCTTCCGCCTGCGCGCAGCTCCAGCAGCGCGTGCGGGACGCGTCGGGGCCGCTCGTGCGGGAGCTGCAGTTCCCGTACCACCCGCATGTGACGGTCGCGCACGCCATCGCCGAGGAGGCGATGGACCGGGCGTACGAGGAGCTGGCCGGGTACGAGGCGCGGTGGACCTGCACGTCCTTCGCGCTGTACGAGCAGGGCGCGGACGGGGTGTGGCGCAAGCTCCAGGAGTACGCGTTCGGGGGTGGCCAGAGCCTGCCCAACGTTCCGGCGCAGGGCGCCCCGGTGGACGAACCGGCCGCGACTCCCCGCTGACGCCGGCGCCTCCCGCACGGGGAGGCGCCCGCTCGGCCCACGAGGCGCCTGCTCGGCCCAGGCAGCGCCCGCTCGGCCCACGAAGCGCCGTCGCCGCACCGGCAGGGGCCGCCACACCAGAGGCGCCGTCTCACACCGGGAGGCGGCGGAACAGCGGCCGCGGCACATGCCGCAGCGCCGACATCACCACCCGCAGCGCCCCCGGCACCCACACCGTCTCCGAGCGCCGCCGCAGACCGCGCTCGATCGCTTCGGCGACCGCCTCGGGCGTCGTGGCCAGCGGCGCCTCCGCCAGCCCCGCCGTCATCTTCGACCGTACGAACCCGGGCCTGACCACCATGACGTGCACGCCCGTGCCGTGCAGCGCGTCGCCCAGGCCCTGGGCGAACGCGTCGAGGCCCGCCTTCGACGACCCGTAGATGAAGTTGGCGCGCCGGGCCCGCTCGCCCGCGACCGACGACAGCACGACGAGCGAGCCGTGGCCCTGGGCCTGCAGGGCGCCCGCGCAGACCAGCCCGGAGGAGACGGCCCCGGTGTAGTTGGTCTGGGCGACCCGGACCGCCGAGAGCGGCCGGGCCTCGTCGTGCGCCTGGTCGCCGAGGACGCCGAAGGCGAGCAGCACCATGTCGATATCGCCCTCCGTGAAGATCTTGCCGAGGGTCTCCTCGTGCTCGGTGGGGTCGAGCGCGTCGAAGGGGACCGTACGTACGTCCGCGCCCAGTTCCCGGAGACTGCCGGCGGCCGCGTCCAGGGCGGGGGAGGGGCGGGCGGCCAGCCAGACCTTGCGGGTGCGGCGGGCCACCAGCCGGCGCGCGGTGGCCAGGCCGATCTCCGACGTGCCGCCGAGGACGAGCAGGGACTGGGGGGTGCCGAAGGCGTCCTTCACGGTGCGCGCTCCTTCATCTCAGAGGTCGTGCCCGGCCCGTCCCGGAGGTCGTGGCCGGCCCGGCGGTCACAGGCGACTGCGGGGTCACAACGGGGGTCACACGGGGGTCCCAATGGGGGTCACAGCGAGAGTCGGCGGGACAGGTCCGACATGAACACTCCGCGCGGGTCCAGTTCGGCGCGCAGCGTCCGGAAGCGGTCGAGCCCGGGGTACATCGCGGCCAGCAGCTCCGGCCGCAGCCGCGCGTCCTTGGCCAGGTAGACCCGTCCGCCGGCCCCTGCCACGTCCTCGTCCAGCTGGTCGAGGAAGGCGTCGAGCCCGGGCAGCCGGGCCGGGATGTCCAGGGCCAGCGTCCAGCCGGCCATGGGGAACGACAGCCAGCCCGGGACGCCCTCGCCGAACCGCTTCAGCACGGCGAGGAATGCCGGGCAGCGGTGGTTCGCGATGCGCCGCACGATCCGGCGCAGCGCTTCCTCCTGGCCGTACCCGAGCACGAACTGGTACTGGACGAAGCCGCTGCGCCCGTAGATCCGGTTCCAGTGCGGGACCCCGTCGAGCGGATGGAAGAACGCGGAGATCTTCTGCAGCTCGCCCCTGCGTGCGCGCGGCGCCCTGCGGTACCAGAGCTCGTTGAAGAGGGCGACGGACGTCTGACCGAGCAGTCTTTCCGGTACGAAGCGGGGGGCGGCGGGGAAGCGGCCCGGGCGGAACTCCAGAGGCTGGCGCAGCGCGCGCGGCGGGAGCGCGTCGAGCGGCGCGTGCTCCCCGCGGGTGAGCACCGAGCGGCCCGTCGCCGCGCCCCGTGCGAGGAGGTCGATCCACGCGACCGAGTAGCGGTAGCGGTGGTCGCCGGTGGTGAGCCGGGCCATCAAGTCGTCCAGGTCGGCGGCCCGTTCGGTGTCGACGGACATCAGTGACGTCTCGACGCGGTGGAGTTGCAGTGTGGCGGAGAGGATCACTCCGGTCAGGCCCATGCCGCCCGCCGTCGCGTCGAAGAGGTCGGTGCCGGGGATCACCGTACGCAGCTCGCCGTCGGCCGTGAGCAGTTCCAGGGAGAGGACATGGCGGGAGAACGAGCCCGAGACATGGTGGTTCTTGCCGTGGATGTCGGCGCCGATGGCGCCGCCGACCGTCACGTAGCGGGTCCCGGGCGTGACCGGCACGAACCAGCCGAGCGGCAGCAGCACCTCCATCAGCCGGTGCAGGCTGACTCCCGCGTCGCACACCACGACGCCCCGCTCGGCGTCGATGGTGCGGATCCGGGCGAGGCCGGTCATGTCGAGGACCGCGCCGCCCGCGTTCTGCGCCGCGTCGCCGTACGCCCGGCCGAGGCCGCGCGCGATGGAGCCGCGCGCCCCGCAGCCGCGTACCGCCGCCGCGGCCTCCTCGTACGTACGGGGGCGGACGAGCAGCGCGGTCGTGGGGGCGGTGCGGCCCCAGCCGGTCACCGCGACCGGCAGGCCGTCGTCGCCGGCGGGCTGCTCGGGCTGCTCTGGCACGAAGGACGAGGGCCCGCCCTCCACCGGGTACGAGGGGGCGCCGGGCGCGCCCGGCGCGTGGACGGAGCCGGGGACGGCGGAGGAGTCGGCAGACATGCGTGCGACGCTATCGCCCTTTATGGGCGGTTCATCCCCAATGCTCGTGGACTCGCCGAAACGGGTGATTAAAGGGGTGTCATTAAAGATGGCCACAAATGTCGACCTTGTGTTGAGAAGAGTCACTCCTGATCCATGGAAAGGGGTGGCAGATGCGAAAGGTCGACAGGGCGGACCGCTCGGACAGGGCTTTCCGGTCCGGCTGGCCGGGCCGGTCGGGATGGTCAGGCGTCGATCGCCGGCTGCTGGCCGCGATGCGGGACTGCGGAAGGGAACCGCGGGTGGCCGCGGCGGCCCGCGCGTTGTCGCACAGCGGCGAGCACGCCGCGCTGTGGATCGCCGCGGGCCTCCTCTGCGCGGCGGCCGACCCGGAGCGGCGCAGCGGCTGGCTGCGCGGCACCGCGCTGATCGGTGCGGCCCATGTCGCGAGCATGGGCGTCAAACAGGTGGTGCGCCGGCCCCGCCCCGAACCGCCGGTGTACGAACCGCTCGTACGCACCGCGAGCCGGCACTCCTTCCCCAGCTCGCACGCCACCTCCGCGGCCGCCGCCGCCGTCGCCTTCGGAGCACTGAGCCCGGCCGGTCGCCGGCTGGTGCCGCCGCTGGCCGCCGCGATGTGCGTGTCCCGGCTGGTCGTCGGGGTCCACTACCCGACCGACGTGGCCGCCGGCGCCCTCCTCGGGGGCCTCACGGCAGGGCTGGGCGGCGCGTGGCTGGGGGCCGGGCAGAACGCCGGCGCCGCGCTGCTCCGGGCCCCGGGCCGGCACATGGTCCGGCACCCGTTCCGGAGCCGGGGCCGCGCGACGAGCAGCGCCGCCTCGGGGCTGCGCCCCGGTGCCGGGGGCACCCATGTCTGAGCGCAGCACCGCACTGCTGGACCAGCCGGGACGCCGGCCCGAGGGGCCCACGCCCGTCAGGATCAGGCCGTTGAGTCTGCCCCTCGGGCTGATCAGGACGGTACGGCCACGCCAGTGGATCAAGAACGTGCTGGTCGCGGCGGCCCCGGCGGCCGCCGGAGAGCTGTTCTCCCGGCACACGGCCTTCCAACTGGCAGTCGTCTTCACCTTGTTCACGGCCGCCGCCTCCGCCGTGTACCTGATCAACGACGCTCTCGACGCCGAGGCCGACCGGGCCCACCCGGTGAAGTGCACGCGCCCGGTGGCCGCCGGGCAGGTACCCGTACCGGTCGCCTACGCGGCAGGGGCGGTTCTCGGGGCCGCCGCGATCGCCGCCGCGGTGGTCCTGTGCAACGCGATGACCGCAGCGCTGCTGACCGGGTACGTCGTGATGCAGCTCGCCTACTGCGTGCGCCTCAAGCATGTCCTCGTCGTCGACCTGGCGATCGTCACTACCGGATTCCTGATGCGCGCGATGATCGGAGGTGTGGCGCTGTCCATCCCGCTGTCCCGCTGGTTCCTGATCACCACCGGCTTCGGCGCGCTCTTCATGGTGGCCGCCAAGCGGTACTCGGAAGCCGTGGAGATGGCGGGCTCGGACGGCGCGACCCGGGCGCTGCTCACCTCGTACACCACCGGATATCTCCGCTTCGTCTGGCAGTTGGCGGCCGGGGTCGCGGTCCTCGGCTACTGCCTGTGGGCGCTGGAGAGCGGCGGCACCGCCAACGGCTCGCTGCTGCCCTGGCGTCAGCTCTCGATGGTCGCGTTCATCCTCGCGGTGCTGCGGTACGCGGTCTTCGCCGATCGTGGCGCCGCCGGAGCCCCCGAGGACGTGGTCCTCCGCGACCGCCCGCTCGCCGTCATCGGACTCGTCTGGCTGGGGATCTACGCCATGGCGGTCGCGGACCTGTGAGCGGACCCATGAGCGGACCCGTGAGCGGGCCGGTGCCCGGGCCCATGAGCGGACCGGTGCGCGGGCCTCTGGTCGCGCGGGCGACGGAGCTGCTGTCGTTCGCCCTGGTCGGACTCTGTGCGTACGCCGCCGACCTCGCCCTCTTCCTGGCGCTGCGCGGCCCGGCCGGCTGGGAACCACTCCCCGCGAAAGCCCTCTCCTTCGTTGCCGGGTGCACCGTCGCCTATCTCGGCAACGCCCTCGGGACGTACGGCGGACGGCACGGCGGAGGACACGCCGGACGGTACGGCGGAGGACACGCCGCACGCCGCGTCGCCTGGCGGGAGTACGCCGTCTTCTTCGGCGTCAACGCGGCCGGCGCCCTCGTGCAGCTGCTCTGCCTCGCCGCCTCCCACTACGGACTCGGCCTCACCTCGCCCCGCGCGGACACCGTCTCCGGGCTCGGCGTCGGTATGGCCCTCGCCACCTGTCTGCGCTTCTGGGGCACGAGAACCCTCGTATTCGGATCAGGCTTACCGCGGGAGGGAAGACGTACGCCATGGACTGGCTGACCCGACTTTCCGTCATCGGCCCGCTCGTGCAGCGGCTGATGCGGACCCACGCCTGGCGTTCGTACGAAACGCTCGAGGAGGCGCGCTGGACCCGGCTCGCGGCCGCGATCACCTTCATCAGCTTTCTCGCGCTCTTCCCGCTGATCACGGTCGCCGCGGCGATCGGTGCCGCGCTGCTCAGCAAGGACCGGCTCAAGGAGATCGAGGACAAGCTCGCCGAACAGGTGCCCGGCATCTCGGAACAGCTCAACCTCGGCGCACTCGTGGACAACGCGGGCACGGTCGGCCTGATCGCCGGTGCGCTGCTGCTGCTCGCCGGGATCGGCTGGATCGGCTCGATGCGGGAGTGCCTGCGCGTCGTCTGGGGCCTCGACGACAAGGACGAGGGCAACCTGTTCGTACGCAAGGGCAAGGACGCGGTCGTCCTGCTCGGGCTGGGCGCGGTCGGCCTGGCTTCGTTCGCCGCCTCGGCCCTCGGCTCGAGCGCCGTCGGCTGGAGCGCGGACCGGCTCGGCATCGACCGCGACGGGGCGGGCGGCGTCCTGCTCCAGATCGCCGCCCTCGCCGTCGCGGCCCTCGCCGACTTCGTGATGCTTCTGTACGTGCTGACGCTGCTGCCCGGCGTGCATCCGCCGCGCGGCCGGCTGATCGTCGCGGCGCTGCTCGGAGCTGTCGGCTTCGAGCTGCTGAAGCTGCTGCTCAGCGGCTATATCTCGGGAGTTGCGGCGAACTCCATGTACGGCGCGTTCGGTGTACCGGTCGCGCTGCTGCTGTGGATCAACTTCACCGCGAAGCTGCTCCTGTACTGCGCGGCGTGGACGGCGACGGGCCGGGGCCCCGCCCCCGAGGTCGCTGGGGGCGGGGAGGACGCCCCCCGGAAGGGGCCTAGCGGCGCGGAAGGCGACGGACCAGATCCGGCAGCGGCCAGCGCCGGTTGACCAGGAACGCGGCCCCGGCGAGCAGCACGAGCACACCGCCGGTCACGGCGATCGCGACACCGACGCCGCTCGAACCACGGTCCGCCGTGGCGGAGGCCTTGGCCGGTCCCGGCCGGTTCTTCTTCCCGTCCTCGCCGGTCGACCCCGGCGAGGACTCGCTGGGCGGGCCCGAACGCGCGGACTTCGGCGGGACCAGCTCGCCGACCGGCTCCACCTTCCCGGCCGCCGCGAAACCCCAGTCGAAGAGGCGTGCGGTTTCCTTGTAGACCGCCTGGGGCTCCTCCGACGACGGGTTCATGACGGTGACGAGCAGCACCTTGCCGTCCCGCTCCGCGACACCGGTGAAGGTCGCGCCCGCGTGCGTGGTGTTGCCGTTCTTGACGCCCGCGATGCCCTCGTACGGGGTGATGCCCGACTCGCCGGTGAGGAGCCGGTTGGTGTTCTGGATCTCGAAGGTCTCGCGCTTCTTGCCCGGCTTCTGCTCGCCGGGGAACTTGGCACGGACGGTGGAGCAGTACTCCCGGAAGTCCTCCTTCTGCAGCCCGCTGCGGGCGAACAGAGTCAGGTCGTACGCGCTCGACACCTGGCCCGACTCGTCGTAACCGTCCGGCGTGACGACATGCGTGTCGAGGGCCTGCAGCTCGTCCGCGTGGTCCTGCATGTCCTCGACGGTCTTCTCGACACCGCCGTTCATCTCCGCCAGCACGTGGACGGCGTCGTTCCCCGAACGGAGGAACACCCCGAGCCACAGATCGTGGACGGAGTACGTGTACTTCTCCTTGACCCCGACGAGGCTGCTGCCCTCGCCGACACCGGCCAGGTCGCGGTTCGAGACCGTGTACTCCTGATCCTTGGGCAGCTTGGGCAGCACGGTGTCCGCGAAGAGCATCTTCAGAGTGGAGGCGGGAGGCAGCTGCCAGTGCGCGTTGTGAGCGGCGAGCACCTCACCGCTCTCCGCGTCCGCGACGATCCAGGACCGGCCCGTCACGTCCTTCGGAAGGACGGGCGCGCCGGGCGCGAGATTGACCTGGGTGCCCGGCTTGCCGAGCTGAGTGCCGCCGACCGTGGACATGACCGCCGGTGGCTTCGGGGCCTTGTCGTCCTGCTTGTCGGCCTTGGCGGCCGCGGTCGCGGGCACGGCGGTGAGTGCGGGCAACAACGTGGCGGCGGCGACCGTCAATGCGGTCTTCTTCAAAGCAGACACGGACGAGAACGTACATGGAGTTGACGCGGATGCTGACACCGGCGGGGTGACCCGCCGCGAGTACCGCCGGGACAGCCCATCGCGGGAGCCGGCCGGCCCCTGGGGCGCGGCGGCCGGACCCCGCCACACCCGCGCGCAGGACGACGGTGATACTGAGTCCATGAAGCTCAGCCGCCCCGTCTCCTGGTTCCTGCTCGCATTCGGGGTGTGGAGCTGGTTCATCTGGATCTCTTTCGTCAAGAACCTGTGGAAGGACAGCAGCGGGCTCGCTTTCGACGACGCGGGGGAACCCACGGCGTACTTCTGGGTCCATCTGCTGCTCGCCATCACGTCCTTTCTCCTGGGGACGGCGGTCGGAGTGATCGGGTTGCGTGGCGTACGCGCATTGCGGCGCGAACGTGACGCAGACGCAGAAGCAGACGCGGACAAGCGATAAGCGACAAGCGATAGGCGATAGGCGACAAGCGTGAGGGGAACGGCTGCCGTGCTGCTCGTCCTGCTGGTGATGGTCGCGGTGCTCGCCCTGCTGGGCGGCGTCCACTGGTACGTCTGGCGGCGTCTCGTCCGCGACACGACGGCGAGCGGCGGCGCCGCCCGCCGCGCGGGCACGGTCGCGGTGATCGTGCTGCCCCTGCTCTCCGTCGGCGCCCTCACCGCCGGCCGCGCCGGCGCCCCCTTCTGGCTCCAGCAGACCCTGGCCTGGCCGGGCTACCTCTGGCTCGCCACGCTTCTCTACCTGACGCTCGCCCTCCTTGTGGGCGAGGTGGCCCGCCCCCTCCTGCGCCGCGCCCTCAGCCGCCGGGCTGACGCCCCCTCAGCGCACGGTGGGGCAGCGGGTTCGCCGGGCGCCGTCACGGCAGGTGCCGCCGGGAACACCGGCGCGGTGAGCGCGCCTCTCGGCGGAGCCGCGGTGGCCGACGGCGGCGCGGACGCCGAGGCCTCGCGCGGTGCTGTCGGCACGGCCGTTGCCGACGCGGCCGTGGCCGATGTCACGGGCGCCGGGCCCGACGCGGCTGCGGGCGCCGGCCCCGACGGCCGGACCGACGTGGAGCCCGCGCAGGCCGCGGACCGCGTTCCCGCGGGGCGCGACATGTCGCGGCGGCTGTTCGTCGCGCGGGTCGTCGGTGGCGCCGCGGCCGCCGCGGCGGTGGGCACCGTCGGGTACGGGACGTACGGAGTGCTGCGCGGGCCGAGCGTGAAGCGGGTCACCGTTCCGCTCGCGAAGCTGGCGCGCGGGGCGCACGGCTACCGGATCGCCGTCGTGAGCGACATCCATATCGGCCCCGTCCTCGGCCGTGCGCACACCCAGCGGATCGTGGACGCCATCAACGCCACCCAGCCCGACCTCGTCGCCGTCGTCGGCGACCTCGTCGACGGCAGCGTCGCCGACCTCGGCCGGGCCGCCGAGCCGCTCGCCCGGCTGCGGGCACGGCACGGGTCCTTCTTCGTCACCGGGAACCACGAGTACTTCTCGGGCGCCGACGCCTGGGTCGACCACGTACGCGAACTCGGCCTCACTCCCCTCCGCAACGACCGCGTCGAGATCGCCGGGTTCGACCTCGCCGGGGTCGACGACGTCGCGGGCGAGAGCGAGGGCCAGGGGCCCGACTTCGTCCGGGCGCTCGGCGACCGCGACCGCACCCGCGCCGCGGTGCTGCTCGCCCATCAGCCGGTGGTCATCCACGACGCCGTACGCCACGGCGTGGACCTCCAGTTGTCCGGACACACCCACGGCGGCCAGCTCTGGCCCGGCAACTACCTCGCCGAACTGGCCAATCCGACCGTCGCCGGGCTGGAACAGTACGGCGACACCCAGCTCTACGTGTCGCGCGGCGCCGGTGCCTGGGGCCCGCCCGTACGCGTCGGCGCGCCCTCCGACATCACCGTCGTCGAACTCGCCTCCCGGCACGCCTGACAGTTCCCTTTGAGGTAAGGGAATCTCCCTCCGCCCGTTAACTCCGTGTGATTGGCTGAGCACCATCACGATCAGGGGTGGGCGTGAAGGGAACACGGGCGATGCCTTCGATCCGGCTGCGGATTCTCATGACGTGCCTGGTACTGCTGGCCGCCGGTTTAGGCGCCTGGAAACTGCTCCCGTCCGAGGACTTACGCGAGACCGTCACCGTCGGCACGACGGACGCCGTCACGTCCCTCGACCCGGCGGGTGCGTACGACGCCGGCTCCTGGGCGCTGTACAGCAACCTCTTCCAGTCCCTGCTGACCTTCACACCCGGCTCGGCCACTCCGGTCCCGGACGCCGCCGAGAGCTGTGCCTTCACCGGGCTGAACCTCCAGACCTACCGCTGCGAGCTCCGCTCCGACCTCATCTTCGCCAGCGGCCGCAAGGTCACCGCCGAGGACGTCAAGTACTCCTTCGACCGGATGCTGCGGATCAAGGCGGACGTCGGCCCGCAACCGCTCTTCACCACGCTCAAGTCCGTCACGGCCGCCGGCCGGACCGTCATCTTCAACCTCGGCTCCCGGGACGCGACCTTCCCGCAGAAGGTCGCGACCGGCGCCGGTTCGATCGTCGACCGCTCCGCATACCCGGCGGACTCGCTCCGCAAGGGCAGTGCCGTCGACGGCTCCGGTCCGTACGTCCTCAAGGACTACCGTCCGGGCGTCAGCGCCACCCTGGAGCCCAACCCCGCCTACAAGGGCGCCGTCACCAAGCGGGGCGGCCCCGTCGTCATCCGCTACTTCGAGGCGTCCGAGCAGCTCGCGACGGCCTGGAAGGACAAGAGCGTCGACGTCACGCACCGTCAGCTGCCGCCCTCCGTGATCGCGGGCCTCGGCAGGAGCAAGGAAGAGGTACGCATCGACGAGGCCGACGGCTCCGAGATCCGCAACCTCGTCTTCAACGTCCGCGAGGGTGCCCCGTTCGCGAAGCAGCCGGTGCGGCAGGCGGTCGCCGCGGTCATCGACCGCTCCGCGCTGGCGACGTCGGTCTACCAGGCCACCGTCGAGCCGCTCTACTCCCTGATCCCGCAGGGCATCAGCGGCCACAGCACCCCGTATTTCGACGTGAACCCGAAACCCGACCCGAAGGGCGCAGAGGAACTGCTGGAGGAGGCCGGTGTCCAGATCCCGGTGCGCTTCACCCTCGCCCACCGGAAGGGCAGCGCCGCGGCGAAGGAGGCGACCGAGCTGCGCCGGCAGCTGGAGAGCACCGGTCTGTTCAAGGTGAAGGTGACCGACGCGGAATGGCAGACCTTCCAGAAGGGGTACGCGGCAGGGGACTACGACGCGTACACCCTCAACTGGCTGCCGGACTTCCCGGACCCCGACAACTTCGTCCAGCCGCTCGTCGGCCGCGACTCCAGTCTGCACACGGGCTACCGGAGCACCCGTGTCGACCGGCTGATTCAGTCCACACAGCAGTTCAGCGACCGGGCCCGCGCCGCGAAGGACTTCAGGTCGATCCAGCAGGCGGTGGCGGAAGACGCTCCGCTCGTACCGCTGTGGCAGCGGAAGGACTACGTGCTGAGCACCGAGGACATCACGGGCTCGCAGTATCTGTCGGACGGCACCGGCATCTGGCGGCTCTGGGAGCTGGGCCGGCTCTGAGCGGAGCGGGGTTCAGTCCTTGCGGTTCGGCGCGCGCTTGGGCTTGCCCGAGGCCGCCATGCTCGCCGCCGTCGGCATGAAGTCCCTCAGCAGTTCGTGGGTTTCCTTGACGAGGGGGCGCAGGATCCGGAACCGGGAGAGCGAGATCGCGCGGGCGGTGACCGGCGCGAGCCGCTCGACGAGGCGGCGGCTGTTGGCGCACCCCTCGGAGCGGTCGTACACCCAGAACAGCACCAGGCCCATCTGCTGGAGCCAGAGCAACTGGGGGAGCGCCTCGGCCAGTTCGGGGTCGACCTTGACGGACGCCCCGGCGAGCACCCGGCGGTGGACCTCGATCGCCGCGTCACGAGGACCCTCGGACTCCGGCGAGAACGGGCTGAGCGGACTGTCCGGATCCGCCGCGTTCTTGAAGAACTGGGCCGCGAACTCGTGATACGGCTCGGCGATGTCGAGCCAGCCGAGAAGGACTCCGCGGATCCGTGCCGTGAGGTCCTTCTCGTCGCCGTCCAGGATCTCCGTGACCGCCGCCTGGTGCTGCTCGGCGATCCGGTCGTAGAAACCCTGGACCAGGTGTTCCTTGGAGGAGAAGTAGTAGTACGCGTTGCCGACGGAGACACCTGCCTCCTGGGCGATGGCCCGCATCGTCGTCTTGTCGTAACCGCGCTCCTGGAAGAGCCGGAGCGCGGTTTCGAGGATCAGCGTGCGGGTCTGCTCGCTCTTGGCCGGCTTCGCGGACCGGTCCGGCTTCTCGTCCTTCTCGTCCTTCACGTCGTTCACGGTGACCGAGCCTAACCGGGCGGACCCGGAACCTCGCACCGCCCTTGGCAGGACGGGGCCGTCGCCTCCCGGTACTTGGCGGCGGCGAGCACGGTCACCTTGGCGAACGGTGCGCCTGCGGGGGTGCTGAGCCAGTGGGCCTTGGGCCGGTGCTCGGCCAGTGCCCACAGGCAGACGATCCAGGCGGCGGTGGACCGGTACACCTGGCCCCGGTCCCCGACCACCGTGATCTCCCGCAGGGTGCTCTCGTGATCGAGGGCGGGGAAACGGCGCCTTGCCTCGTCCGATGCCGCCGGGACCAGGTCCAGCGGGACGAGCTGCCGCTGCCGCAGCAGCCAGTGGCGCAGATGGACGCAGAGCGAGCATTGCGCGTCGTACAGCACGGTCAGCCGCTGCACCGGAATGCCCATGACCGCTCACGCACCCGCGGCGGGGGTCGCCCAGGGATTCTTGCCGGCCGGCCCGGTCCAGCCCTGCGGCGGGACCGGCGGGGTCTGCTCGCGCTCCATCATGCCGCGCCGGCGGATCTTGTTGAGGACGTAGACGTTGCCGAGGTGCATCACTCCGAGGACGAGCAGGACGACGCCGAGCTTCACCGAGAGCGCCTCGAACAGCCGGCGGGCGTCGGCGACGGCGTCGTCCTGGCTGAGGTAGAGAGCGACGAAGCCGAAGTTGACGAGGTAGAAGCCGACCACCAGGAGGTGGTTGACGGCCTCGGCGAGCTTCTCGTTCCCGTGCAGGACATCGGCGAGGAAGATCCGTCCGTTCCGGCTGAGCGTACGGGCCACCCAGACGGTGAGCGCCACGCTGATCAGCAGGTAGACGACGTACGCGACAACAGTGAGGTCCATTCCCCACCCTCCCTTGAACGCGTTCAAAAGGTCTTGTCATGGACTGTAGACCTCCTCCTGAACGTGTTCAAGTCGATAGGGAGGGGGAGGGGCGGAGGGGTGCGAGGCCTCGCGGTCAGTGCCGGTCCCGCCGCACCCGCTGCGTCCCTGTCACCGACATCACCAGCGAGTACAGGGATGTCGTGGCCGTGATGAACAGCCGGTTGTTCTTCGGGCCGCCGAAGGTGAGGTTCGAGACCGGCTCCGGGACGAGCAGGCGTCCGATCAGCGTGCCGTCCGGGTCGTAGCAGTGCACTCCGTCGTGGAGTGCCGCCGCCCACAGCCGGCCCTCGTCGTCGAACCGGATGTTGTCGAAGCTGCTGCGGGGGGCCTCCGCGAAGACCTTGCCGTCGGTCAGCGTGCCGTCGTCGCGTACGTCGAAGACCCGGATCTGCCCGGCGCGGCTGTCCGACACGTACAACTGCCGCTCGTCCAGGGAGAAGACCAGTCCGTTGGGCCCCTGGAAGCCGTCCGCCGCCAGCCGGACCTCGCCCGTCGCCGGATCGGCCCGGTAGACGTTGCACGCCCCGATCTCGCTCTCGGCGCGGTGTCCTTCGTAGTCGCTCGTGATGCCGAAGTCCGGGTCGGAGAACCAGACGGAGCCGTCGGACCGCACCACCGCGTCGTTCGGCGAGTTGAGCCGCTTGCCCTCGAAGCGGTCGGCCAGCACCGTGACCGAACCGTCGTGCTCGGTGCGGGTGACGCGGCGATTGCCCTGCTCGCAGCTGATCAGCCGGCCCTCGCGGTCCACCGTGTTGCCGTTGCTGTGGCCGGCGGGGGAGCGGAAGACGCCGATGGTGCCGGTCGGCTCGTCCCAGCGCAGCATGCGGTCGTTGGGGATGTCGCTCCAGATCAGCTGGCGCCAGGCCGGCAGATAGACCGGCCCTTCGGCCCAGCGGCAGTCCCCGTGCAGCCGCTCCAGCCGGCTGTCGCCGTTGGCGCACCGTCCGGTACGGAAGCGCTCGTCCAGGATCTCGTACAGGTCGTCCACGATCTCGCCAGACATCATCCACCCTTGCCCTTCATCAACTGAACGTTGTTCGGAACGATCTCAGTATGACAGAACCGGATATGGTTGCGGTATGGCACCTGTGGACAACGTGGACCGAGCCCTGATCACGCTCCTGCAGCACGACGCGGGAAAGGCGTACGCCGCCCTCGGCAAGGCGGTCGGCCTCTCGGCCGGCGCCGCCCATGAGCGGGTCCGCAAGCTGCGCGAGCGCGGAGTCATCCGCCGTACGACCATCGACATCGACCCGGCGGCGCTCGGACTCGGCGTGCTGGCCTTCGTCATGGTCGAGTCGACGGCGTGGATGGGCGATTCGGCCGAGGCGTTCGCCGCGATACCCGAGATCGAGGAGGCCCATGTCATCGCGGGCACCGCGTCGGTCCTGGTGAAGGTGCGTACGGCCACCACCGAGCAGCTTCAGGACGTCCTGCGGCGGCTGTACGCGATCGAGGGCGTGTCGGGTACTCAGGCGACGGTCTCGCTGGAGACCTTCTTCGAGCGCCCGCCGGCGCCGTAGGCGTTCTCGTCGGGCCGTGCCAGGAAGCGCCGTACCCCAGGCACCGCCGCGGTCGCCAGGCATGCGCCGCCGACGGCGAACGCGGCCACGGTCAGCGGGACTTCCGCTCCCCAGGCAGACGCGGCCACCGGCGCGAGCGCATAACCCAGCGGCATCGCGGCCAGCGACAGCAGCCAGTCGTACGACGTGACGCGGGCGAGCGCCTGCGGCGGGATCGCCTGCTGCACCGAGGTGCTCCAGACAGGGGAGAGGAAGCCGAGCCCGGCCTGGGCGACGCCGTACGCGGCGATGGTCGCGGGCGCGGGTGCGGAAGCGGCCAGCAGGAGGAGCGGCAGGGCGTAGGTCGCGAGCCCCAGGTTCGCCACCAGGACCGGTCGCCGCGGCCGGGCCCGGCCGGCGGCCAGTGAGCCGAGGAGCAGGCCGACCGCGCCGGCCTGGAGCAGCGCCATCCAGACGCCTTCGCCGCCCGGTTCGCGTACGGCGATGGCGGGGCCGAGCGTCATCATGACCGCCGCCGCGCCGTTCCATGCGGCGTGGGCGATGAGGCTGGTCCAGTACCAGTCGCGGGTGCGGACCTCGTCCCAGCCCTCCCGGAGGTCGGCGAGCAGTGACCGGTGCGGGACGGGGACGCGGCGGACCCGTACGGCGGCCAGCAGTGCGGCGCTCACGGCGAAGCTCGTCCCGTCGAGGACGAACGCCCAGCCCGGCCCCGCGGTGTAGATCAGCAGACCGGCGAGGGCCGGACCGCACAGCCGGGTGGCGCTCTGGGCGACGCCCATCGCGGCATTGGCCCGCTGTAGCTGGTTCGCCGCCACCGTGCCCGTGATCAGCGGCGCGACGGTCGGCATGGCGAAGGCGGAAGCGGCGCCGCCGATCGCCTCCGCGGTCGCGACGAGCCACAGCCGCGGTTCACCGCCGAGCAGTTGTGCGCCGACGAGCAACTGGGTGGCGCAGCGTACGAGATCGGTGAGGATCGCGACCGTGCGGGCGTCGAACCGGTCGCCCACCACGCCGCCGAGCGGCAGCAGAAGCAGCTTGGGGACCATCGCGCAGGCCAGCACGAGGGCGAGTGCGGATGAGGAACCGGTGGCCTGCAGGACGGCGAGGGCGAGCGCGGCGGGGATGACGGCGTCGCCGAGCAGGGAGAGGGTCCGGCCGGCGAAGAGGAGTTGGAAGGGGCGCGCGTGCAGGGGATGTGGCATGGCCGACACGGTATTTCGGTTTCGAATAATTCGTCAACGAAATATAAGGCTCCGAAAGGTGTCCTGGACACGGCGTACGATCGACCGCATGGACGAGCCCGAGCCCCGCGACTGGACCGATGAGCACGTGGCGCGCTGGCTGCCCGTCCTGCCGGGCCTCGACCCGGACGTCGAGGGTGCCGTCACCCGGATGAAGAAGCTCTCCGTCCATCTGCGGCGTGTCCGTGAACAGTCGCTCGTCGACTTCGACCTGGAACGCCACGAGTTCGACACCCTCCACAAACTGGCCGGCCGCGGCGGCACCGCCGCACCCTCCGACCTCGCCGCCGACCTCGACCTCGCCCCCGCCTCGGTCACCGGCCGCCTCGACGCCCTGGAGCGGCGCGGCCTCGTCCGCCGCACGCCCTCGACGACCGACCGCCGCCGGGTCGTGGTCGAGCTCACTCCGGACGGCAGGGCGACCTGGCTGGGGGCGATGGATGTGCTCGGCCACGAGGAGTACCGGCTGCTGGGAGTCCTGAGCAAGGATGAACGCGCCCTGCTCAACGGCATGCTGCGGCGCATCATGCTGGCCGCGGAGAAGCGAGGCGACACGGCCTGGGGCGCCTGACGGCTCCGCCGCCCGGCGTTGTCAGTGCCGTTCCCTACGCTCACGGCATGGCAGCTTCCACAGAAGATCACGGCAGTGCCGAGCCGTCGCCCTGGGAGGACCCGTCGAGGGTCGCCTGGATCGGTGCCCTCGCGGACAGCGGCGACATGGCGGAACTGGCCAGGGTTCTGCTGCGGCCGGCGCAATGGCACGAGGGCACGGGGGTCGGGGCGCGGCTGCGGACCCTGCCCGACGCGCGGCGGCAGGCGCTGGCCGAGATCTTCATCGCCCGTCACCACGCCGCGGATGCCGTCCCGGACGAGCGGGAGCGGGCCCTGGTGCTGCTCGCCCTGGTCGCGGACGGATTCGCCCAGGACGCCTGGTGCGGCGCCTGGACCTCGGTGCTGGAGCACCGGGCCGGCAGGTACTACGCCACCGGTGTCTCCGACGAAGTGGCCCATTTGGCAAGGGCGTTGCTGTCCGCCGGGCGCGCGTTGTCCGCGGAAGTGGTCGGGTTTCTCCGCAGATCCGCCCTGCTCGGGCTCGACTCGGCGGCCGCGCTGCTCGACCGGCTTCCGGACCCGGTGCTCAACCCGGAGGAGCCGTGGGCCGACCGCGTCCTCGCCCAGCTGCCCGAACTGGGCCCGCGGTGGCGGCTTGTGATCGCGCATCTGCGTGCGGCGACCGGAACCCCCACCCGACGCTGGGACCGGGAGGCGGCGCGGCTGACCGACGGCATGGACGCCGATGCCGTCCGTCGTACCGCCACGCCCTGGCTCGCACTGGCGGTTGACGGCGGATCCGGTCGAGACGGAGGCTACGACCCGTACAACATCACGGCCGTACGCGGACTGGCCTGGCTGCTCTCGCTGTTGCCGCCGCATCCGGAGACCGTCCGGGTGCTCGGCGCCCTGGTGGAGCGGCCTCCGGTCAAGACCGTGGTAGCGGGAGCGGGCATACGGGCGCTCGCCCGCCTGCGGGAAGACGCCGGGCGTGGCGAGCTGGAGCGGCTGGCCGGGCGGGTGCGGCACAGGGTGACGCTCAATCAGATCGAAGCCGCGCTCGCCGCCCCGCAGGCTGTCCCCCGGGCCGCCCCGGCAGCTAGATGCTCAGCGTCCGCGCGTAGTTGATCTGCCCCATGACCCAGTGCAAGGTTTCGGGGCCGGTCGCCGGGATCATCGTCGAATGGAAGCGGCCACCGCTGGTGACCGTCACCTGGACATAGCCCGTGGTCGTCTTCTCCTTCATCAGGAGGAAGAACAGGCCCAGCAGGCAGAAGACCGCGAAGACGACCGCGAGCACGATCCCGACCGTCGGGATCTTCTCCTCGGTGCGGGACATGTCCGTGACGGACCACACCGCGCCCTTGAGCGGCAGCGTGCCGGCCGGAGTCACGATCGAATCCTGGAGGACGGTGATGTCACCGATCGACATCAGCGGCGCCGCCGTCCCGCCCACCGGTACGAGCGGTGCCTGCGGATAGCCGTAGCCCGGGCCGCCCGGCGGCTGCGTCGGTCCCCACTGGTAGTCACCGCTGTCCATATAGGGGTTCGGGTTCGGCTCGCTCATCTATCCCCGCTCTCGATCGGAACACCACACGACAAAGGCCCGTTCCTGTACGCCGAGCGTACAGAAACGGGCCCCTGACGTGATGTCTGACCCTTCGATCAGAAGCGGCGCGTGATCAGCGCCCGCTTGACTTCCTGGATCGCCTTCGTGACCTCGATGCCACGCGGGCAGGCGTCCGTGCAGTTGAACGTCGTGCGGCAACGCCACACGCCGTCCTTGTCGTTGAGGATCTCCAGCCGCTGCTCGCCGGCCTCGTCACGCGAGTCGAAGATGAAGCGGTGCGCGTTGACGATCGCCGCGGGGCCGAAGTACTGCCCGTCGTTCCAGAACACCGGGCAGGACGACGTGCACGCGGCGCACAGGATGCACTTGGTGGTGTCGTCGAACCGCTCGCGGTCCTCCGCCGACTGCCGCCGCTCGCGCGTCGGCTCGTTGCCGGTGGTGACCAGGAACGGCATGACGTCCCGGTACGCCTGGAAGAACGGCTCCATGTCCACGACCAGGTCCTTGAGGACCGTGAGGCCCTTGATGGCCTCGATTGTGATGGGCTTCTCCGGGTTGATGTCCTTGATCAGCGTCTTGCAGGCGAGCCTGTTCTTGCCGTTGATCCGCATCGCGTCGGAGCCGCAGATGCCGTGCGCGCAGGAGCGCCGGAAGGTCAGCGTGCCGTCGACGTCCCACTTGATCTTGTGGAGACCGTCGAGCACACGCTCCTTCGGGTCGATCTCGATCTGGAAGTCCTGCCACTGGGCCTCGTCCGAGACCTCGGGGTTGAAGCGGCGGATCCGGAAGGTGACCGTGATGTACGGGGAGGCGGCAGCCTCCGCCTCGGTCTTGTCCAGTACGGGGGTTGCCATCAGTACTTACGCTCCATCGGCTGGTAGCGGGTCTGGACGACGGGCTTGTAGTCGAGACGCACGGTCTCGGAGCCGTCGGCGCCGACCTCGCGGTACGCCATGGTGTGGCGCATGAAGTTGACGTCGTCGCGGTTCGGGAAGTCCTCGCGGTAGTGACCGCCGCGGGACTCCTTGCGGGCCAGCGCCGAGACGGCCATGACCTCGGCCAGGTCGAGCAGGTTGCCCAGCTCGATGGCCTCCAGCAGGTCCGTGTTGAACCGCTTGCCCTTGTCCTGGATGGACACGTTCCGGTAGCGCTCGCGCAGCTCGGCGATCTTCTCGACCGCCGTCTTGATGGTCTGCTCCGTACGGAACACCATCACGTTCGCGTCCATCGTCTCCTGCAGCTCCTTGCGGAGCACGGCGACCCGCTCCGTGCCGGTGGAGTTGCGCAGGCGCTCGACCTGCTCCTGCACGAGGGAGGCCGGGTTCTCGGGCAGCTCGACGTAGTCGGCCTTCGCCGAGTACTCGGCGGCGGCGATACCGGCGCGGCGGCCGAAGACGTTGATGTCGAGCAGCGAGTTGGTGCCCAGGCGGTTGGCGCCGTGCACCGACACGCACGCGACCTCACCGGCGGCGTACAGACCCGGAACGACGGTGGTGTTGTCCGCCAGGACCTCACCCTCGACGTTCGTGGGGATGCCGCCCATCGCGTAGTGCGCGGTCGGCTGGATCGGGATCGGGTCCGTGTAGGGCTCGATGCCGAGGTACGTACGCGCGAACTCGGTGATGTCCGGGAGCTTGGCGTCCAGCTGCTCCGGCGGCAGGTGGGTCAGGTCCAGGAAGACGTGGTCGCCCTCGGGACCGCAGCCGCGGCCCTCGCGGATCTCCGTGTAGATGGAGCGCGAGACGACGTCACGCGAGGCGAGGTCCTTCATGACGGGCGCGTACTTCTCCATGAAGCGCTCGCCGTCCTTGTTGCGGAGGATGCCGCCCTCACCGCGGGCGCCCTCCGTCAGCAGGATGCCCATGCGCCAGATGCCCGTCGGGTGGAACTGGAAGAACTCCATGTCCTCCAGTGGCAGACCGCGCCGGTAGCAGGCGGCCTGGCCGTCACCGGTCAGGGTGTGCGCGTTCGACGTCACCTTGAAGAACTTGCCGGTGCCGCCGGAGGCGTAGATGACCGCCTTCGCCTGGAAGACGTGGATCTCGCCGGTGGCCAGCTCGTACGCGACCACACCCGCCGACTTCTTGACGCCGTCGACCTCGGTGATCAGCTGGTCGAGGACGTAGAACTCGTTGAAGAACTCCACGCCCTCCTTGACGCAGTTCTGGTACAGCGTCTGGAGGATCATGTGGCCGGTGCGGTCCGCGGCGTAGCAGGACCGGCGGACCGGTGCCTCGCCGTGGTTGCGGCTGTGGCCGCCGAAGCGGCGCTGGTCGATGGTGCCGTCCGGGGTCCGGTTGAACGGCAGGCCCATCTTCTCCAGGTCGAGGACGGCGTCGATGGCCTCCTTCGCCAGGATCTCGGCGGCGTCCTGGTCGACCAGGTAGTCACCGCCCTTGACGGTGTCGAAGGTGTGCCACTCCCAGTTGTCCTCCTCCACGTTGGCCAGCGCGGCGGCCATGCCGCCCTGCGCGGCGCCCGTGTGGGAGCGGGTGGGGTAGAGCTTCGTCAGCACGGCGGTGCGGCTGCGCTTCGTCGCCTCGATGGCGGCGCGCATGCCGGCGCCGCCCGCGCCGACGATGACGGTGTCGTACTTGTGAATCTGCATGAGTGGAACCTCAGCCCCGTGCCTAGCGGATGTTCGGGTCGAAGGTGAAGATCACCAGCGTGCCCAGAAGGATGGTGAACACCGTGGCGGTGTACAGCAGGCCCTTGAGCCACAGGCGCGTGTTCGGCCGCTCCGCGTAGTCGTTGATGACCGTACGCAGACCGTTCGCGCCGTGCAGCATCGCCAGCCACAGCATCAGCAGGTCCCAGACCTGCCAGAACGGGTTGGCCCAGCGGCCCGCGACGAACGCGAAGCCGATCTTGGACACGCCGCCGTCCAGCACCAGCTGGATCAGCAGGTGGCCGATGACCAGGACGACCAGCACGACACCGGACAGGCGCATGAAGAGCCACGCGGCCATCTCGAAGTTGCCACGGGTCGACTTCGGGGTCTTGCCGGTGCGCTTGCGCGGGGCCTCGATGACCGGGGCGGGGTTGTCGACGTCGTACAGGCCTGTGCCCTCGACGGCGCCGATCGCGGAAGGTGTCTCAGTAGACATGTCGGTCCTCAGCTCCCGAACCACTCGCGTGCGGCGTGGCCGAGCACCGGGTAAAGGGCGCCCGCCATCAGTACGACCCAGATGCCCATCACGGTCCAGAGCATCTGCTTCTGGTAGCGCGGGCCCTTGGACCAGAAGTCCACGGCGATGACGCGAAGGCCGTTCAGCGCGTGGAAGAGAATGGCGGCCACGAGGCCGTACTCCAGCAGCGCGACGATCGGCGTCTTGTACGTGGCGACGACATCGTCATAGGCCTCGGGGGAGACACGGACGAGAGCGGTGTCCAGCACGTGTACGAACAGGAAGAAGAAGATGAGGACGCCGGTGACTCGATGAGCCACCCAGGACCACATACCTTCCCGGCCGCGGTACAGCGTTCCAGCCGGCACGGAAAAACCCTCCGGGAGCGGGGATTGGAGCCGGCCGCCAGTCTTCTACCAAAAGTGACAGCTCTGTCGGTCTGGCCCGGCCGGGTACGGTCCACCGGCCCCGGCCATCGTAGCGACGAGATGTCGGTTCCCTCGCGCGGGGGCCACTGGTGTGATCAAACCGGCAATCAAACAGGCACGGACGGGCTATCGGTGCGGCCGTCCGGCCGGTCCGAAACTACTCGGTTCCGGATGGTTGGCCACTACATGTGCCAATCGGGCACGGGCGAGGCGACGCAGCTGGTCGGCGGCGATCGCCCGCTCCTCGTCCGGGTCGTTGCCGAGCCGGGAGCGGATCCCGGCCAGCATCTGGTCGGGCTGCTCGTCGGCCCGTACGCCGTCCAGGCAGATCACGAAGGCGTGGCCGAAGCTCGCCTCGTACGCGGCGTGGGCGGCGCGCAGCGCGGTGTGTGCGGCCGGCGGCGCGGTGGGGTGCAGTCCGGAGGAGGATTCGTCGGCGAGGGCTTCGTCCAGATCGGCCGCGGAGAGGTCGTAGCTGGCCTCGTCGGCGGCGGCGAGCAGGGCGGCCAGATCGGGGTAGGGCCGGTGGGTGACGATCCGCTGCGCCCAGCGGCGGCTGCCGCAGCAGGTGAGCAGGGCGGCTGTGGCGGCGGCGGCCGGGACGGTGTTGAAGCGCTCCAGACCGGGCGTGCGCGGCCGCGCGGATCGGGGGGCGGCCGGGTCGGCGGGCCCGGCGGGAGCCGGGATGTGCACGGCGGGGCGGAGTGTCGGCGGTCGCTGCGGGAGGCCGGTGGGCGGTTCGCTGGGCAGCGTGGGCTCCGGGGCGACTGGGGGCGACGGGGTGGTTGAGCTGCAACGCTATCGATGCGCGGCGCGAGCTGTCCGACGGATACGGGAATTTCACCCGGACGGGAGAGGTTCGGCACGCATGGTAGACAGGCCTGACTGAAATTACCCGATTCACCTTCGTTCGTCATACTTCAGCTGGAAGAGAGGCTGATTCGGTGAAGTGGCAAACCCTGGGCGCACGGCGCGTGGGCTCGGCCGTCGTTGCGGCCGCGGCCCTGTCGGCGGTGGTGTCCTGCTCGAACGGCGGTTCCGCGGGCGCCGAGCCCGGTGGCGCACAGGCGCCGACGCCCGCACCGGCGGCCACGTCGCCCACGCCGGCACCCTCACCCACGAAGACGTATCCGCTCTCCACGGCGCCCCGCACCATTCCGTCCGTACGGGACCACGAGCCCGCGCGCGGGCCGGGCTGGCGGCCGGGGCCGGGCAGCGCGGTCGTCGTCGCCAAGGGCAGCGAGGCGCTCGCCGACGAGGGCCGGCTGCTCTCCCAGGAGCTGAAGACCGGATTCCGCAACAGCGGCCCGGTCAACGCCGGCGACGTCGAACTGTCGCTCGGCACGGCGGGGCAGGGCGCGCCCGAGTCGTACACCCTCACCACCCGCGACAACCGTGTAAGGATCACCGGCCCGGACGAGGCCGGCGTCTTCTACGGCACCCGCACCCTGAAGCAGGCCCTCCGCTCCGGCGGCACGATGCCCGAAGGCGTCGTGCGCGACCGGCCCGACCGGCCCCAGCGCGGGCTGAACGTCGACATCGCGCGCAAGCACTACACCTCGGGCTGGATCGAGGCCCGGCTGCGTGAGATGGCCGACCTCAAGCTCAACCAGCTCGGGCTGCACTTCTCCGACGACCAGGGCTTCCGGATCGCCTCCGACTCCCATCCCGAGGTGGTCTCCGCCCAGCACCTCAGCAAGGCCGAGGTGCGCAGGATCATCGCCCTCGCGCAGAGCCTCCACATCACCGTCGTGCCCGAGATCGACTCGCCGGGCCACCTCGGCGCCGTCATGAAGGCCCACCCGCAGCTCCAGCTGCGCAACGTCAACGGCGTGCCCCGGCAGGGCGCCATCGACATCTCCAAGCCCGAGTCCGCGAAGATCGTCGACGATCTGCTGCGCGAGTACTCGGCTCTCTTCCGGGGAGCCTGGTTCCATGTCGGCGCCGACGAGTACCAGGCGCTGACCGTGCGGAACCCGGCGGCCTCCTACCCCCAGCTCGCCCAGGCGGCCGTGCAGAAGTACGGCCCGAACGCCGGTGTCCAGGACCTCGCGACCGGCTGGCTCAACGACCGCGCCGCGGTGGTGCGCGCCGCGCAGAAGCAGCCCAAGGCATGGAACGACGGCTTCTTCTCCGATGGCGTGAACTCCGCGGACAAGGGCATCGAGGTCGAGTACTGGACCGGCAAGGAGATCGGGGCGCGGCCGCCGCAGGAGTATCTGGCGGAGGGTCGCCCGGTGGTCAACCTCAACGACGAGTACCTCTATTACGTGCTCGGCGAGCCCAACCAGTTCACCTACCCCACGGGCCGCCGTATCTACGAGCAGTGGACCCCGCTCGTCCTGCGCGGCACGACCCCCGTCCCGGAGCGCTACTCCGGTCAGATCCTCGGCGGTCGCCTCGCCGTCTGGAGCGACCTCTCCCGGGCCCAGACCCAGGACCAGGTGGCGGCGGGCATCCGCATGCCCCTGCGGGCGGTGTCCCAGAAGCTGTGGACGCCGGGGCAGCCGTCACTCTCGTGGGCGGAGTTCAACGCATTGGCGAACAAGGTGGGCTGAGCCCGCCCGCGCTCTGCCGAGTGCGCACAAGCTCGGCTGAGCCCGCCCGCACTCGGCCGAGGCGCGGGTTCCGGTGGACGGAGCGCGGCCGTGCCACATAGGTCCGCGCGGGCTGCTTCGCCCGGCCGGCACCGGCCCGTCTCGTACGGCTCGGTGCCGGCCGGGCCTCACTGCTGCCCCATCGGCGCGCCCCGGGGAGAGGGTGCGACTCGTTCTGCTTCGGGGGTTCTACATGCTCTGCTCGCGTTGCCGGATCCATCAGGCCACCACAGGTGAGGGCCTCTGCGACGGTTGTGCCGTGGCGGCGGGCAACACCGAACCGCCGCCGGCCGCACCGGCCGTGTCGCTGTCCGGGCCGTTGCCCGTGCTGCGCTCGCCCGTCGGCCTCTCGTACGCCGTGGTCGCGCTGCTCGGCGCGGTGATCCTGGCCGATCTGGTCTCGCTCTCCGCCGCGGTGAATCTGCGCGCCCTGATGGTGGACGTGGCGGACGGGAACACCGGCTCCTACTCGGACGACGACCTGGACCGGGCCGATCTGCTGATGGTCGGGTCCAGCGTCTTCTACACGCTCGCACTGGTCGCCACAGCCGTCGTCTTCATCATCTGGTTCTACCGGGTGCGCCAGAACGCCGGGGTGTTCCGGCCCGACGCGCACCGCCGCGGTCCCGGCTGGGCGATCGGCTCCTGGTTCATCCCGATCGCCAACCTCTTGATCCCGCGCCAGATCGCCGGTGACATCTGGACCGCGAGCGAGCCCTACCCGGCCGAGCACGGGCGGCCGGCGTCGCGCGCGCTCCTCAATGCCTGGTGGGCGGTCTGGTTCGTCTCGCTGTGCGCCGACCGGGTCGCGAGCAGGGCTTACGACAAGGCCGAGGACGCCGAGGCGCTCCGCGATGCCGCGGGGAAGCTGATGTTCAGGAACGTGACCGATCTGGTGGCGGCGGTGCTGGCGATACCCGTCGTCCGGAAGCTGACGCGGATGCAGCACACCAGGGCCACCGCCGGGCTGACACCGGCCCAGGTCTGAGCCGGCCAGGGGCGTACGGGGAAGCCGGCCCGGGGCGTACGGGTAGCCCGCTTGGCCCAGGGGAACGTGGCCGGATTTGTCCGGCGGACCCTGGGCCGGGTGCCGGGCATTTCGGATGAGTCCGGCGCACTCGGAGTAGTCCGGTGACGCTTTTGAGCCAACCGACGCAGTAAGGGACGTACAGCGTCCGCACTGTCGGGAGGCGTCGATGAGCCTGGTCCAACTGATCGCTGAGGCGGATGAGCGGAGTCTGGCTGCGAGCGGTCTCGCCTGTCTCGACCGCTGCCTGCCCCTGCTGGTCGACGAGACCGATGTGCTGCGCCCGCTCTGGGCGGGTATCGCCGCGGGCGAGGACGGCTGGGCCGGGCGCCTGGCCACGGCGAGAGCCGCCCTGGACGACACCACCGACGCCGACGATGCGGCGGCTCCGGTGCGGAAGATGATCGGCGCCGCGCCCTCCGAGTGGGCCGCGGGCCCGCTCGCCGAGTGGGCGACGGCCTGCTCCGCCCTGGCGCTCGAACTCCACCAGACGCTCGACCCGTCCGGCGGGACCGAAGGCCCGCTCGTCACCGGGGAACAACGCCGCCAGATCCAGATCCTGGAACTCCTCGCCGGTGCCCCGGGCGGCGTCGGGCTGCGCCGGGCCCTGGACGTCTCGACGGAGGGCCGGCGCGTGCTGCGGGCGGCCCTGTCCCGCCGGGCGAGGGCCCGGAGCTGACAGCACGCCAGGACCTACGTGGCGGGCGCGATCCCCTGCGGTCCGCCCTCCGCCACCACCTCGGTGCCCACGAGGAGGTCCGCGTATCCGTCCCCGTTCGCGTCGCGGGCCGTCAGTGAGCCGAAGGCCCGGCCCGGGAGGGCGGTCGGCGCGCCAGTCGTGGTCAGGCCGGTGGGCGAGCCGTGGAACGTGACGATCCCGCGCCCGGTCGCGACGGCGAGGTCCGTGTATCCGTCGCCGTTCAGATCCCCCGGGGCGAGGGCGCGCCCGCCGGCGCCCATCAGCACGGCCGGTGGGCCGGTGCGCAGGCCCTGCGGCGAACCGTTCAGCACGGCGAGGGGCATGGCGCCGTCCGCCGTACGGTAGGTGACGGCTGCGTCCTCGTCGCCGTCCGCGTCGAAGTCGCCGACGGCGGCGTCCGCGTCCTCGGCGTCCTCGGGCACGACACCGTTCTGCGTGGCGGTTGCGAGCATGCGGATGGCGGGCAGATCGGCGTACAGGTTGTCGCCGGGGCAGTCGGTGTCGTAGGCGTCCCGGTGCCCGGACAGCCGGCTGAAGGTGACCGTCTCCCCCTCCTCGAACCACCCGTTGTCGTCGGCCGCGGTGAGCGTGGCCGTCCCGGTCGCGTCGACCCCGTACAGGCCCAGCTTCCAGGCCGCCAGCCCGGCGACCGCCTCGCGGACCTCGGGGCTGGTGGTCGCTTCGGTGTAGTCGCCGATGAGCGCGATGCTGCTCGTGTCGACGTTGAAGCCGTACGTGTGCGCGCCCTGGACGGGCTGGTCGATGCCGCCCGCGCGGCCCTCGAAGACCGTGCCGCACTTGTCGACCAGGAAGTTGTAGCCGATGTCGCTCCAGCCCTGGCTCTCCACGTGGTACGTGAAGATGCTTCGCACGACCGAGGCCGAGTCGGCGCAGTCGTAGGTGTTCGACCCGCCGGTGTGATGGACGAAGATCGCCTCTGTGCTGTTGTTGTACGTGGGCTCCCTCCCGACGTAGGACTCGTCCGCGCCCCACTCCGAGCGCGAGGTGATGGCCGGCGCTCCGTCGGGCACTTCGGCGCGCGGGGACGCGGGCCGTACTGTTCCGCCCTGCGGGTCGACCAGTTCGAGCCGCAGCCCCTGTGGCAGCGCTTCGCCCCTGGCGCGCAGCTCCACCCCGTCGGAGGGTCCGGTCCACAGCGGCTGGGTCCCGGCGCGCAGCGGCTTGGTCCCGGCCCGCGGCCCGGCCGCGCCGTGCTCGGGCCCGGACTCGGGCCCGGACTCGGACTCGGGCCCGGACTCGGGCGTACGTGCATCGGTGTCGAGCACGCGCCACGGCGACCAGGTGCCGGTACGGCTGTCGCGGGTACGGACCTCGGCCGTGCCGCCGAGCTCCGCGTACGGGTCGTCCCAGGTGAGGCCGACCATGCTGAACGGTCCTGTGGTCCGGGCGGGGAGCGCCCTGAGCGCCGGGTCGTCACCTGCGGGCACGGGGACGGTGTGGATGCCGCCGCCCGTCGCAACGGGTTCGGAGGCTGTGGGTTCGGAGCCGCCTGTGGGTTCGGAGCCTGCGGGTTCGTAGCCCGCCGGTCCGGTGAGGCAGAACCCGATGGACATGGCCGCGGCGACGACCAGGGCGGTGCGGGAGCGCCTCGTGGGGCGGTTTCTCATGAGGCGCGAGCATATGGATCGAGCACCCGCAAAGCGCCGGGACGGGCCGCAGCCCTGCCGATGATCGCCCGAAAGCTGCGAGGGGGCCGGAATCCGCTCGGCAAGGACCCTCTGCGGGCGGTCCCGGAGCCCGGCCGGGAACGATGCGTGCGAGGCCGTTTGCGGAGAGAGCGGGCAGCGGGCAGAGGACAGCGGACAGGGAAACGGACGGGGGCGTGCGGGTGAGCCGATGGGGCGACGCGGTCGATGTGGTCGTCGTGCTTTCGGTCCTCGTCGCCCTGGTGGTGGAACGCCGGGTGCCGGCGATGCCGGGGATGCCGGCGGGCCCTGCGGCCGGCGGGCGCAGAATCGGTCCCGGGGGCGCGCTGGGCGTGGTGGTGGCACTGGTCTGTCTGAATCAGGTGCTGTTCACCGTCTACGTCGCGCGCGTGCACGGCGGCGACGCGTCCTTCATCGCCAGGTATCTCCCGGAGGGTTGGTTCGCCCTGGCCGCCACCGACAGCGGTCCGCTGGGATGGGCGGTCGCGCACTTCCCCGCACCGGAACTCCTCGCGCCCTCCGTGCTGCGGGTGCAGGCCTTCCTCGAACTCCCCTTCGTGCTGCTGGCCTTCATGGTTGTGCTGCGCTGGCTGGACCGCTCCCTGTACCCGAGGGTGGCCGGTTCGGCGCTGCTCTGGGCCGCGTCGGGGTCGTACACCACCGTGTTCTGTCTCGTCGAGTGGGATCTGCGCAATCCGTACACGGTTGATGACATTGCCGTCCGGCTGGTGGCGGCTGTGGTGACACCGGTGTTCATCAGGTGGCTCGCCGCGCGCCAGGACGAGCATGAGGACGACGACGAGGACGACGACGAGGGCGAGGCGGATGGAGGGCCGCTCGGCGCGGGCGGCCTCCTGCTCTTCTTCGTGTCGCTCGCCGCGCTGGGGGCACTGGTGCTGATGGTGTACGACACCGCCCTCCTCTACAACCTCGGTAAAGCGGAGCGGACTTGGCCGTACGCCGCGGCCTCTCTGCTCGTCCTGTTCCTCGCGCGCAGGGCCGCCGGAAAGGTCCACGGTCGGCCGGTCCCGGGCGGCGCGGTGGCAGTGATCAGCGAGGCCCTGCGCCGCTGGCTGGTCCTGTTCTTCGTGCCCGCACTCGCCGTGCGGTACGGGGTGACCTTCGGCACGCCTGCGCTGGCGGCGGCCGCCGGACTCCTGACCCTGCTCGTGGCAGTGGCGTACGCGCTCCGGCAGGGCGGCTCCGGGTCCCGGTCGCTCCTGGGCGCTCAGCTCGGCTCCGCCGTGGTCGCCGGGACGGCCGCGGCGTACGTGGCCGGTTCATGGGCGAGCGGCACCTACTACGAGGTCGCGCTCCTGAGCGCCGCAACGGCGTTTCTGCTCACCGGCGTTGCCGTGTGTGCCGCCACCGACGCCATCGCGCGATAAGGGGACGTCCGGTGAATCAGTGGAGTCGGGGGAGTCGACGGCCTGTCACATGCCGCTGGTACGGTCCCGCCATGGCCGACGATCACGGAACAGCGAGAAGCCCCGTCACCGCCGACGACGTCCAGCATGCTGTGCGGCTCGCGCTCACGACCCTGCGGAGCCGCCTGGGCGGCGATTGGGACGCCAAGGCCGGGACCTTGGAGTGGACCTGCTGGGAGACCGTCGAGCACCTCGCCGACGACCTCTTCGCGTACGCCGCCCAGATCGGCCCGGACGCGCCCCCGCTGGACAAGGAGATCCCCTTCCACTGGTTCGCGCGACGGGAGGGCGGGCCCACGAACGTGACCTTCGCGGACCGGGCTGCCGGGCCTGCCGGGCTGCTGACGGTACTGGAGGCGTGCGGCGCGATGCTCACCGCGATGGTCCGGACGGCGCCGGCCGACGTGCGCTCGTACCACGGCTTCGGGGTGTCGGACCCAGAGGGCTTCGCCGCCATGGGCGTGGTGGAGACCCTCGTGCACACCCACGACATCGCCGAGGGGCTCGGCGTCTCCTGGACCCCGCCGGCCGGCCTCTGCGACCGAGTCCTCGCCCGTCTCTTCCCTGATGCGCCGACCGGCGCCGACCGCTGGGCCACTTTGCTGTGGGCCACCGGCCGCGGCGAACTGCCGGACCGGGGACGGCTGGAGTCGTGGCGGTGGTACGGGGCGGTCTCCGACTGACCGGCCGTTCGGCGCCGGCCGGTTCAGCGGGCGTGCGCATGCCCCTGTATCAGCCGTTGGGCCTCAGCCGTTGAGCCAGTATCCGTCGATCCGGTCGCGGACGCGGTCCAGTGCCTGTTCCGTACGTCCCCTGACCATCAGCCACGCTCCGGCGTCGTCGCGCAGCAGCACGTCGTCGCGCAGGAACCAGCGCGTAGCCCCGGACTCGCCCGGCGGGTAGTCGGGCAACGGCAGCCGGACGCCGTGTTGTTCCAGCTCCTCCAGGTCCCCCTCCTCCAGACCGTCAAGGAAGTCGACGAGCTCGTAGGGCTCGTGCAGCGACTCCGAGAGGACGATCTCGACGAAAGTCAGCGAGACGCGGTCCAGCCAGGGCTCCCACGTCTCGGCGCTCTTGTCCGCCAGGTCAGGACGTACGACGACGGCGGGGTCGTCCCGGTCGAGGCCGGTGAGCAGGATGCCCCAGCGGGCGGCGCCCTGGTTCTCGTCGCGGAAGACGAGCGCCTCGCCGCTCTCGTCGACGTACAGCTCGGCCGGAGCGCGAAGTTCGTCGTGGTTGCTGGTCAGGTCCGCGCGGTTGCCGAGGAGGGCGTACGCCTCGCGCAGGGCGGCCGGGAGCCGCAGCCCCAGCCGCTCCTCGGCTGCGGCGAGGTCCGTCTCGGGGCATCCGTCGGCGTCGTCGAGCGCGCCGTCCGTCCAGTGCGCGGTGAAGTCGCGGATGAACTGCCAGGCACCCTGCCGGCTCTCGACGCCCGCTGCCAGCGACCGGACCAGGTCGAACTCGTGTGTCATGAGGTGACCGTACTGGCGGGCACTGACAGCCCAGGCGGTCCCGCTGTGACGGAACCGGGGCGTCCGGGAGCCCGGGAGCTTTCCGGCCACCGAGTCGTGGGAACCGGCTGGTCCGTCAGGTCCCCCTCCCGGACTATTGACTCTTTTTCTCACAGCCGCTTTTCTCGTCGCACTGCTTACGCAGTCATGACAATCCACCGATGGCCGTGACCCGATCCGATACGCCTTGGCTCCTCCAACCCCCCACCCGCTCACCGATGTTCTGAGCGACGACACCGAAGGCACGAGTGATGACCACGAATCGACGCTCGCACCGCACACGTAAACGGCCTCTCGCCGTCCTGATGCTGTTCCTCACCGCGGTTGCCCTGGTCCTCGGCACGGGCCCCAGTTCCTCGGCCGTGGCCGGGGCCGAGGCCGAGGCCGGCGCCGACTGGTGGAACCCGGCCGCGCGGCCGTCGCCCGACTCCCAGATCAATGTCACGGGTGAGCCCTTCAAGGGAACCGACTCCCAGGGACGGGTCCGGGGCTTCGTCGACGCGCACGACCACCTGATGTCCAACGAGGCCTTCGGCGGCCGGCTCATCTGCGGCAAGACGTTCTCCGAACAGGGCGTCGCCGACGCGCTCAAGGACTGTCCCGAGCACTACCCCGACGGTTCGCTCGCGATCTTCGACTTCATCACCAAGGGCGGCGACGGCAAGCACGACCCCAACGGATGGCCGACGTTCAAGGACTGGCCGGCCCATGACTCGCTGACGCACCAGCAGAACTACTACGCCTGGGTCGAGCGGGCCTGGCGCGGCGGTCAGCGAGTGCTCGTCAACGACCTCGTCACCAACGGTGTGATCTGCTCGGTCTACTTCTTCAAGGACCGCAGCTGCGACGAGATGACGTCCATCCGCCTCCAGGCGCAGAAGACGTACGAGATGCAGGACTACATCGACAAGATGTACGGCGGCCCGGGCAAGGGCTGGTTCCGGATCGTCCTCGACAGCGCGCAGGCCCGCGAGGTCATCGAGCAGGGCAAGCTGGCCGTCGTCCTGGGCGTCGAGACCTCCGAGCCGTTCGGCTGCAAGCAGATCCTGGACGTCGCCCAGTGCGGCAAGGACGACATCGACCGCGGTCTGGACGAGCTGTACGGCCTCGGCGTACGCAGCATGTTCCTGTGCCACAAGTTCGACAACGCCCTGTGCGGCGTCCGCTTCGACTCGGGCACCCTCGGCACGGCGATCAACGTCGGCCAGTTCCTGTCGACCGGCACCTTCTGGAAGACCGAGAAGTGCACCGGCCCCCAGCACGACAACCCCATCGGCCAGGCATCGGCGCCCGAGGCGGAGAAGAAACTTCCGGCGGGTGTGACGGTCCCGTCGTACGCCGCGGACGCGCAGTGCAACACCCGCGGTCTGACCGGGCTCGGCGAGTACGCGGTACGCGGCATGATGAAACGCGGGATGATGCTGGAGATCGACCACATGAGCGTCAAGGCCACGGGCCGCGCCCTCGACATCCTCGAGTCGGAGTCGTACCCCGGTGTGATCTCCTCGCACAGCTGGATGGACCTCAACTGGACCGAGCGGGTCTACGCTCTCGGCGGCTTCATCGCCCAGTACATGCACGGCTCCGAAGGGTTCATCGGGGAGGCGAAGCGCACGGAGGCGCTGCGCGACAAGTACGGCGTCGGGTACGGCTACGGCACCGACATGAACGGCGTCGGCGGCTGGCCGGGCCCCCGCGGCGCGGACACCCCGAACCCCGTGCGCTACCCCTTCCGCAGCGCCGACGGCAGCGCCGTCATCGACCGGCAGACCACCGGACAGCGCACCTGGGACATCAACACCGACGGAGCCGCGCACTACGGCCTCGTACCGGACTGGCTGGAGGACATACGCGTCGCCGGCGGCAAGGACGTCGTGGACGACCTGTTCCGGGGTGCCGAGTCCTACCTCACCACCATGAAGGGGTCCGAGAACCACAAGGCCGGGGTGAACCTCGCCGCGGGGGCCTCCACCTCGGCCAGCTCGTCGGAGTGGAACCCGTTCACCAGTTACGCGCCCGGCAGGGCCGTGGACGGCAGGACCGACACCCGCTGGGCGAGCGACTGGAGCGACGACCAGTGGCACCAGATCGACCTCGGCGCGCCCAGGACGGTCAAGCGGGTCGTCCTCGACTGGGAACGCGCCTACGGGAAGTCGTATCGCGTCGAGGTCTCCACCGACGGCACGACCTGGCGGACCGTCTGGTCCACGACCAGCGGTGACGGCGGCCTGGACACGGCGCAGTTCGCCGCGACTTCGGCCCGCTACGTACGCGTCCACGGGCTGGAGCGCGGCACCAAGTGGGGCTACTCCCTGAACGAGGCCGGTGTCTACAGCAGCTGACATCGCGCAGCGCGGTACCGACGGCCGGGGGGGGGGGGGGGGGGGGGGGGGGGGGGGGGGGGGGGGGGGGGGGGGGGGGGGGGGGGGGAGAGGGGGGGGGCGGGGGGGGGAGGGTGGGGTGCCGGGGTGCT
>NZ_JBWKDT010000002.1:336826-345224 GCF_056435785.1 Streptomyces sp. NPDC043870
GGAGAGCGGAACTGACAGACGCAGAAAGACCCCCCCCCCCCCCCCCCCCCCCCCCCCCCTCCCCCCCCCCCCCCCCCCCCCCCCCCCCCCCCGGCCGATCGGGTTCACGGCGACCGAACCGGTCCGCGGTCCGGTCAGGTGCGTAGCCGTAGCCGTAGCCGTAGCCGTAGGGCGCCGGGCGGCTCAGCGGTGGTACCTGGGCCGGCTCACGACGGCCCGCGGCCGTCGACGGCTGCCAGATATCCGTTCCGTATGGTTTTGCACTGATGGGTCGGTATGCCCCAACTGCCTCAGTATCAGAACGCCTTCGTGACCGCCTGCCCCGACTCGCGTGACGACCGGGCTCGGTCTGTATCCGTAATGTCCGTCATAGGTGAAGTCCTGTAACCCGATGCACACCGAGGCCGGAGACGCCTGAAGGCGGCCAAGGGTTGTACGGTCGGCGGAAATTCGTGCTGTGAGAACCCACACTCCGGATCGCCGTGATGGTCCCGGCACCGACGCCGCTTGGTCAGGCATGGACAGGGACTTCGGCACACTGCCCGGCGCGCGGGACATGCGCGCCTACGTCGCCCGTTTCGTCGCGCAGCTGACCGAGCGGAACCGGCTGCCGCTCGACTACTCCGTCGCCAGCCTGCGCATCGTCGACTTCGTGGTCGACGGGCTCCGCCGCAACCAGCCGGAGCAGGCGCAGGTCGAGGCGGTTCTGAGCGGACTCGGGGCGTATTCCGGTGAGGTGATCGTGCGCCGGGCGGGCGGGCAGTGGGTGGACTTCGACGCCGTGCAGCGGGAGTTCTTCGGTCAGCCGGTCGGGATCCGGATGCCGGACGGCCGGGCCTGGAATCCGCTGGGTAAGGTGGTGAACCGGTTCGAGGCGGGCTCGGAGGAGTCCGTACAGCAGTTCTACCTGCTGTTGCACGGCCGGACCGGCCGGAAGGTGCCGTGCTGAGTTCTCCGTGACATGACTTTGCGGGCGGCTGTGAGCCGCGGACACGGTGTCCGGCGCCGTTGTCGCTACGAAGAGGGAAGTGTGCGCACCTACGACCGGGAACTCGGCGTTGCCGTCGAGCGGGCCCAGCAGGGTGACGAGGATGCGTTCGCGCAGGCGTACCGGATGGTCCAGCCCAGGCTCCTCGGCTTCCTGCGGGGACTGGTCGGGGAGGACGCCGAGGACGTGGCGTCCGAGGCGTGGCTGGAGATCGCCCGCGATCTGGGCCGCTTCCGCGGGGACGGGGCGGGGTTCCGCGGCTGGACGGCGACGATAGCCCGGCACCGGGCCCTGGACCATCTGCGCAAACAGCAGCGGCGTCCGCGCACCTCGCTCCTGGAGCAGGACCTGCTGGAGCTCCCGGACTCCGACGACACGGCAGCCGCGGCGCTGGAGACCCTGGCCACGGAGAGGGCGCTGGAGCTGATCGGGAGCCTGCCGCGCGACCAGGCCGAAGCGGTGCTGCTGAGAGTGGTGGTCGGGCTGGACGGTCCGGCGGTGGGACGGGCGCTGGGCAAGCGTCCCGGGGCCGTTCGGTCCGCGGTGCACAGGGGGTTGAAGAGACTGGCGGGGAGCCTGGCGCAGGCCGGGGCCCCGGGCCGCGAGACGCCCGGCGGGCGGCGACGCGAGCCGAAGGGAGAGGCATGAATCCGGAACGGGAAGATCCCCGCCCGCACACCCCGGAGCTCGAAGCGCTCCTCGAAGCGGCGCGCCGCGGCGGTACGCCCGATCCGGCCGCCCAGGAGCGGGCGCTCGCGGCCTTTCGCACGGCGCGGGACGAGGGAGTGCACGCTGCACCGGTGCGCCGGCGGCGTGCGCGGGACGACTGGCGGCCCGCCCGTGAGCGGCGCCGTGCGTCCGTGCTCGTGAAGGCGTTGCTCGCGGGTCTCGTCGCGGGTGCGCTCGGCGGCGTGGCGGTGGCGGCGGGGACGGGCGTGATGCCCATGCCGTTCGGGGGCGACGAGGAGCGCGGCAGCGCCCGGAGTTCCTCCATGACGCCGGGCCCGGACCTGAGCGAAACCTGGCGCGGCGAGCGAGGGCCGGGGGGCTCGGCGGGGCCCACGGGGCCGTCGGCGGGCACCGAGGGGCCCACGCGTCCCGATACGTCATCGGCCGACGCCGCGCTGTGCCGCGTGTATCTCGCCGCGCTGGAGCGCAACGGGGTGCCGCCCCGCGGGGAGGCCATGAAGCGGCTGGAGGCGAAGGCCGGCGGCCGGGAGCGGGTACGTGCTCATTGCGAGCGCGTCTACGCGGCCGAGGAGCGGCAGAGCCCGGATCCGGCGCGGAGCCAGGGTCCGGAGGACGAGCCGGAGGGCACGTCCGGAGCCGGGCAGCCGACCAGGGAGTCGGGCCGTACGTCCACGAAGGAGCCGGGGAAGCAGGCCACCGGGGCGCCATCCGGGCAGGACGGCACCTCTGCGCCGCAGCAGGCCCCCACGGCTGTCCGCTGACCGGTGCAGCGACGGCTCGACGCTCCCGGCAGAAGGCACGGAAGGACGCGGATGAGAAGGCGTGAATGGCCGGAAGAGACGTGGGAAGGACGACCGGGGCCGCCACCCCCCACAGGAGAGGCCCCGGTCGCCGTCCGCCGGGACCGCGGAGCGGACCCGTACTTCTCTCAGCGCCGTGGGTGCGTTTTCTGTCACACCGCGCGGTCACAGCAGAATGTTGCAAGTTGTACAAGACATGGACGCGGCGCCTGCCGAGGACGTAGCGTTGCGCTGCGCGCTGGGCTGTGCGGCGGTAGTGACCAGCCGCGATTGACGAACGGGTAGTGGGAGTGCTGGGGGACGACGCGGAGTTGACCGCCGCGGTGAGCGCGGCGCAGGACGGGGACGAAGACGCCTTCCGGACTGTGTACCGCGCCGTGCATCCGCGGCTGCTCGGGTACGTACGGACGCTGGTCGGCGAGCCGGATGCCGAGGACGTCGCGTCCGAGGCCTGGCTGCAGATAGCCCGGGACCTGGACCGGTTCAGCGGTGATGCGGACCGGTTCCGCGGCTGGGCCGCGCGGATCGCCCGCAACCGTGCCCTGGACCACATACGGATGCGGGGCCGGCGACCCGCGGTCGGCGGCGACGAGACCGAACTGACCGGAAAGCCCGCCGAGTCCGACACCGCGGGCGAGGCCATGGAAGCCCTCGCGACCGGCCGGACGATGGAACTGATCGCCCAACTGCCGCAGGACCAGGCGGAGGCCGTCGTCCTGCGTGTGGTCGTGGGTCTTGACGCGAAGAGCGCGGCCAGGACACTGGGCAAGCGCCCCGGCGCCGTACGCACGGCGGCACACCGCGGGCTGAAGCGGCTCGCCGAGCTGCTGGGCGCGGAGCACAGCGGTGCGGAGGGCCTCGGGCGCGGCACGGATCTCGGCGCCGTACCGCCGCAGCGCAACCCGCGCCCCGGAGCGGCGCGCTCCGCCGGTGTGACGCATTCGCGTCTGCGGACGCAGAAGGACATGTGATGGCCGACGAGCGGTACGAATGGCTCGACAAGGCGGCTGCGGAGCGACTGCTTCGCGGTGAGCCTGTCGAGCCCGTCGGCGTTGACGCGCGTAGCGAGGCCCGTGGACTCGCGGAGCTGCTGGACGCGGCCCGTGTCCGGGGCGCCGGGACAGAGCCGATGCGCGGCGAGGACGCCGCGCTCGCGGTGTTCCGCAAGGCCCGTGACGGCGGCGCGGCGGAGCTGCTGCCGGAGGTACGGCTCACTCCTCCGCCCGCGCCGGTCCGTTGGGGCCGGTCCATGCGCTGGGGGCTGGCTGCCTCGCTGGCCGGTTTCGCGGTGGGCGGTGTCGCCGTCGCCGCCGGGACCGGTGTGCTTCCGGTGCCGTTCGGCGGCGACCGTGATCCGGCGCCCGCCTCCTCCGTCTCGGCCGCGGTCACTCCCGGCCCGCTCGTCTCCGAGCCGCCGACCGGTGGACCCGGTACGGCGAAGCTTCCGACGCCGACGGACGGTGCGGGCGATCCGGCGGCTCCGCCGTCCTCAGGTGCCGGCTCTCCCACGGGCGGCCCCCGGGACCGGGCGAGCGCCGGCGGCGAGCATCCCGAGTCCGCGGCGCCGGACAACGGCGGCTTGGACAAGGGCACCGGCAGCACGGAGTGGTACCGCAAGACGGCCGCCGCCTGCCGTGACTACCGCAACGGCACCCTCGACGAGGAGCGCAAGCGCGGTCTCGAGGTCGCGGCCATGGGCGCGGACCGGATCAAGCGGTTCTGCGACCGCGTGCTGTCCACCGACGGCAAGGGCGACAGCGGCGCCGGCGACGGCAGCAGCGGCGGGGGTGACGACGGCAGCGGCGGGGGCGACGACGCCGACGACGGACCCTCCGACGGTGACGGCTCCGGCGGCGCGGGCGCCCCGGCGCCGGGCATCCCCGGAGTCCCGGCTCCGGGCGCTCCCGGCTTTCCGATGCCGAGCGTTCCCAGAGCTCCGATGCCGAACGTCCCCGTCGTGCCGACGGTTGACTTCCCGTCCAGGGCCTGACGCATAGCGCCGTCCGCCCGCAGGGCGGGGTGTGCGGCGTCCGGTGCGTGCCATCGCAAGGCGGTGGGGGCACCTCCCAGCGGTAGCTGGGGGAGATCATCCTCGTACTGGACGTACGTGGATGACTCCGACAACGCAGCGTGGGGGCACCTCCCGTGCCCGAAGGGCTACGGGGGAGTGCGTGCCAAACGCCTCGAGCCAGGCGGGAGTTCTCAAACACGGCCTACGCCGACGGTTCCCGCACCACGGCCGTGAGCAGCGACCGGACGATCTCCGGCCCACGCAGCGTCAGCACCGACTCCGGGTGGAACTGGATGCCGGCGAAACCCGGCCCACGCAGTGCGTGGACCTCGCCCGACTCCGTACGGCTCACCTCGATCCCGGTCGCGGCCAGCTTCCCGGCCGCCACGTCGTCGCACACCGCCGTGAAGCTGTTGTAGAAGCCCACCGTCTCCTCCCGGCCGAACAGGTCGACCGGCACCTGGGCGCCCTGGAAGGGGGTCTGCTTGCGGGCGATGTCCAGGCCCAGCTCCGCGGCGATCAGCTCATGACCGAGGCACACCCCGAGCAGGCCGCCCCGGTGACCGCGCACCAGCTCGGCGGTGAGCGAGCGCAGAGACCGCATCTTCGGGTCGGCCGTGTCCGAGGGGTCGCCCGGCCCCGGGCCGAGGACCACGGGGCCTTCGTGGGCGAGCGCCGCTTCCCGTACGCCGGGCTCGTCATAGCGGCGCACCGTCACCTCCAGGCCGGTACCCCGCAGCAGATGGGCCAGCATCGCGGTGAACGTGTCCTCGCCGTCGACGACCAGGGCGTGCCCGTCCGCCGTCCCCGGGAGGGACTGCATTTTCAGCCAGAACGGCGCCAGGTCGGCCCGCCGGGCGTCCAGCGCCGCCCGCACCCGCGGGTCGTCGGCCAGCCGCGGCCGTACCGTCCGGTCCCGTACCGGCCCGGCGACGACCCCCAGCGCGGCCAGTACTCCCGCCGCCTTGGCATGCGTCTCCGCCACCTCGGACTGCGGGTCCGAATGGCGGACGAGCGTCGCGCCGACGGGCACGCGCAGGGCGCCCGTGGCCGAGATGTCCGCGGTGCGGATCAGGATCGGGGAGTCGAGGGTCTGCGCGCCCCCCGCGTCCCTGGCGATGAGCGCCAGGGCGCCCGCGTAGTAACCGCGCCCGCCGGTTTCGTACCGTTCGATCACCCGGCACGCGTTCTGTACAGGTGATCCGGTGACCGTCGCCGCGAACATGGTCTCCCTGAGCACCTCACGCACATCGAGCGAGGACCGCCCGCGCAACTCGTACTCGGTGTGCGCGAGATGGGCCATCTCCTTCAGCCGGGGCCCGATCACCACGCCGCCCATGTCGCCGACCGTGCACATCATCTTCAGCTCTTCGTCGACGACCATGGAGAGCTCGTCGGTCTCCTTGCGGTCGGCGAGGAAGTCCAGCAGATCCTCAGGCGTCGGCCCGGCGGCGGGATAGCGGTACGTACCGCTGATCGGGTTCATCACGACGGTTCTGCCGGACATCCGGACGTGCACCTCCGGGCTTGCCCCGACCAGCGTGCGCCCGCCCGTCTCCTGCCCCCTCCCTTGCGAGGAGGGCTCTCCGGGCCCTTCCTCGGCTCCGATGTGGACGACGAACGTCCAGTACGCGCCCCGTTCGCCCGCGAGCAGTCGCCGGAAGAGGGCGAGGGCGTCGGCGCGGCCGAAACCGGGAATCTCGCCGGTGAAGGTGCGCCGGATCACGAAGTTCGCGCCCTCGCCGCGCCCGATCTCGTCCTCGACGACCCGCCGGACGGTCTCCGCGTACTCCTCGTCGCCGATGTCGAAAGCGCCGCCCTCGACACGGACCTCGTGCGCGGGAAGGCGGTCGAGCGCCTCCGCCAGCGGAAGCTCGTACGACTCGTCGGCGACCAGGACGGACAGCGGCGTGCCGTCGTCCCTTACGTCGAAGCCGCGCTCCTTGAGCTGCCGGAACGGCACGAGCGCGAGTGAGGGGAGGTCGCCGGCCGGGATGTCCGCGAGCCGCTCGGCCTCGTGTACCCGGCCGATGAGCACTTCGACGGTGTCGTGGTCACGGCCCGGGGTGCGCCTGCGCAGCAGGGCGAAGGACGGGCAGCCGGCGGAGCCGGTGTCCAGCAGTCTGCTGATGATGTGCATCCGTGGAGTTCCTTCCGTAGCGGAGAGGAACGGCCTGTGGACATGAGAAAGGCCGCCCCTCGGGCGGCCTTCGCGATCTGTGCGCGCGATGAGTCAGTGGGCCGCCGGATGAGCGGTCCACCACCAGTTCTGGGTCGTCTGCGCGAACATGCCGCCGACCTTAGCGCATCCGCCCGCGCCACCGCGGCGCGTTCCACGAGGGCGCTGTCTCAATCACGCCGGGTGCTGTCTCATCCAGTGGGCGACGGCGGGGAGCGCTCGGTCGACCCCGTAATGTGGTGTCCGTGACCGTGAACGCTAAGACCACCGCAAGCGGTGGCAACACCTGGCGAAACCTGCCCGCGGCGCAGCAGCCCGAGTACCCCGATGCCGAGGCTCTGCGCGATGTCATCGCGGACCTCGAGTCGTATCCGCCGCTCGTCTTCGCGGGCGAGTGCGACCAGCTGCGCGCCCGGATGGGAGCTGTCGCCAAGGGCGAGGCGTTCCTGCTCCAGGGCGGCGACTGTGCCGAGGCCTTCGACGCCGTGTCCGCCGACCACATCCGTAACAAGCTCAAGACCCTGCTCCAGATGGGCGCGGTGCTCACGTACGCCGCCTCCGTGCCGGTCGTGAAGGTCGGCCGGATCGCCGGCCAGTACTCGAAGCCGCGCTCCAAGCCGACCGAGACCCGCGACGGCGTGACGCTCCCGACCTACCGCGGCGACTCCGTCAACGGCTTCGACTTCACCGAAGAGGCCCGGGTCCCGGACCCGGAGCGGCTGAAGCGGATGTACAACGCGTCCTCCTCGACGCTGAACCTGGTGCGCGCCTTCACCACCGGTGGCTACGCCGACCTGCGTCAGGTGCACGCCTGGAACCAGGACTTCGTGAAGTCGTCCCCCTCCGGGCAGCGCTACGAGCAGCTCGCGCGCGAGATCGACAACGCGCTGAACTTCATGAAGGCCTGCGGCACCGACCCGGCCGAGTTCCGCACCGTCGAGTTCTTCTCCTCGCACGAGGCCCTGCTGCTGGACTACGAGTCGGCGCTGACCCGGGTCGACTCGCGTACGGGCGACCTGTACGACGTCTCGGGCCACATGGTCTGGGTCGGTGAGCGCACCCGCCAGCTGGACGGCGCGCACATCGAGTTCGCGTCGAAGATCCGTAACCCGATCGGTGTGAAGCTCGGCCCGACGACCACGGTCGACGAGGCGCTGCAGTACATCGACAAGCTGGACCCGGAGCGCGAGCCCGGCCGGCTGACCTTCATCGTCCGCATGGGCGCCGACAAGGTCCGGGACAAGCTCCCGGAGCTGGTCGAGAAGGTCACGGCGTCCGGTGCCACGGTCGCCTGGGTGACCGACCCGATGCACGGCAATACGTTCGAGGCGGCCTCCGGCCACAAGACGCGCCGTTTCGACGACGTGCTCGACGAGGTCAAGGGCTTCTTCGAGGTCCACAAGGCGCTGGGCACCCACCCGGGCGGCATCCACGTCGAGCTCACCGGTGACGATGTCACCGAGTGCGTGGGCGGCGGCGACGAGATCTTCGTCGACGATCTGCACCAGCGCTACGAGACGGCCTGTGACCCCCGGCTGAACCGCAGCCAGTCGCTCGACCTGGCGTTCCTCGTGGCGGAGATGTACCGCGACCAGTGATCGCTCAGCTGTGACGGTGGGGGGGGGGGGGGGGGGGGGGGGGGCGCCCCCCCCCCCCCCCGGGGGGGGTGGGAAAGGGGGGAAAGGGAGAGGGGGGGGGGAAAGCCCAAACGAGCAGGGAAGGGAAGAAAC
>NZ_JBWKDT010000002.1:345234-392166 GCF_056435785.1 Streptomyces sp. NPDC043870
GCTTTTGGTGGGGGAGAGGCGCACGAAGACAGGGCCCAGCCGGGGGGGGGGGGGGGAGCACCCCCCCGCGCCCCCCCCCCCCCACCGTCGTCTCCGGGGCTTTTACGAGCCGGCAGTGCCGGGTAAGGTTAGGTTAGCCTCACCGATTAGTCGGGACGGGCACTACTTATCGATCCCGCCGGGAGGTGAACCGCGTGTACGTCTGCTCGTGCTTCGGCATCACGGAGAAGCAGGTCAAGGAACACGCGGAGGCGGGTGCCTGCACCCCCCGCCAGATAGCGTCGGTTTCCAAGGCCGGGACCGACTGCGGGTCGTGTGTACGTCGCATTCAGGGCATTCTCGGCCGTGGTGCGTGCCCCCGTCGCGAGCTGCTCGACCAGGGTGTGAAAGCGCTGGCGGTAAGCGCCGAACAGGACCCCGCGCTCAGCGAGGCGGCCTAGCTCTCGGGCTGCTCGATCAGCTGGGCGATGTAGAGCGCCTCGCCGAGCTTCTCGACCAGCTCCAGCTGGGTGTCGAGGTAGTCGATGTGGTGTTCCTCGTCCGCCAGGATCGACTCGAAGATGTTCGCGGAGGTGATGTCGCCCTTGTTCCGCATGACCTCGATGCCGCGCCTCAGGCGGTCGATGGCCTCGACCTCGACCTGCCGGTCGGCCTGGAACATCTCGGTGACCGTCTGTCCGATCCGGACGTGGAAGAGCCGCTGGTAGTTCGGCAGGCCCTCCAGGAAGAGGATCCGGTCGGTCAGGACCTCCGCGTGCTTCATCTCGTCGAACGACTCGGCCCGGGTGTACTTGGCGAGCTTCGTCCAGCCGAAGTTCTCCTGCATCTTCGCGTGCAGGAAGTACTGGTTGATCGCGGTCAATTCGGCGGTCAGCTGCTCATTGAGGAACTCGATGACCTCGGGGTCGCCCTGCATCGCAGAGGCTCCTTCCGCGCGTATGACTGGCCAGGATGCGCGCATCCTCGCACCGTGATCGGGGAGCGTCCAGTAAGTGCCTCCTTAGTAGGAGTTGCCCGAATCGGTGCAGACCTGGTCATGACCACCCCTCGCGGTCTGTCACCATTGAAGGCATGGGTCAGCCGGAGAGCCGGGAATACCGCGAGTCAGAGCAGTCCGAGCTTCCTCCGGGGCAGCGGTTGCAGCGTGGCTGGCCCGTCACCCACTACGGGCCCGTCCCCAAGTTCAAGCCGGACCGCTGGGGGTTCCGGGTCTTCGGCGCCACCGCGGACGGCGACAAGCACTGCTGGAACCACGAAGAGTTCTCGGCGCTCCCGTTCTCGACGGTCGTGGCGGATCTGCACTGCGTCACGAAGTTCAGCATGGTGGGGGCCGAATGGGGTGGGGTGCCCGCCCGGACGATCGTCGAACTGGCCCCGCCGGCGCCGAGCGTCACCCATGTCATGGTCTGGGCCGAGTACGGCTTCAGCGCCAATCTGCGGCTCTCCGACTTCCTCTCCGAGCGCACGATTTTCGCCACCCACATGGATGGTGAGCTGCTCACTGCCGAGCACGGCTTTCCGCTGCGGCTGGTGGTCCCGCATCTGTACGCCTGGAAGGGCCCGAAGTGGGTGCGGGGCGTGGAGTACATGACCGCCGACCGCCGGGGTTTCTGGGAGGAGCGGGGCTACCACAACATCGGCGACCCCTGGCGGGAGCAGCGCTACTCCTACCAGGAGGAGCCGGGGGACGGCCCCGAGCTGTAGGGCCTGTCCGGCGGGACAGGCCCTGGCGCCTGTGGCCGCCGCGCTCAGTGGTGGTACTGGTGGACCACCGCGTGGCCCTTGCCGCGGCCGATCATCCACTTGTTGACCGGGGTGGTGACCAGGAACGCGACGAGGAAGGCCAGGGCGAGCGCCCCCCAGAACAGCCCGTCGGACAGGTGCGCGTCCATCGCGCCCGGCACGACCAGCAGCACACCGTTGTCGACGAGCTCCATCACGGCGATGGAGAGGGTGTCTGCGGCGAGGGCGACCCCGACGGCCGCCTTCAGGCTCAGCCCGGCGCGTACGACCGCCGAGAGCGTCAGCGAGTAGCCGAAGAAGAAGGCCAGCACGATGGCGAGGACCATCGTGGGGGCGTTGCCCCAGCCCAGCGCGGTTCCGATGATCATGCCGAGGACCTCGCCGATGGCGCAGCCGGTGAGGCAGTGAAGGGTGGCCTTGGCGGCCATGGACCAGCTCGCCCCGCCGTGGTGTCCCTCGTGAGCCTCGTGACCCTCGTGCGCGCCGTGCTGCTCGGTGTGCGCGCCGTGCTTGGCGTGCTCGGTGTGCTTGGCGTGCTCGGCGTGCTCGGCGTGGTGGTGAGCGTGTGTGTCGTGCTGCATGAGACAACCCCCATAGCCGGGTAGCGGTTCCTGCCGACAGCAAGAACCGTATACCCCCTAGGGGTATTCCTCAAGCGATCTCAGTCGTCGCGGAGCTTCTTCAGCAGCGCCACATCGGCCGCGTACGTCTCCTTCCCGTGCCGGCCACCGGGGGTCTCGATGATCAGGGGTACGCCGTCGGCCGCGGGGTGGCGCATCAGCTCGCGGAACGGCTCCTCGCCGATGTGACCTGCGCCGATGTTCTCGTGGCGGTCCTTGCGCGCCCCCACGACATCCTTGGAGTCATTGGCGTGGATGAGCTTCAGCCGACCCTCGCCGACCGTGTCCACCAGCAGGTCCAGCGTCCGCCGCGTCCCGTCGGGAGCGGCCAGATCGTGCCCGGCGGCGAAGACGTGGCAGGTGTCCAGACAGACACCCAGCTTGGGATGGGCGTCCAGGGCCTCGAAGTACGGGCCGAAGTCCCAGGTCCTGGAGCACAGCGAGAAGCCCTGACCGGCGGTGGACTCCAGCAGCAGGAACGGGTCGTCGTCGTGCGTCAGCTCGTCGAGCAGCGGCAGCATGCGCGTACGTACCTGGGCGAGCGCCTCCTCGCGCGGCCGGCCTCCGGTGGCCGAGCCGGTGTGGACGACCACGCCCAGAGCGCCGATCTCCCGGCCGCGCTGCAGCGAGTGGCGCAGCGACTCCACGGACCGCTCGACGGTCGCCTCCGTGTGCGAGCCGAAGTTGATCAGATATGGGGCGTGGACGTACACCGGTATGTCCTCGGCCGCGCACTCCGCACGGAACAGTTCGTCCTGCGCCGGGTTCCCGGCCGGTGTCGCCCAGCCGCGCGGATTGGCGACGAAGACCTGCACGGTCTCCGCGCCGATCTCGCGGGCGTACGTCAGGCCGGTCTTGGCGAGGCCGCCGGCCACCGGAACATGGGCGCCGACAGGGTTGCGCATCGGATCTAGAGTCCCTTGGTCTTGATGGTGATCGTGCTGCCCTCGGGGGCCTGCTCGCCGCCCGCGACCGACTGGCTCTCGACGGTGTCACCGAGGAACGGGAAGCCCCGCTCGACCTCGACCTCGAAGCCCGCCTGCTCCAGCTCGCTCTTCGCGGCGTCGGCCTTGTCGCCGACGACGTCGGGGACCTCGATCATCCGGGGGCCCTTGGAGAGCGTGAGGGTGATGGTGTCGCCCTCGGCGGCCTGCTTGCCCTCGGCGGGGGACTGCGTGGCGACCGAACCGGCGTCCTCGGGGGAGTGGACCCGCTCCGCGGCCACCTCGACCTTCAGCCCGGCGTCCTCGAGCGTGCTCGTGGCGCTCTCGACGGACTCGCCGGTGACATCCGGGACGTCGATCGGTGCGCCCTGGCTGACGACGAGCGCGACGGCCGAATCCGGCCGGCGGCCGGTCCCGGCCTCCGGGTCGGAGCTGATGACCGTGCCCTGCGCGAACTCCTCGCTGAACGCCTTGGTGATCACGCCTTCGGCGAGACCGACCTTGCGCAGCGCGCTCCTGGCCTCGGCGAGGGTCTTCCCCTGGACCTCGGGGACCTTGACGATCTCCGGACCGCGGGAGATCACGAGCGTCACCGAGCCGTTGTCGCGGATGCGCTTGCCCGGGCCGGGGTCGATGTCCATGACGCTGCCGCGCTTGTAGACGTCGCTGAAGCCCTTCTTCGTCTGCTCGACGTCGAGGCCCGCGTCGGCCAGCCGCTTCTTCGCCGCAGCCTCGGTCTGACCGAGGACGGGCGGTACGCGGGTGAACTGTCCCGAATTGATGTACCAGACACCGGTGCCCACGCCGAGGAGCAGCAGTGCCGCGACGACGGCGGCGACGACACCACGCCGGGGGGCCGCCGGGACGCGAGGACCGCGCCGGGGCCGGGGAGGTCCGGGCGGCGGCATCTCCAGCCGGCTGGTGCGATGGACGGCCTCGTCCTCGGTGGGCAGGGGCCGGAGGATCACGCTCGTACGGTCGTCGGCGCCGGCGGTTGCGCCGGCGTCCACGGTCCGCGCCTGCGGCGGTACGGCGTCGAGCTGGTCGTCGCCGAGCGCGGCACGGGCCGCGCGGGTCTGCGCGAGCAGCGCCACGGCGTCGTACGGGCGTGCCTCGGGGTTGCGGGCCGTGGCGCTCGCCACGAGCTCGTCCAGCTCCGGGGCCAGCCCGGGGACGGCGGCGGACGGGGCCGGCACGTCCTCGTTGAGGTGCTGGAAGAGGACCTGGGCGGGGGTGTCGCCCGCATGCGGCTTGCCGCCGGTCAGCATCTCGTAGAGCACGACACCGCAGGCGTACACGTCGGCGCGGGTGTCGGCGGTGCCGGACTCGATCTGCTCCGGTGCGAGGTAGGACACGGTGCCCAGCACGGACCCCGAGGTGTTCGTCTCCGACCCGACGGCCCTGACCAGGCCGAAGTCGGCGACCTTCACCCGGCCGTCGTCACCTATCAGCACGTTCTCCGGCTTGACGTCCCGGTGCACGAAGCCGCCCCGGTGCGCCGCCCCGAGCGCGGCCAGCACCGGCTCCATGATGTCCAGCGCCGCCCGCGGCTGGAGCGCACCGCGCTCGCGCAGTACGTCACGCAGGGTGCACCCGGCGACGTACTCCATCGCGAGATAGACGTACGCGCCCTGCGCACCCTGGTCGAACACCCCCACCACGTTCGGGTGGGACAGCCGCGCCACGGACTTCGCCTCCCGGATGAAGCGCTCCACGAACGTGGCGTCCGTCGCGAGCGCCGGGTGCATCACTTTGAGGGCGAGCACCCGGTCGAGCCGGGTGTCCACGGCCCGGTAGACCGTGGCCATCCCGCCGACGGCGATGCGCGCGTCGACGCGGTAGCGGCCGTCGAGCAGCTGCCCGACGAGGGGGTCCTGAAGGGTCGTATCCACGTCGCTGAGTCTACGAGCCGAGCGCACCCGCTCCGCCCCCTCGGGTCGCGCCCGGCCGCTTCCTGCAGCACACCTGTGACCGTGGGGCGATCAGAACGCCGGGCGTTCCGGGTCCAGTGCCGCACGGCCCTCCACCGGGGACGAGGCCTCGGCGAAGTGGCGGCGGGGGATGCGGCCCGCGAGGTGGGCCAGCCGCCCCGCCTCGACCGCGTGGCGCATGGCATCGGCCATGAGGACGGGCTCATGCGCACGGGTGACGGCTGAGGCGAGCATCACCGCCGCGCAGCCCAGCTCCATCGCCAGGGCCGCGTCCGACGCGGTGCCCGCGCCCGCGTCCATGATCACCGGTACCCGTGCCTGCTCGGTGATCAGCTGGAAGTTGTGCGGGTTGCGGATGCCGAGACCGGAGCCGATCGGTGAGCCGAGCGGCATGATCGCGGCGCAGCCGACGTCCTCCAGCTTCCGTGCGAGGACCGGGTCGTCGTTCGTGTACGGCAGCACGGTGAAGCCGTCGTCGACGAGCACCTCCGCCGCGTCCAGCAGCTCGATCGGGTCGGGCAGCAGCGTGCGCTCGTCCGCGACCACCTCCAGCTTGATCCAGCCGGTCCCGAGGGCCTCGCGTGCGAGCCGCGCGGTCAGCACGGCCTCGCCCGCGGTGAAGCAGCCCGCCGTGTTCGGCAGGACCTGGATGCCGAGCCGGTCGAGCACGGACAGTACGGATCCCTGCACGGTCGGATCGAGACGCCGCATCGCCACGGTCGTCAGTTCCGTACCGCTCGCGATCAGTGAGCGTTCCAGTACGTCGAGGCTGGGCGCCCCTCCCGTTCCCATGATCAGACGGGACGAGAAATCCACCCCGCCCAGCACAAAACGGTCATCGGCCATGACTGATCAGCCTCCCTGGACCGCGGTGAGGACCTCGACCCGGTCGCCGTCGCCCAGCAGCGTCCCGGACCACTCGCCGCGCGGGACGACCGTCTCGTTCACGGCGGCGGCGACCCCGGACGGGGCGGCGGTGAGCGTGGCGACCAGTGCGTCGAGCGTCGTGCCGGCCGCGACGTCGCGCGGCTCTCCGTTCACGGACACGGTGTTCACGGACATGGTCATACGGACGACTCCTGACGAACGGGAGAGAAGCGGCGTGGGGTGAAGGGGCGTGCCTCCACCGGGAGTTCACCCGTGACCAGGACGTGCGCCATCGCGTCGCCGGTCACCGGAGTGAGGAGGACACCGTTGCGATAGTGCCCGGTGGCCAGCAGCAGACCGGGCAGCTCCGTCGGGCCGAGCAGCGGCGCGTTGTCCGGCGAACCGGGCCGCAGTCCCGCGCGGGTCTCCGTGAGCGGCAGCTCGGTGATGCCCGGGACCAGCTCATGGGCATCGCGCAGCAGCTCGTACACGCCGCCGGCCGTGACCGTCGTGTCCCAGCCCAGCTCCTCGCTCGTCGCGCCCACGACCAGCTCACCGTTCTCGCGCGGCACCAGATAGACATGGCTGCCGCGCACCACGGCCCGCACCGTGCGCGACAGGAAGGGGGCGTACGGGCCCGGCACCGTCAGCCGCAGCACCTGCCCCTTCACCGGCCGTACCGGAGGCACAAGCTCCGCCGGCAGGCCGTCCAGCCTGCCGCTCAGACTGCCCGCGGCCAGCACGACCTGGCCGGCGGCGACTTCCCCGCCGTCGTCGAGGACCGCTCCGGCGGCCCGGTCCCGTACCACCGTCAGCCGCTCCGCCCAGCGCCGGTGGAAGACCACCCCGGCCCGCTCGCACGCCACGACCAGTGCCTTGGCGAGGCGTCGCGGATCGATCTGGTGGTCGCCGTCCACCCGCAGCCCACCGCGCACACCCGGTGCCAGCATCGGCTCCAGCCGCCGGCACTCGCGCCCGGTCAGCCACTCCGACTCCAGGCCCGACCTGCGCTGCAGCGCGTGCAGTTCGCGCAGATGGGCGCGGTCGTCCGTGTCGAGGGCGACGGCGAGCGTCCCGCAGGAGCGGTATCCGGTGTCCTGTCCGCTCGCCTCCTCCAGCTCGGCGACGAAGTCCGGATAGCGCCGCGCGGAGGCGAGATTGAGACCGAGCAGGGTCTCCTCGCCGTAGTGGAGCTCCGTGACGGCGGCCAGCATGCCCGCCGCGACCTGCGCGGCCCCGCCGCCGGGCCCGGGGTCGGCGAGTGCGGTGCGCAGCCCCCGCTGCGCCGCCCGCCAGGCCGTGACCAGGCCGATGATTCCGCCCCCGATGACGAGCACATCCGCAGAATCCCGTGAATGCATGGGCGTCCAGACCCTCCCTTCGCCGGCATGACCCGGATCAGGTTCGTACGGTCGGAGGCCGCCTCAGCCTCCCTCTCAGCCCGGTGCGTCCGGGCTCCCGCGAGTAGCAGTACGGTGGCCAGCCTAACCCCCGTCCCCAACTGGCAGTAAGGGAGCCCGCGCTGTGCCCCGCTCGCTCGACGGACTTGTTCTCTCCCCGGTCGCCGACCAGGCCCCGGGTCAGGTCGGTACGCGGACCCGGTTCACGTACCACGAGGAGGACGGCCGGATCTGGGCCGATTACGCAGGCGGTGACGTGGTCCGCGGCCATCTCGTCGGCACCCGCGAAGGCGACCGGCTGGACTTCCGCTACGTACAGCTGAAGCGTGACGGAACGACATCTTCCGGGCACTGTGTCTCCACGGTCACCGAGCTGCCCGACGGGCGGGTGCGGCTGGACGAGGCCTGGGAATGGGAGTCCCAGGAGGGCAGTGGCACGAGCGTGGTGGAGCAGCTCCCTTCCTGACGGCCCGTCAGATGGTTAGGGTGGCCGGGTGAGCGAGCAGACAACGCAGAGCCGCCGGGTCGTCATCGTCGGGGCCGGCATGGCCGGCGTACAGACCGCCGTGGCCCTGCGTGAACAAGGTTTCACCGGCACCGTCACCCTGATCGGCGCCGAGCCGCACCAGCCGTACGACCGGCCCCCGCTGTCCAAGTCCGTGCTGCTCGGGAAGGCGGAGGGCTCCGCCCTCGACGTCGACTTCGAAGCGCTCTCGGTCGACCTCCAGCTGGGCCGCGAGGTCAGCGGTCTGCGCCCCGGGGCACATGAGCTGGACACCCCGGCCGGGCCCGTCCCGTACGACGTCCTCGTCATCGCCACCGGCGCCGAGCCGATCACCCTGCCCGGCACCGAAGGCGTCCCCGGCGTCCATCTGCTGCGCACCCTGGACGACGCGGAACGGCTGCGTCCGGTGCTGGAGCGGCAGCACGACATCGTGGTCGTCGGCGCCGGCTGGATCGGCGCCGAGTTCGCCACCGCCGCCCGCGAGGCGGGCTGCGCCGTCACCGTCGTCGAAGCCGCCGACCGCCCGCTGCCGGGCGCCCTGCCCGCCGAGGTCGCCGCGCCGATGGCCGACTGGTACGCGCAGAGCGGCGCGGAACTGCTCACGGACGCGCGCGTCGCGGCCGTCGAGCCGGGAGTCGTCGTTCTCGCGGACGGCCGCAGGCTGCCGGCCGACGCCGTCGTCGTCGGCATCGGCGCACGGCCCGCCACCGGCTGGCTCGCGGGCTCCGGCATCGCTCTCGGCGCGGACGGCTCGATCACCGCGGACGAGCGGCTGCGCACCTCCCTGCCCGACGTGTACGCCGTTGGGGACTGTGCCTCCTTCCCGTCCGGGCGCTACGGCGAGCGGCTGCTCGTCCACCACTGGGACAACGCCCTCCAGGGGCCGCGTACGGTCGCCGCCAACGTCATCGGCAACGTCATCGGCAGCGACACGGGCGAGCTGCCGCAGATCTATGACCCGGTGCCGTACTTCTGGTCCGAGCAGTTCGGCCGCTTCGTGCAGTACGCGGGGCACCACGCGGGTGCCGGGACACTCGTATGGCGGGGCGACCCGGCCGAAGCCTCCTGGTCGGTCCTGTGGCTGCGGGACGGGGTCCTGGTCGCCGTGCTCGCGGTCGGCAGGCCCCGTGATCTGGCCCAGGGACGCAGGCTCATCGAGGCCGGAGCCCGGCTCGACCCGGAGCGCGCCGCCGACCCTTCCGTCCCCCTGAAGGCGGCGGCTCGCTGAGGCTCGGCTACCGACTGTCAGTCCGGGATGGCACGCTTGTCCCGTGACCGAGATTGACGCAAAGATCGATGCCCTCGTCCCCGCCTGGCTCCACCTGCCGGACATCGCGGAAAAGCTGGATGTCGAGGTGACGCGTGTGCGGCAGCTGGTCAAGGAGGGCCAGCTGATCGCCGTGCGCCGAGGGGAGAACCGGACACTTCAGGTTCCGGCCGCCTTCATCAAGGGCGACAAGGTGGTCAAGGGCCTCTCCGGGACCCTGACGCTCCTGAGGGACGACGGCTTCACCGACGAAGAGATGCTGGAGTGGCTCTTCACGCCCGACCCGACCCTGCCGGGCACTCCCGCTGAGGCACTCAGCGAGAATCGCGGCACGGAGGTGAAGCGCCGGGCCCAGGCGCTCGCCGTCTGACGCCGTTCTGAAGACACCACTGGACGCGGTGTACGGACCGGTGGCGGGCGCCCTTCCGCCGCCCGGTCCGCACACCGCCCAACCAGCCCAAACGGGGGAGCACCTCATGTCCACGGTCCGCGCACTGCTGTCCGACGCCCGGCTCTATCTGTGCACGGACGCACGGAAGCGCCAGGGCGATCTCCCGGAGTTCCTGGACGCCGTCCTGTCCTCCGGAGTGGACATCGTGCAGCTGCGCGACAAGGGCATGGAGGCCGGCGAGGAGCTGGAGCACCTCGCCGTCTTCGCCGACGCCTGCCGCCGCCACGGAAAGCTCCTCGCGGTGAACGACCGTGCCGATGTCGCCCACGCCATCGGCTCCGACGTGCTGCATCTGGGCCAGGGCGACCTGCCCGTGCCGGCCGCCCGGGCGATCCTCGGCGACGAGGTGCTCATCGGCCGCTCCACGCACGCCCGCGAGGAGGTCGACGCGGCCGCTGCCGAGCCCGGCGTCGACTACTTCTGCACCGGGCCGTGCTGGCCCACCCCCACCAAGCCGGGCCGTCACGCCCCGGGCCTGGATCTCGTGCGGTACACCGCCTCGCTGCGCCAGGACCGCCCCTGGTTCGCGATCGGCGGCATCGACGCGGGCAATCTCGACGAGGTGCTGGACGCGGGCGCGCGCCGCGTCGTGGTCGTACGGGCGATCACGGAGGCCGACGACCCGGCCGCGGCCGCGGCCGGTCTCACGAAGCGGATACGGGCCCACGGCCAGTAGGCCGATTCGTGACCGATCGGTGTCCGATGGGTGGACTCCGGTTGGGCGACCGGGATGCCCTGGTTAACCTGCGAGTATGGCCCTCGGCACAGCTTCCACCAGGTCGGATCGCGCACGCACCGTGCGCGAGCTGCTCGCCACCGACAAAACGTCGTACTCGTTCGAGTTCTGGGCGCCCAAGACGGAGAAGGGCGAAAGGAACCTCTGGAACGCGCTGCGCCGGGTCGAGGCGGTGCAGCCGAACTTCGTCTCGGTGACCTACGGAGCCGGCGGCTCCACCCGTGCCGGTACGGTCAAGGCCACCCAGCAGATCGCCGCCGACACCACTCTGACGCCGGTCGCGCATCTCACCGCGGTCGACCACTCCGTCGCCGAGCTGCGCAACATGATCGGCCAGTACGCCGACGCCGGGATCAGGAACATCCTCGCGGTCCGCGGCGACCCGCCCGGCGACCCGATGGGCGAGTGGGTCAAGCACCCGGAGGGCGTCCGGTACGCCGCCGACCTGGTCCGGCTGATCAAGGAGTCGGGCGACTTCTGCGTCGGCGTCGCGGCCTTCCCCGAGATGCACCCGCGCTCGACCGACTGGGATGCGGACATCCAGCACTTCGTGGACAAATGCCGGGCTGGAGCCGATTATGCGATCACTCAGATGTTCTTCCATCCGGAGGACTATCTGCGGCTCCGTGACCGGGTCGCCGAAGCCGGCTGCGAAACCCCGATCATCCCCGAGATCATGCCCGTCACCAGCGTGAAGCAGATCGAAAGGTTCGCGCAGCTCAGCAACGCGTCGTTCCCGTCCGCCCTCGAACAACGGATCCGCGCCGTCAAGGACGATCCCGCCGCTGTACGCTCCATCGGTATCGAGTTCGCTACGGAGTTCTGCGCGCGGCTGCTCTCCGAGGGTGTCCCGGGGCTGCATTTCATTACGCTCAACAACTCCACCGCAACGCTCGAAATCTACGAGAATCTCGGACTGCACCAGCAGTCGTGACCGGCCGTACCCGCCGCACCCCCTGGCGGAGGCCGCAGGAGAGGGGCGGGCATGGGCTGGACGGTGCTCTACATCGCGTTCGGCATTGTCGCGCTGTGGCTGCTCGGTGAAGTGCTGCTGCAGTACAAGGCGCGGCTGCGCTGGCGGCTTGTCGCGTTCGCCGGATTCCTGGGTGTGGTCATCGGCGTCCTGATGCCGAACGTGATCGTGATCGCGGTCGGCGCATGCGCCTTCGCGATCGGCCAGACGTACGTCACGCTGTCCTTCCGGCGTGGCTTCTCCACCGGCTGGGCGCTCGGCGGCAGCCCGGGTTCCAGCCGCCGCCGCAAGTCCGGCGACGGCGGCGCCATGCGCGAGCCCACGCTCGAGGTGACCGACCTCGCCTATGGGCCGGCAGACTTCGCGGACCCGGCCGGCCGGCCCGGCCCCGACGGAGCCGAGCCCACGGCCGCGGAGACGACGGCCGTCTACGAGCCCCAGCCTCTGCCGGACGACACCGGGCAGTACGGCATCTACACCGATTCGGCGTACGCCGCGAGCCAGGGACAGGGCCAGAGCGAGACCTTCTACGGGAGTGGCGGCTACTCCTCGGGCTACCCGGACAGCCACTCCCACAGCAGCTACGAACAGCCGGTCGGCGCCCACGACGCCTACGCCGGGCCTTACGACTACGGCACCGGTCAGCAGCAGTACGCCGCGTACTCAGATCCGTACATCGGCGCCCAGGGCTACGGCTCGTACGACAGCTACGGCGGCCAGCAGCAGTACGCCGACCCGTACGCCGCCCAGCAGGGCTACAGCGAGACGCCCCCGGGCGGTGTGTGGGTGCCCCAGCAGCGCGACGGCGAGCAGGTCCCCCCGATGCCGCCGGAGCAGCCCTCGCCGTACGGATACGGCCACCCTGGCTACGAGACCGACTACAACGGCCAGCCGTACCGCTACTGACCGCGCCCGCGGGACCCCTGCCCCCGGGCATCAACCCGTGTGCCTTTCCCCGGGATTCCTGCCCGCGGGCCCTTCGCACCGGCACACAGGGACACCAGCGAACAGGGACTTCGGCACACAGGGACTTCGGCACACCGGCACACCCCGGACACGGGCCTCAGGCACACCCTGGACACGGAGCTCCAGCACACCCGTAGGCAGGGACGCCGGCGGTCACTGCGAGCCGCGGAAGCCCTCGCCCTCGGTGATCAGCCCCGCGACCAGCGCCCCCGACATGCCCGCGTGGGCCAGCCCGCCGCCCGGGTGGGACCAGCCGCCCGCGAAGTACAGCCCGGGCACGGGCGAGGTGTTGGCCGCGGGCAGCAGCTCCCCGCGCGCACCCGCCAACGCCGGGCCGGGCACCTGGTAGGTGCCCGTCTCGCGGAAGGTGTCCGCGGGAGTGCGCACCTCGCGCCACAGCAGCCGCTCCCGCAGCCCGGGAACGGCGGCCTCCGCGGCTTCCACCATCCGGTCCGCGAACGCCTCCACGTCCGTGTCCCACGCTCCCCACAGGTTCTGCGACGACCGGGCACCACCGGCCGGGACGGTCGCGGTCACCGTGACCGCCTCGTGCCCGTCGTCGGGGAGCAGCCGCTCGTCGCCGGGCCGCAGCACCACCACCGTCGGCCGCTCGCACAGCCGTTGTCCCGCGCCGAGCGACTCCAGCTCGTCCGCCCGGTCGGCCGAGTGCACCACCGTCCGATGGGCCGCGCCCGCCTCCCGGGCGCCGCGCAGCGCCAGACAGACCGTGACCCGTCCGGTCCGTAGCGCCGTCTGGTGGCGCGGCCAGTCGTCCTGGTGCTCCCACTCCAGGACCTGGTCCCGGTACAGCGCGGGGACCGGCGCGCCCGCGACCACATGGTCGGCCTCGACGGCCCGGCCGTCCGCCAGCTCGACGCCGACCGCCCGGCCGTCCTTGGTCCGCACGCCCGTCACCTCGGCACCGAAGACGAACTCGACCTTCCGCTCGCGGCACCGCTCGTGGACGGCGTCCGCCAGCGCCCGCATCCCGCCCCGGACGTACCAGCTTCCGAACGTCTGCTCCATGTACGGCAGGACGGCGGCGGAGGCGGGCGCGGTGGCCGGACCGAAGCCGTACGCCAGGGCGTGGCTCTCCAGCAGCGCCGCCAGCCGTGTGTCGCGCAGCTCCCGCCTGCCCACCTCGGCGAGCGTGCGCGCCGGGCGCCGCAGCAGCCCGCCCTTCAGCGCCGGGTAGGGGTCCCGGGTGAAGGGCGAGGGGTCCGCGGGCAGTGGCTCCTCCAGCAGCGGCCGGCGCGAACGGTCCCAGGCATCCCGGGCGCGGCCCAGGAACTCGCCCCACCGCTCACCCGCACCCGCCCCGAGGGCCGCGTCCAGCGCCGAGACGATCCCCGCCCGCGAGGCATTCGGCAGCGCCACGTCCGTACCGTCCGCGAAGACGTGGCGGCTCGCCGGGTCGACCTGGACCAGCTCGACACAGCCCTCCAGCGGCTCCTTGCCGGTCTTGACGAACAAGTCCCGCCAGACGGCGGGCAGATGCAGCAGCCCCGGACCGGTGTCGAAGGCGAAGCCGTCGCGCCCGAACCGGCCCACCGAGCCGCCATAGGTCTCCGCGCGCTCGTACACCGTCACCCGGTGGCCTGCCACAGCCAGCCGGGCCGCCGCCGCCATGGCGCCCATCCCGGCGCCGATCACCGCAATCCGTGCCATGTCAGGGACTTTATCGGCCGCCACTGACAGTCACGGTGGCGGTGGCCCCGGCGGGCCCGCCGCCACGCGTCTCTCCTCGCGGCGCTGCGCCCTGCGGCGCAGGAAGCAGCGGATCCGCACAAGGGGGAGTACGGACACGGACGCGATCGTAACCAGCCCACCCGCCGCACGGGTGGGGATCAGTACGGGCTTCTGAGTATCCGTACCTAGTCCGCGAGATGAGTAGGTACGCGGATGGGCTCCCACCTGCGCGGACGGAAGAGTGGACGTCACGGAAGGGGGCGCGGCGCCGGCACCGCCGGCACGGGGCGGCGGAACGGCGCGGCGCACCTGACCGAACGGGGGTTGCCCGGACCGACAGCACCACAGGGCAACGGGGAATCGGGGGATACGGGGGAACGGGGAACGGGGGGAAACGCCGGTCCGGTGAAGCTCGGGGGGATCGAGCTTCGCCGGACCGGCTCTCTTTGTGCCCGCATGCCTGGTGTGCAGGCCCTAGCGGCCGCTCACACGTCCGTGCAGCAGCCGCGACAGCGCCGCGTGGACGTCGTCGATCGAGCGCTCCCGCTGGAACGCCTGCCAGTCCAGCGCCGCGACCAGCACCATGCCGACGAGCGCGGCCGCCGTGAGCGGAATGTCGATCTCCTCGCTCAGCTCGCCCCGTTGGACGCCCTCCGTCAGGACCGTTTCGACCACGGCGACCGCCTCCTGACGGACCACCATCAGCGTGGACTGCCAGGCCCGGTTGGTGCGCCAGAGCTCGGCGACGTACAGCTGGGTGAAGGCCGGGTAGCGGTCGATGAAGCCGAGACCGGCCTTGATCATCGCGTCCAGTGCCTCGACCTTGGTGCCGCCGCGCTCCTCCGTCTCGTCGGCGGCCGCCTGGAGCGAGGCGGTGAGGAGCCCGACGCCGTACCGCAGCAGCTCCTCGAAGAGTTCGGTCTTGCTCTTGAAGTTGTAGTAGACCGTGCCCTTCGCGACTCCGGCGCGCTCGGCGATCTCGTCCACCGTCGTCGCGGAGAAACCCTGTTCGGCGATGAGAGTGACGGCCGCTTCGTAGAGCTTGGCCCGCGTCGCCTGTCTCCGGGTGCTGCTGCTGTTCATGGCGTCGATTCTCACAGGTTCGGCAGCTCTCACAGGCTCAGCTCGGGATGAAGACGGTCGAACGTCCACACCTGCTTGCGCCGCGCCGATACGGCGGTCAGCGCGAGAGCTCCGAGGGTGAAGGCGACCAGTACGGCCGTGGCCTGCCAGACCGGGCCGATTCCGCCGCCCGTGATCAGCCGGCGCAGCGACTCGACGACGTACGTCATCGGCAGGAAGGGGTGGATGGCGTTGAAGAACGCCGGGCTCGTCTGCACGGGATAGGTGCCGCCCGCCGAGGTCAGCTGGAGCATCAGCACCGCCAGGACGAGAATCCGGCCGGCCGCCCCGAAGCGGGCGTTGAGCCACTGGATGATCGCGGCGAAGCAGCACACCACCAGGGCCAGGAAGCCGACGGTCCCGGTGGCGCGGGCCATCCGCAGGCCGAGGCCCCAGTGCAGCACCGACATCAGGGCGGCGACCTGGAGCAGACCGATCGCGGCCACGGGCAGCCAGCCGGCCAGGGCGATCCGCCAGGCGGATGCTCCGGCGGCGAGGGCGCGCCGGTTGAGCGGCTGGATCAGCATGTACGCCACCATCGCGCCCACCCAGAGGGAGAGCGGGATGAAGTACGGGGCGAAGCCGGTGCCGTAGTTGTCCGCCTTGTGCAGCGACTGGGAGGCAAGCTGCACCGGATCGGCCATCACGTCCGTACGGCGGTCGCGGTCCTTCTTGTCGTAGTCGGGGATCTTGCCGACGCCGTCGTTGAGACCGCCGGCCAGCTCGCCGGAGCCGTCGACGAGCTTGAACATGCCGCCGTCCAGGTCGTTGGCACCGTTCTTGAGCCGGCCGACTCCGGAGTCGAGGTCGGTGGAGCCCGTCTGGGCGCTGGTCAGCCCGGTGTGGATCTGGCCCGCTCCCTTGGCGATCTTGTGGGCGCCGGTGTTGAGCGCGTTGATCTTGGCGACGGCGGACTCGACGTCCTCGTCCAGGGACGGGGAGCGGTCCGCCAGGGCCTTCGCCTGCTTCTGGAGGTTCTTCAGATGGGTGTCGAGCTGCTTCAGACTGCTGTCGTTGTCCTTGATGAGCGCGTTGACGTCGTCGGCGATCGCGGCGGCGTTCGCCGAGGCGGTCTTGGCGCGCTCCAGGGCGGGACAGGCGGTCGCGTCGGGGAGGAGGGCGTCCTCGCAGCGTGCCTTGTGGATCGCCGCCAGGTCGTCGGCGGCCTTGTGGGCGGTGGCCGCCGCGCCCGGCGCGGTCTTCACCAGCAGGCTCAGACTGTTCCGGGCCGCCCCGGAGGTGTCCTCGACGAGGCGCGCCGTATCGCCGACCATTTTGCCGTTGTCCTTGAGGTACGGACGGACGTCCGCGGCGATCCCGTTGACCTTGTCGGCCAGCAGCTGGGTCTTGCCGGCGAGCGTCGCCGTGCCCGTCTCCAGTTCGCCGGCGGCCTTGTTGAGCCGGGTGATGCCGCCCGCGAGCTTTCCGCTGCCGTTCTTCGCGTTCTCCAGGCCGTTGGCGAGGTCCTTCGAGCCCTTCTTGGCCTTGCCGATCCCGCCCTTCAGCTCGTCGGCGCCCTTTGCGGCCTTCTCGGTCGCGTCATGGATGTCCGAGAAGGAGATGAAGATCTTGTCGAGGAAGGAGCGGGAGGCGTTCTTCGAAGCCGACTTGCGCACCTCGGAGAAGACCGACCGGGAGATCTGCCCGACGATGTAGTTGTTCGCGTCGTTCGTCCGCACCTCCAGCGCGCCGGTCTCCGGGGCGTCGCCCGAGGCGGAGGCGATGCGCTTGCTGAAGTCGGCGGGCATGGTGAGCGAGAGGTAGTACGTGCCGTCCTCGACGCCCTTGCGGGCTTCCCCGGCGCTCACCTCGTGCCACTCGAAGACCTCGCTCTCGCGCAGGCCGTCGGTGATGTCGTCACCGGCGGTGATCTTCTTGCCGGCCGCGGTGGCGCCCTTGTCGTCGTTGACGAGTGCGACGGGAATCCGGTCGAGACGGCTGTACGGGTCCCAGAAGGACCACAGATACAGGGCGCCGTAGAGCAGCGGAAGCAGCAGGATCGCGACGAGCGCGGCCCGCGGCAGCTTGCCCCTGCCGAAGCGCTTCAGCTCAAGCGCGGCCAGTTTCGGCGAGCGCATCGGCCGCCCCCTCCTCGGTGTCGTCTTCGTGCGTGGTGGCCGCGGGCGTGCCGGTCGACGGCTCCGTGTCCCCTGCGGGCTTCGTGTCCCCTGCGGGCTCCGCGGACTCAGCGGGTTCCGTGTCCCCTGCGGGCTTCGCGGGATTCTCGGGCTCCGCGGGCTTTTCGGCCTCGGGTGCCGCGGGCTTCACGGTGGGCCCGGGCTTCACGGGGGCGCCGGATGCCTCGGCCGCGTTCGTACCCGTACGGATCACGACCGCGTCCCGCGGGGCCTCGCTGCACACGGCCAGCACCGTCGTGCCGTTCGCCGCGACGCCGCGGAGGAGCTCCCACGCCTCCGTCCGGTCCGCGTCGGAGAGCTTCAGATCGGTGTCGTCGAGGGCCAGCAGCCGGGGCCGGCCGATCAGCGCGAGGGCCACGGAGAGGCGGAGCGCCTCCAGCCGTTCCAGATCCCGTACGGCCGTGCGCCCCGCCTTCGGCAGGGTGTCCAGGTCGAGGCCCGCGGTGTCCAGCGCCGCCTCGATACGGCTCCGCGCGGCCGCGGACCGCTCCGCCCGTGGCCTGAGCAGCGCGCGGACCGAGCCGTCGAACCGCCGCTGGAGCAGTGCACGCTCACGCAGATGCTCGTCGACGGTCAACGCCGGGTCGAGCTCGCTGACGCCCGGCACCGGGCCGAGCGCGGCGACACGGCGTACGGCCGCCATCTTGCGCGGCAGCCGCAGCCCGCCGATCTCCGCGTGGCCCTCGGTGGGCTTCATCCGGCCGGTGAGCGCGAGCAGCAGGCAGGTGCGGCCCGAGCCGGACGGGCCCTCGATCGCGACGAGCGAGCCGGGCCCGGCCTGGACGCTCACCCCGCGAAACGCCCAGCCTCGCGGGCCTCTGAGTCCGAAGTCCTCGGCGCCGACCGCCGCCCCGTGCGGGCTGTCCACGCAGCCTCCCCTTTTGAACTGACTGGTCAGTGCAAAAGTTACCCGGGACCTGCGACCGAAGCAAAATCGGGGCCGTCAGCGCTGGTCCGGCTCGATGCCCGCCACCATCTCGGCGAGCCGTGCACACACGCGTTTGATCTCCTCATGGGTCTCGTTCCGCTCGGTGATCACGGCCGCGAGGAGCAGTGCCGTCAGTGCCGTGGCGCCGTTGAAGGCCTGCAAGGTGACCATGTTGGCGAACAGGTCCTGACCCGCGAACGGGCCCACCTCGCGGGCCGCGGCGAGGATCGTGAGCGTCGACACCACCAGCGCGCACGGCGCCGCCCCGGCCAGCTGGAACCGGAACGCGGCCCAGATCAGGACCGGGAAGACCAGGAAGAGCAGGGACGGGCTGGCGGTTCTGGTCGCCAGGAGAGTGGCGATGAGCGTGCACAGCGTCAGCGCCCCCGCCTCGGCCCAGCGGCGGAGAGGGACATCCCGGGGCCATCGGGCCCTGCGGAGCACGAGCAGGAACGGGGTGACCACCAGGACACCCATCGCGTCCCCTGTCCACCACACCGACCAGGCGGGCCAGAAATTGGACGGCTCCAGAGCCCCGGCGAGCAGGAGCACGCCGCTGCCCACGGTCGCACTGATCAGCATCCCGCCCAGTGCACCGAGGAAGACCAGCGCCAGTCCGTCCCGCAGCCGGTCCAGGTCCTCGCGGAAGCCCGCACGGCGCAGCAGCAGATATGCGCACACCGGCGCCAGGGTGTTCCCGGCGGTGATGCCCAGGACGGCCGCCAATGACGGGCCGATCGACACATTGACCAGGAAGGCGCCGAGCGCGATGCCCGGCCAGCACCGCAGGCCGAAGAAGAGCAGGCCGGCCAGGGCCAGGCCCGTCGGAGGCCAGAGCGGCGTGACCTGGCCGCGCACCAGCTGCTGGATGAGCCCCAGCCGTGCGGAGCCGTAGTAGGCGGCGGCCACAGCGAGGATCCGCAGCGCCGCGGAGCCGTAACTCCGGATCTCCTCGTTGCGCACTCCAGCAGTCTGCGCCGCCGACGGGCCCGCGGCGACTCAGGTGGCGCACAGCGGTTACCAGGGATCGTCCGCGTACTGCTCCTGCGGATGAGGAGGACCGTCGTACCGGGCGACCAGGACGGCGGCATCGTCGCTGTGGCCGGTCAGCTCGGCCACCTCGATGACGGCGGAGGCCAGCCTGTCGGGATCGTCGTCGCCGACCCGGGCGTTCACCAGCCGGGCCACCTCCGCCAGACCGTCCTCCATCGGGTACGACGGCCCTTCCACGACTCCGTCCGTCAGCAGGACGAGCACCCCGGCCTCCTTCAGCCGCCGCCGGGTCACCGGGTACTTCTCGTCCGGCACGATGCCGAGGGGCGGGCCGCCGTTGTCGAGTGCGATGCCCGCACGGCCGTTGACCGTGGCCCACACCATCGGGACATGGCCGGCGCGGGCGATCGCGAGACGGCCGCTGACCGGGTCGAAGCGCAGGAAGCAGCAGGTCGCGAAGAGGCCGAAACCCATCGAGAGCAGCAGGTCGTTGGCGCGGCTCAGCACCTCTCCCGGATCGCTCGTCGCCCCGGCGAGGGCCCGCAGGCTGGTGCGGACCTGCCCCATGAACGCGACGGCCTCCACGTCATGGCCCTGCACATCGCCGATGGCGACCGCGATCGAGCCGTCCGCCATCACGAACGCGTCGTACCAGTCCCCGCCCACGTCCAGCCCGTCCCGCGAGGGCGCGTAGCGGCCCGCGATGCGCAGCAGGGGCACCTGCGGGAGCTCGGGCGGAAGCATATGGCGCTGCAGGGCCATGGCCAGCTCGACCCGCGCCCGCTGGACCTTGATCCGTTCCAGGGCCTGATCCACGAGCCGCCCGAGGGTGACCAGCAAGGCCTGCGCACTGTCGGGCGAGTCACTGCGATCTCCGCGCATGACTGCTCCGAAGGTTCGCGCGTACTCCACGAATCACCTTAGCCCGCACCCGACCGCACCACCTCCACAGGGAAAAGGCCAGGTCGGAGCCGATTGTCAGTGGTGGCGTCCACGATGGACACATACGGCCACAGTGCCGTCACACGACGACAGGAGGTTCGTCATGGCCAGCTCCTACGCCGCTGCCGCACGCCGGCTCCGCACAGGCGGCCCTGCCCCCTCACTGACCGGTCCCGCGAGCGATGTCCACCCCGTGCTGCGACGCTCCTCGGCGCCGCCCGCAGCACTCGACCTGCTCGGCCAGGCGCGGGCGGGCCTCGACGAGGCCGCCACCCTGGACACGCCCAACGAGCGGTACGCCACCGCCCATCTCGCCGCGCTGCGCACCGCCGCGGCCGTGCTCGCCGCCCGTGGCCGGCCCGAGACCGGCCCGCGCCGCCGGACGCGGATACGGTCCGCCTGGGAAGTGCTCCCCGAGATAGCCCCGGAGCTCACGGAGTGGAGTGCGCTGTTCGCCTCCGGCGCCCGGCGCAGGGCGCGCGCGGAGGCGGGCATTCAGGGCGCGGCCAGCGCCCGTGACGCCGACGATCTGCTGCGCGACGTGGCCATGTTCGTGCGCCTGGTCGAGCGGCTGTTGGTGCTCCAGCCGGCGCTGCCGCAGCCCCGGCCCGAGCAGCCGGGGAAGGGAGAAGCCGCGGGATGACGGGGACGCCCGGTTGAGGCAATAGGGTGGAGCGAGCCTGCATCGTTCACGCCCCGTCAGCCGGGGCGGCACCGCGCCGAGGAGTCAACTGCCGTGTCGGACCAGCTGCGCCCCCGCGCCTCCCTTCGTACCGCCGTGGTCTGGGAGGTCCTCACGGACGCCCTGGACCGCCGGGTCAAGGCGACCGGGAGGGACGCCCTGGACGTGCTCGACACCGGCGGCGGGTCCGGCAACTTCGCGGTGCCCGCCGCCCGGCTCGGTCACCGTGTCACCGTCGTCGACCCCAGCCCCAACGCGCTGTTCGCGCTGGAGCGACGTGCTGCCGAGGCCGGGGTCGCCGACCGCGTGCGCGGCGTTCAGGGTGATGTCCACGGGCTGTTCGACGTGGTCGAGCGAGAGGGCTTCGACACGGTCCTGTGCCACGGCGTGCTGGAGTACGTCGACGACCCCGCCGAAGGCGTGCGGAACACGGTGGAGGCGCTGCGCCCCGGCGGATCGCTCAGCCTGCTCGCGGCCGGACTCGGCGGTGCCGTCCTCGCCAGAGCCCTGGCCGGGCACTTCACCGAAGCCCGCCACGCGCTCAGCGACCCGGCGGGGCGCTGGGGCCAGGGCGACCCGGTGCCGCGCCGCTTCACCGCCGAGCAGCTCACCGAGCTGGTCGCCGGGGCGGGCCTGGCGGTCGGTTCCGTACACGGCGTCAGGGTCTTCGCCGACCTGGTTCCTGGCGTCCTCGTGGACACCGAGCCGGGCGCCCTGGACGCCTTGCTCAAGCTGGAGGAGGCGGCCGCCGAGCTGCCCGCGTTCCACTCGGTCGCGACCCAGCTCCACGTTCTGGGCGAGAAGCAAGGCTGAGCTGTCGCCGCCCCGTCGCTGCCAGCCGCTGATCAGGGGCGCAGCTGCAGATGGAGTACGCCACAGGCCACCCGATCGGGACGTTCGCCCCGTATGATCGGGGGACACCATCCGGCATGACGGACAGGCGGTTGGGGAATCAAGGCCTCAGCAGTCGATCCGGCATGGCGGCCCCGAAGGCAATTGGGCATTGGGCGGGTTTCACGGGGGCGATTCCCTGCCTATCCTGAAAGGGCCGCGTACCGGTCGCCCCCAGCGACCGACGACTAGGAGGACTCCGTGCCGCTCTCGGAGCACGAGCAGCGAATGCTCGAGCAGATGGAGCGAGCGCTGTACGCCGAAGATCCCAAGTTCGCGACAGCGCTTGAGGGAAGCGGGCTGCGTACGTACACCCGGCGACGGGTCTACCAGGCGGTCGTCGGCTTCCTGGTGGGTATCGCGCTCCTCATGGCCGGAATGGTCACCGTGCAGATCTGGCTCAGCGTGGTGGGTTTCCTCGTCATGCTCGGCTGTGCGGTCCTCGCGGTCACCGGCTGGCGCAAAGCGCCCAAGCCGGGTGAGCACGGCGGCCCCGGGGCCCAGGCCACAGGCCGACAGCCCAGGCAGCGCCGGTCGATGATGGACCGGATCGAGCAGCGGTGGCAGCGCCGCCGCGACGAGCAGGGCCACTGAGCCCATCTGATCTTCGCCGTACGGGCGCTGTGAGCCGTACGAGCGCACGCGTAAACGGGTGAGGGACAACCGCGACGCCAGCGGTTGTCCCTCACCCGTTTGGCGTACATGGAGTGTGCCCACGCGCCTGTCGGCGGGACGTCTGCGGCACCGGAACGCACGGCTTCCTCGGGGCTCCGTCCGACGGGGAGGCGGGGCTCCGTCCGATGGGGAGGCGGGAATCCCCCAGCGTGTCCCACAGCGTGCCTGGTCCCGAGCACACCCCCCCCGGCGCCCGCGCCGCACTGGGCATCGCGGGCTGCCCCGGCCGGGCGGGGGCGACCCCACCCGGCCGGAAGCCGCCCCTCGTCAGCCGCGCTGCCGGGACGGCCTGCGCAGCTGTGCCGTCCAACGGTCCACAAGGCGGCGCCGGGCAGCCGTCCATCGGTCCGAGAACGCGTTCCACCGCTCCGAGAACGCCCACGCCAACCGGACCGTCGAGCGCGGCAGGAACAGGGCACGCAGCCGCGTCCCCCGGGTCGCCGAGGCGGTCAGCCCCGTACGGACCCGTCCCACTTCGTCGGCCAGGCCCGCGCCGGGCCGGGGGTTCGGCGCGTACAGCACCTGCTCGACCGCGTGGGCCACTCGGTGCACCGAGTCGGCGGGCGCGCCCTCCAGGCGACCGAGCCGCACGATGCGCGCGGCGGCCTTGCGCGGCGTCTGCGACTCGTCCGGCAGGATGCCGTGGTCCCAGGCCGTGTCGGCGATCTCCTCCCAGGCCGCCAGGGTCCGGGCGGCGGCGTCCTCGGGCGTACGCCCGTCGGAGCCGAGCCGGCGGGTCCGTACCCGCAGCCGCCACAGCAGCGGCAGCAGCGGTATGAGCACCACGGCGGCCCCCGCACCGCTCCACAGGAGGATCGTCTGCAGCGACACTCCCTCCTCGGTGGGCGGCAGCACGTCCTGCGGCGCCGCGGCCCCGCACTCCCCGAGCCGGCGGTCCTGCGGCGAGCAGCTGTCCGACTGCGACGGGACGGCGGGCAGCGCCACGGAAGCGCTCGGCTCCGGCTCCGCCGGACTCGTCGGACCGCCCGACGGGGTGCCGGGACGGGTGTAGTCGGGGACACTGCCCCGGGTCGGCGTCGGCTCGAACCTCGTCCACCCCACACCCTCGAAGTACAGCTCGGGCCAGGCGTGGGCGTCGCGGTTGCTGACCGACATCGCCCCGCCCGCACTGGGCGTACCGGGGGTGAAGCCCACGGCGACCCTCGCCGGGATCCCCAAGGTCCGTGCCATCGCGGCCATGGAGAACGAGAAGTGGATGCAGAAACCTTCTTTGTTCTGCAGGAAGCGGGAGATCGCCTGGACGCCACCGCCCGAGTCCACCTCGGTGTCGTAGGTGAAGCCGCCGTTCACGGCGAAGTAGTCCTGGAGCTTTACGGCCCGCTCGTAGTCGTTCGTCGCGCCCTTCGTCACCTGGCGCGCCGTGGCCGGCACGTCGGCAGGCAGCGAGTCGGGCACCTTCGCGTACTCACGCAGCACCGACGCGGGGGCCTTGGGAGCCCGGGCGAGCTGCTCCGCCGTCGGTTTCACCTGGAGGCTGCTGACCGAGTACTGCAGTCCGCCGGTCGTCTGCTTGTGGTCGCCGACGATGGTCCGCCTGGCGGGGTCGAAGCGCCAGTTCCCGCCGACTTCCACCTCGGTCGCCGGATACGGCATCGGCAGCCAGCCCTGCTTGTACGACTCCGCGGCGGACACGTTCGTCCTGATCTCGGTCGTGCTGACGCTCTGGCTCAGACCGTCCGGCCGGGGGAGCCGGTCGGGGATGTCGGTGACCTTGCGCACCGAGAACTTCCACGCGCCGCCGTCGAACTGATCCAGCGCCATGATCCGCAGATACATGTCGCCCGTGGAGCCCGCGTTGGTCTTGTACTTCAGCCACTCGCGGGCCTCGGGCTGGTTGAGGCTGTCCTGCAGCGTCACCACCGGGTTCACCGCATTGATCGTGCCGCCGCCCGGGCCTTCTCCCGTACCGGCGCCGGTGTTGCCGAGCAGCCCGCTGCCCAGAGCGGGCAACGCCGCCGGGACGACGAGCGCGACGCCCAGCGCGACCACGCCGATCCGCCGGCCGGTACGCACCGGCGCCTGCGCCGGCCTTTCGCCCGTGTCGAACCCGGCCGCACCGCGCGGCGGAGCGCCGCCGAACACCCGGCCCCACTGGGAGAGCCGGTCCCGGCCCTCGGCCAGCAGAAGCAGCAGATAGCCCGAAGCCGCCAGCAGGAAGGTCAGCCAGCTCGCGCCGCCGCCGGACAGCCCGGCGGCCACCGAGTACAGCGCGAGCAGTGGCAGACCGGCCGGGGCGGCACTGCGGTAGGTCACCGCGAGCGCGTCCACCGCCAGCCCGATCACCAGCACCCCGCCGACCAGCATCAGCCGGATGCCTTCGGTGGCCGGCGCCGGGATCGCGTACTGACCCACGTCACCGGCGCCCGCGGACAGCAGGTCGGCGAAGCGGGTGAAGACGTCGGGTCCCGGGATCAGTCCGATGACGGCCTGCTCCCTGGCGAAGACCAGGGTGAGCATGAGCAGCACGAGGACCGCCTGGGCGGCCACGGTCAGCGGCCGCGCCAGCGGCACCCGCCGGGCCAGCGCGCCGGCCCCGCTGACCATTGCCACCAGGAAGGCGGCTTGAAGCATCCACGTAAACGGATCGACCAGCGGCAGCAGTGCGCACGCCGCCATCAGCGTGGCGGCGAAGGCGCACAGGGCGAGCCTTCCGCGACCGCTCATGACCATCCCCCAGAAAGACCTGTCGTACCGGCCGCGGCGGTGTCGGTCCGCTCGCGGGCGGCCTGCCGCCACAGATCGGGCAGCGCCCCGCCGGGCGGGACGGCGACCGCCGTCCACCCGGCCTCGCGCAGCCTCCGCAGCCGTTCCTCGACGGCGTCGTCCAGCGCGCCGCCCGTCACCCAGGGGCCGCTGTCCAGGACGAAGGCGACCGCGGCACCGCTGCGCTGCCGCATCCGGGCCGCGACCGCGGCCTGCTCCTCGTCCAGATCGCCGACGAAGGCGACCAGCAGCCCCTCGTTCCCGCCGCGCAGCACGTCGTACGCGCGCGAAAGCCCCGCTCCGTCCGAGTGGTTCACCACCGCGAGAGCGTCCAGCATCAGCCCGGCCGACTCGGCGGACTCCTGCGTGGACCCGGCGAAACCGTCGGTTCCCTCGCCGGGCACCGACGTCCCCGTGTCCGTCAGCAGCCGGACCGAGAAACCCCGCTCCAGCATGTGCACCAGTACCGAGGCCGCGCCCGACACCGCCCACTCGAAGGCCGAGTCGGGGCCCGCGCCCTGGTAGGCGACCCGCCGGGTGTCCAGCAGCACCGTGCACCTGGCCCGCTGCGGCTGTTCCTCGCGCCGGACCATCAGCTCGCCGTAGCGCGCGGTGGAGCGCCAGTGCACCCGGCGCAGATCGTCCCCGTGCCGGTACGTACGCGGAATCACGTCGTCCTCACCGGCCAGGGCCAGTGACCGCTGGCGACCGTCGCCGTACCCGGCGGCCTCGCCCGACAGCCGCACCGGCGGCAGCGGCTCGGTCCGCGGGATGACGGTCAGCGTGTCGTAGGCGCTGAAGGAGCGGGTCAGCTCGCACATCCCGAACGGGTCCGTGAGCCGCAGCTGCAGCGGTCCGAGCGGATAGCGCCCGCGCAGATCCGACCGGACCCGGTACGACACCTCGCGGCGGCCGCCCGCCTCCACCCGGTCCAGCACGAACCGGGGCCGCGGCCCCAGCACGTACGGCACGTGGTCCTGCAGCATCAGCAGACCCGTTGGCATCCGCGAGACGTTGTCCATCCGCAGATGCACCCGCGCCTCGGACCCGGCCGGTACCCGGGACGGGAACAGCCGGCGGCTGCCCGCCACCCGGTAGCGCGTGCGGTACAGCACGGCCACACAGATCAGGGGCAGCACGGCAAGCAGCATCCCGACCCGGAGCAGATCGCCCTGCCCCAGCACATAGGCGCACACAGCCGCGGCCACACCGGCCGCCAGGAAGGAACGGCCGCGTGTGGTCAGCCCGCCGAGAGCCGCCCGCAGACCGCCTTTCTCCTCATCGCCGGCGGCAGGGCTCCCGGCCGCCATCAGAGCCGCCGGACGCCGGGCCGCTGCTGGCCGTAGAGCGCGCCGCCGCCGGGAACCTGCCGGCCCGCGTCGCCGTATCCGGTGTCCGAGCCCGAGGTGGGTACCGGCGTGCGCTGCAGGATCTCCTGCACGACCTGCTCGGCGGTGCGGCGGTTCAGCTGCGCCTGAGCGGTGGGCAGCAGCCGGTGCGCCAGCACCGGCACCGCGAGCGACTGCACATCGTCCGGCAGGGCGTAGTCCCGGCCGCTGAGGGCGGCCGAGGCCTTCGCGGCGCGCAGCAGATGCAGCGTGGCGCGCGGCGACGCCCCCAGTCTCAGATCGGGGTGGTTGCGCGTGGCGGCGACCAGTTCCACCGCGTACCGGCGCACGGAGTCGGCGACATGGACCGTGCGCACCGCGTCGATCAGCTTCACCATGTCGTGGGCGTGCGCCACCGGCTGCAGATCGTCGAGCGGCGACATCTCACCGTGCACATCGAGCATCTGGAACTCGGCCTCCGGGGTCGGATACCCCATCGACACCCGGGCCATGAAGCGGTCGCGCTGCGCCTCGGGCAGCGGGTACGTGCCCTCCATCTCCACCGGATTCTGCGTGGCCACCACCATGAAGGGATGGGGCAGTTCGTACGTCTGCCCGTCGATGGTGACCTGCCGCTCCTCCATCGACTCCAGCAGCGCCGACTGAGTCTTGGGCGACGCGCGGTTGATCTCGTCGCCGATCACTATCTGCGCGAAGATCGCGCCCGGCTTGAACTCGAAGTCCCGCCGTTGCTGGTCGTAGATCGACACACCCGTGATGTCCGACGGCAGCAGGTCCGGCGTGAACTGAATACGCCGTACCGAGCAGTCGATGGAGCGTGCCAGCGCCTTGGCCAGCATCGTCTTGCCCACGCCCGGCACATCCTCGATGAGCAGATGTCCCTCGGCCAGCAACACTGTCAGCGAAAGCCGTACGACCTCAGGCTTGCCCTCGATCACACTCTCCACCGACCTGCGGACACGCTCCGCTGTGGTGGTCAGATCTGTGAGGCTCGCTCGATCGTCATAGGTCGTCACCCGGCCCTCCTCGGCCCGTTCCATGGGCCGATGCGCTGCTTACGGCACGGCCCACCCCAAAACACGGACACCCCCTCCGGTCGGTTCCGTAGAGGTGTCACCCCCGCATTCTTGTTGCCGTTACCGCTTCGTGTCACTCGCCTGTGGATAACTGGGCGCGATATGTCAGGGGTTGCTGTCTTTGGTTGCTGTCCTTCGCGGCTCACACAGCAGGGTCGATCTCCCGCAGCAGGCCGCTCGTGACGTCGAAGACGAAGCCGCGGACATCGTCGGTGTGCAGCAGGAACGGCGAGGTGCGCACCCGCTGCATCGACTGCCGTACATCCTGGTCGACGTCGCGGAACGCTTCCACCGCCCAGGCCGGCCGCTGCCCCACCTCGTCCTCCAGCTCGTGCCGGAAGTCCTCGGTCAGACTCTCCAGACCGCAGTTCGTGTGGTGGATGAGTATCACGCTGCGGGTCCCGAGCGCGCGCTGGCTGATCGTGAGCGAGCGGATCACATCGTCGGTGACGACACCGCCGGCGTTGCGGATGGTGTGGCAGTCACCCAGCTCCAGGCCCAGCGCTGCGTGCAGATCGAGCCGGGCGTCCATGCACGCCACCACGGCGACCTGCAGCACGGGTCGCGCGTCCATCCCGGGGTCGGCGAAGCCCGCGGCGTAGCGCGTGTTCGCTTCGACGAGCCGGTCGGTGACCGTGCCGCGCGCGAGGGCGGCGTCTGCGGGGAGGTTTGCGGAGGTCGACATGTCTATGAAGGTAGTGGCCACGACCGCCCGTGGCTCGCTGTGAGAGCGGACAAAGAACGTCAATGTCGCCTGTTGTGAGGTAACCCACAGGCGTGAGCGGGCGAGGCCCATATGGGTGAGCTGTCCCGATTGCGGCCGCGGTGCCGGACGGCCTGTGCGACGCGCCAGCCGGTTGATTGACCGGCCCGGTCAGTGGACTAAAGTGACGCGCAGTTCACGGACACTTCCTGCACATTTCCGCGATTTCCCCGCGCGTGCGGCAAAACGTACGGCCCGGCCTCCGCCCGCGCCGGACCTGAGAGGGCGCATTGAGCCAGCGACACGTCCCGGTGATGCTCCAGCGGTGCCTGGACCTGTTGGCGCCCGCCCTGGAGCGGCAGCCCGGTGCGGTCCCCCCTGCCGAGGGCCGGGAGCCGGTCGTCGTCGACTGCACCCTCGGCCTCGGCGGACACAGCGAGGCCCTGCTCACCCGCTTCCCGGACGTACGGCTCGTCGCGCTCGACCGGGACAAGGAAGCGCTGCGGCTGTCCGGCGAGCGGCTCGCCCCGTTCGGCGACCGCGCCACCCTCGTGCACGCCGTCTACGACGAGCTGCCGGACGTCCTCGACCGGCTCGGCATCACCGGTGTCCAGGGCGTCCTCTTCGACCTCGGCGTCTCCTCCATGCAGCTCGACGAGGCCGACCGCGGCTTCGCCTACGCCCAGGACGCACCGCTCGACATGCGCATGGACCAGACGACCGGGGTCAGTGCCGCCGAGGTCCTCAACACCTACCCACCGGGCGAGCTGGTGCGGATCCTGCGCGCGTACGGCGAGGAGAAGCAGGCCAAGCGGATCGTCGCGGCCATCGTGCGGGAGCGGGAGAAGGAGCCGTTCACCACCAGCGCCCGGCTCGTCGAGCTGATCCGCGACGCCCTGCCGCAGGCCGCAAAGCGCACCGGCGGCAACCCCGCCAAGCGCACCTTCCAGGCCCTGCGCATCGAGGTGAACGGCGAGCTGACGGTCCTGGAACGGGCCGTCCCGGCTGCCGTGAAATCCCTCGCCGTCGGCGGCCGGATCGCCGTCCTCTCGTACCACTCGCTGGAGGACCGGCTGGTCAAGCAGGTCTTCGCGGCGGGAGCGGCCAGCACCGCGCCACCCGGCCTGCCCGTCGTCCCCGAGCGCTACCAGCCCCGGCTGAAGCTCCTCACCCGCGGCGCCGAACTGCCCACGGAGGAAGAGGTCGCCGAGAACCGCCGGGCGGCGCCCGCACGGCTGCGCGGCGCGGAGCGCATCCGCGAGGACGAGCGGTGACAGCAGCCGCGGCGAGGGAGGGCGAGCGGTGAGGACGGGCGCCGGACAGCTCAAGGGGCGGGCCGCGCGGCTCGCACGGCTCATGCCGTCCGGGCCCAGCACCGCGGCCCGGACCCCCTTCGTCCTGCTGGTCGTCGTACTGCTCGGCGGCGGCCTGATCACCCTGCTGCTGCTCAACACCTCCCTCAACGAGGGCTCGTTCAAGCTGAGCGAGCTCAAGAAGAAGACCACCGAACTCACCGACGAGGAACAGGCGCTCCAGCGGGACGTGGACGGCCGCTCCGCCCCCGACGCGCTGGAACGGCGGGCCCGCGAGCTCGGCATGGTGCCCGGCGGCAGCCCCGCCTTCCTCGGCCCGGACGGCACGGTCCGCGGGAAGCCGAAGAAGGCCAAGGCCGACCCGTCCGCCGTACGGATCCCCGTCAAGCCGCCTGCCGAGGCCCCCGTCAAGCCGCCTGCCGAGCCGGCCACCGAGCCCCGCGCCGAGCCGGCCGCCGAGCCCCCCGCCAAGCCGGCTGCCGAGCCCCCCGCCGAGCCCCCCGCGTCCGGTACGCCGAAGCCGCCCCCCACGACCCCCGGCAGGTGACGCAGTGCCCCTCAAGGAACCACCGCGCCGCCGTGTGCCGGGCCCCGCGCGTCCCGGCGGCTCCGCGAACCGCAGCCGTCCCGCCCAGCGCCGGCCCCGCCCCACCGCCGGGCCCCGGCACATCCGGCTCGGCAGCCCCCGCCCCCGGCTGCGGCTGGTCAGCCTTGCCTTCACCCTCGTCCTGCTGGTGTTCGTCGTCCGGCTGCTCCAGGTGCAGGCCGTCGACGCCGGCACATACGCGGCCCAGGCGGAGAAGAACCGGTACATGAGCCACAAGCTGGCGGCCGAGCGCGGCGAGATCACCGACCGTTCCGGGATCGCCCTCGCCACCAGTGTCGACGCGTACGACATCACCGCCGACCCGCAGATGTTCACGCCCGAGGAGAGCAAGGCCCCGGACGCGCCGGAGCAGGCCGCCGCGCTGCTCGCGCCTATCCTCGGCCAGGACGCCGCCGAGCTCGCGAACAGACTGAAGGCCCCCAAGTCCCGCTACACCGTCCTGGCCCGCCGCCAGACGCCGCAGGTCTGGAACCAGATCAAGGACCTCAAGAGCGCCTTCGCCAGGAAGACCAGAGCGGACAAGGCCGAAGGCGGTCCCGGCGCCGACGTCCTCGCGGGTGTCTTCCGGGAGGCCAGCAGCAAACGCGTCTACCCCAACGGCGATCTCGCCGCCGGGATACTCGGTTACGTCAACGCCGACGGCCGCGGTGCCGGCGGCCTGGAGTCCATGTTCGACAAGGATCTCGCCGGCGAGGACGGAAAGATCTCGTACGCCCAGTCCGGCGGCCGGCGGGTGCCCACCGCCGGAACCCGCGAGACGCCTGCCGTCCCAGGCTCCGACATCGAGCTCACCATCGACCGTGACATCCAGTGGGCCGCCCAGCGGGCGATCGACGAGCAGGTGACGAAGTCCAAGGCGGACCGCGGCTACGTGATAGTGCAGAACACCAGGACGGGAGAGGTCCTGGCGATGGCCAACGCCCCGGGCTTCAACCCCAACGATCTCTCCCAGGCCAACACCGCGGCCATGGGCAACGCCGCTCTCCAGGACGCGTACGAGCCCGGCTCCACCAGCAAGGTCATGTCCATGGCCGCCGTGCTGGAGGAGCGGGCCGCCACGCCCGGCACCCATGTCACCGTCCCCAACCGGCTCCACCGCGGAGACCGGCTCTTCAAGGACGACATCGACCACCCCACCTGGTACCTGACGCTCAACGGCGTGCTCGCCAAGTCCAGCAACATCGGCACGATCCTCGCGACCGGCCAGCTCGGCGACACCCAGCCGGAGGCCAACAGGGTCCTCCACTCATACCTGCGGAAGTTCGGCATCGGCAGCCCGACCGGGCTCGGTTACCCGGGCGAGACCCCCGGCATCCTCGCCAAGCCCCAGGACTGGTCCACCTCGCAGCAGTACACGATTCCGTTCGGCCAGGGACTGTCGTTGAATGCGATGCAGGCCGCCTCGGTGTACTCGACCATCGCCAACGGCGGCGTACGCATCGAACCCACCCTGGTCCGCGGCACCAGGGGCCCCGGCGGGCGCTTCGATCCGGCCCCCGCACCCAAGAAGACCCGTGTGGTCAGCGAGAAGACCGCGAAGACCCTCGCCACCATGCTCGAGTCGGTGGTCGGCGACGAGGAGGGCACCGGCACCAGGGCCCGGATCCCGGGCTACCGCGTCGCGGGCAAGACCGGCACGGCGAACAGGGTCGACCCGAAGCTCGGCCGCTACAAGGGCTACACCGCCTCCTTCGCGGGCTTCGCACCGGCCGACAGTCCGCAGGTCACCGTGTACTGCGCCATCCAGAACCCGACCAGGGGCAGCTACTTCGGCGGCCAGATCTGCGGACCCATCTACAAGAAGGTCATGGAGTTCGCCCTCAAGACCCTGCAGGTCGCTCCGACCGGCAGTGCCCCCGCCCGGCTTCCGGTCACCTTCGAACCCGGCCCGTGACCCGGGAGGAACAGCCAGTGAGAACGATCACGCCCGATTCCGGGAACCACGGTCCTGAACGGACCTCATTTAGCACCGGTCCCGGTACGCCCGGTACGCTCACCGCCGTGCCACATGCTGATCAGTACCGAACCGCCCCGCCCCGTCCGGCCGAGGTCCGCCCGATCGATCTCGCAGAGCTGGCCGACCGGCTCGGGGTCGAGCCCCCGGGCTCCGGCGCGGTCACCGGCATCACCCACGACTCGCGGGCGGTACGCCCGGGAGACGTGTATGCCGCACTGCCCGGCGCCCGGCTGCACGGCGCCGACTACGTCGCCCAGGCCAAGGACCTCGGCGCGGCCGCGATCCTCACCGACCCGACGGGCGCCGACCGCGCCGCCGCGACCGGACTGCCAATCCTGGTCACCGGGAACCCGCGCGGCAGAATGGGCGAGCTCGCCGCCGCCATCTACGGACGGCCCGGCGAGGACCTGCTGCAGATCGGCATCACCGGCACCTCGGGCAAGACCACCACGGCGTATCTCGTCGAGGGCGGGCTGCGCGGAGCGGGCCACCGCACTGGCCTGATCGGCACCGTCGAGATGCGCGTCGACGACGAGCGCATCAAGTCGGAACGGACGACTCCCGAAGCCACCGACCTGCAGGCGCTCTTCGCGGTGATGCGCGAGCGGGGCGTCGAATCGGTCGCCATGGAGGTCTCCAGCCACGCCCTGGTGCTCGGCCGGGTCGACGGCTGCGTCTTCGACGTCGCCGTCTTCAACAACCTCACGCCGGAGCACATGGAGTTCCACTCCGACATGGAGGACTACTTCGGCGCCAAGGCCCAGCTCTTCACCCCGGCCCGCGCGCGGCAGGGCGTCGTCAACCTCGACGACGAGTACGGCCGCAGGCTGGCGACGGAGTCGGCTATTCCGGTCGTCACGTTCTCCGCCGAGGGGCACCCCGACGCCGACTGGCGTGCCGAGGGCGTCGAAGTCGGCTCGCTCGGCTCCACGTTCACCGCCGTCGGGCCCCGGGGCGAGCGGGTACGCGCCGCAGCGCCGCTGCCCGGCCCGTTCAACGTCGCCAACACCCTGGCCGCGATCGTCACCCTGGCCGTCGCCGGGATCGATCCGCAGACCGCGGCCGACGGCGTCGCCGCCGTCCCCGGCGTGCCGGGCCGGCTGGAGCGCGTCGATGCCGGCCAGCCGTATCTCGCGGTGGTCGACTACGCGCACAAGACGGACGCTGTGGAATCGGTCCTGCGCTCCCTGCGCAAGGTCACCAAGGGAAAGGTCCACATCGTGCTCGGCTGCGGCGGGGACCGCGACCGGACCAAGCGCGGCCCGATGGGCGCCGCCGCGGCCCGCCTCGCGGACACCGCCGTACTGACCTCCGACAACCCCCGTTCCGAGGACCCCCTCGCGATCCTCGCCGCGATGCTCGCGGGCGCCGCCGAGGTGCCGGTCCACGAGCGCGGCGACGTCCTGGTCTTCGAGGACCGGGCCGCCGCCATCGCCGCGGCCGTCGCACGCGCCGAGGCGGGCGACACCGTGCTGGTCGCGGGCAAGGGCCATGAGCAGGGCCAGGACGTCGCCGGAGTGGTCCGTCCCTTCGACGACCGCGAGGTCCTTCGCGAAGCGATCGAGCACCATCACAAGACGTCACAGGAACAGTCAGGGATGAAGCAGTGATCGCCCTCTCCCTCGCCGAGATCGCCGAAATCGTCGGCGGGCAGTCGTACGACATACCGGATCCGTCCGTGCAGGTCACGGGACCCGTTGTCCGGGACTCCCGTGAGGTCGGGCCCGGCAGCCTCTTCGCAGCCTTCGTGGGCGAGCGCGTCGACGGCCACGACTACGCCGCGGACGTGATCGCGGCGGGCGCGGTCGCCGTGCTGGCCTCGCGTCCGGTCGGCGTCCCCGCGATCGTCGTCGACGATGTCCAGCGCGCGCTGGGTGCCCTCGCGCGCGCCGTCGTGGAGCGGCTCGGCGCGACGCTCGTGGCCCTCACCGGCTCCGCGGGCAAGACCAGCACCAAGGACCTCATCGCGCAGGTGCTGCGGCACAAGGCGCCGACCGTCTGGACGCCGGGCTCCCTCAACAACGAGATCGGCCTGCCGCTGACCGCGCTGAGCGCCACCGAGGAGACCAGGTTCCTGGTCCTGGAGATGGGCGCCCGCGGAATCGGCCACATCCGCTACCTCACCGGCCTCACGCCGCCGAGGATCGGCCTCGTGCTCAACGTCGGCACCGCCCACATCGGCGAGTTCGGCGGCCGCGAGCAGATCGCCGAGGCCAAGGGCGAGCTCGTCGAGGCGCTCCCCCCTGCCGAAGAGGACGGTGTGGCCGTCCTCAACGCCGACGACCCTCTCGTGCGCGCGATGGCCTCCCGCACGAAGGCACGCGTCGTCCTGTTCGGCGAGTCGGACGAAGCGGACGTTCGCGCCGAGAATGTCCGGCTCATGCCGAGCGGACAGCCCGCATTCCGGCTTCGCACACCCTCCGGGTGCAGCGACGTGACCTTGCGGCTGTACGGTGAGCATCACGTGTCGAACGCGCTCGCCGCGGCCGCCGTCGCCCATGAGCTGGGCATGTCCGTCGACGAGATCGCCCTCGCGCTCTCGGAGGCCGGCACCCTCTCCCGCTGGCGTATGGAGGTCACCGAGCGTCCGGACGGCGTGACGGTCGTCAACGACGCCTACAACGCGAACCCCGAGTCCATGCGAGCCGCCCTGCGTGCGCTCGCGGCCATGGGCGCGGCCGCCCAGGCCAACGGGGGACGTACGTGGGCGGTGCTCGGTCCGATGGCCGAGCTCGGGGGCGAGTCGCTGGCCGAGCACGACGCGGTCGGACGGCTCGCCGTCCGGCTCAACGTCAGCAAGCTCGTCGCAGTCGGGGGCAGGGAAGCGTCCTGGTTGCAACTGGGCGCCTATAACGAGGGTTCGTGGGGTGAGGAGTCGGTGCACGTGTCCGACGCGCAGGCGGCGGTCGACCTGTTGCGCAGAGAGCTGCGCCCGGGAGATGTCGTACTGGTGAAGGCTTCCAGGTCGGCCGGGCTCGAGCGGATCGCCCAGGCGCTGCTGGAGAACTCCACCGAGTCGTCAGAGGGGCAGGTCACCGGCCGATGAGGCAGATCCTCTTCGCGGGAGCCATCGGGCTCTTCCTGACCCTCATCGGCACCCCTCTGCTGATCAAGCTGCTGGCCCGCAAGGGATACGGGCAGTTCATCCGTGACGACGGCCCGCGCAGCCACGGCAGCAAGAAGGGCACGCCCACCATGGGCGGCATCGCCTTCATCCTGGCCACGCTGATCGCGTACGCCGTCACCAAGGTGATCACCGGCGAGGACCCGACCTTCTCGGGTGTGCTGGTGCTCTTCCTGATGGCGGGGATGGGCCTGGTCGGCTTCCTCGACGACTACATCAAGATCGTCAAGCAGCGGTCGCTGGGTCTGCGGGCCAAGGCGAAGATGGCCGGACAGCTGATCGTCGGTATCGCCTTCGCGGTGCTGGCGCTGCAGTTCGCGGACCTCCGCGGTCAGACCCCGGCCTCCACCAGGCTGTCCTTCGTCACCGACTTCGGCTGGTCCATCGGCCCGGTGCTGTTCGTCGTGTGGGCGCTGTTCATGATCCTCGCCATGTCGAACGGCGTGAACCTCACCGACGGTCTGGACGGTCTGGCCACCGGCGCGTCCGTGATGGTCTTCGGCGCGTACACCTTCATCGGGCTCTGGCAGTTCCAGGAGTCCTGCGCCAACGCGACGACGCTGACCAACCCCAACGCGTGTTTCGAGGTGCGCGACCCGCTCGACCTCGCGGTCGTCGCCTCGGCGCTGATGGGCGCCTGCTTCGGCTTCCTGTGGTGGAACACCTCGCCCGCCAAGATCTTCATGGGTGACACCGGCTCGCTGGCCCTCGGCGGCGCGCTCGCCGGCCTCGCGATCTGCTCCCGTACGGAGCTGCTCCTCGCGCTCCTCGGCGGTCTGTTCGTCCTGATCACCATGTCCGTGATCATTCAGGTCGGCTCCTTCCGGCTCACCGGCAAGCGCGTGTTCCGGATGGCTCCGCTGCAGCACCACTTCGAGCTCAAGGGGTGGTCGGAAGTCCTTGTGGTGGTCCGTTTCTGGATCATTCAGGGCATGTGCGTCATCGTGGGTCTGGGACTCTTCTACGCGGGCTGGGCGGCCGACAAGTGAGTACGCAGGACTGGCAGGGCAAGCGCGTCACCGTCGCCGGGCTGGGCGTGAGCGGCATTCCCGCCGCCCGCGTCCTGCACGGTCTCGGCGCGGTCGTCACGGTCGTCAACGACGGCGACGACGAGCGCGCGCGTGCGCAGGCCGCGGAGCTGGAGGCGGAGGGCGTCACCGTCCGCCTCGGTGACGGGTCGACCCTGCCGGAGGGCACCGAGCTGGTCGTCACGGCGCCCGGCTGGAAGCCCGACAAGCCCCTGTTCGCCGCGGCCGCCGAGGCGGGCGTCGAGGTCTGGGGCGACGTCGAACTCGCCTGGCGGCTGCGGGGCCCCGACTCGGCCCCCTGGCTCGCGGTCACCGGCACCAACGGCAAGACCACGACCGTGCGGATGCTCGCGTCGATCCTGGAGGCGGCCGGTCTGAAAACCGCCGCCGTCGGCAACATCGGCGTCTCGCTGCTGGACGCGGTGCTCGGCGACACGGAGTACGACGTCCTCGCCGTCGAGCTCTCCAGCTACCAGCTGCACTGGGCGCCCTCGCTGCGCGCCCACTCCGCCGCCGTGCTCAACCTGGCGCCGGACCACCTCGACTGGCACGGCTCCATGGAGGCGTACGCCGCCGACAAGGGCCGTATCTACGAAGGCAACACGGTCGCCTGCGTCTACAACGTGGCCGACCCCGCCACCGAGGACCTGGTGCGCGAGGCGGACGTCGAGGAGGGCTGCCGGGCGATCGGCTTCACGCTGGGGACCCCCGGGCCCTCGCAGCTCGGCGTCGTGGACGGGATCCTGGTGGACCGCGCCTTCGTCGAGAACCGGCAGAAGCAGGCCCAGGAGCTCGCCGAAGTCACGGACATCAACCCACCCGCTCCGCACAACATCGCGAACGCGCTCGCCGCGGCGGCGCTCGCGCGTGCTTTCGGCGTCGCACCGGCCGCCGTACGGGACGGTCTGCGGGCCTTCCGGCCCGACGCGCACCGCATCGAGTTCGTCGACGAGGTCGACGGCGTCGCGTACGTCGACGACTCCAAGGCCACCAACACCCATGCCACGGAAGCCTCTTTGGCGGCGTACGACCCGATCGTCTGGATCGCGGGCGGGCTCGCCAAGGGCGCCACGTTCGACGAGCTCGTCGAGAAGTCGGCGAAGCGACTGCGCGCGGTGGTCCTCATCGGCGCGGACCGCGCGCTGATCCGGGAAGCCCTCGCGCGACACGCGCCCGAGGTCCCGGTGGTCGACCTCGACCGGACCGACACTGGGGCGATGTCGGCGGCGGTCCGCGAAGCGGCGCGGCTGGCGCTGCCGGGGGACACCGTTCTGCTGGCCCCGGCGTGCGCCTCGATGGACATGTTCGCCAACTACAACAAGCGAGGCGAGGCCTTCGCGGACGCGGTCCGCGCCCTCGCCGCCGAGCGCGCCTGACCGGCCCGGGCCCCGCCGCCTCGACCCGGCGGCGTCGGCCACGACTGGAGGGGACAGCGACCATGCCGCCCGACGCGCCTCACCCCCCGGGGTCCGGCACCACCCCGGCACCCCGCACTCCCGCGGCCTGTGCCGCCGGTCCCAGGGCTGCCGATCCCTGTGCCGCCGGTCCCAGGACCGCCGACGTCCCCGTGTCCGCGGGGCCGGGCGCCACGGCGGCGTGCGCCGCTGCCGGCAGCGGCGTGGGGCGGCGTACGCCCTCGACTCCCGCGCCCGGGCATCCGGGGCCGTCGGACCCTGCTCCAGCCGCCGGCTCCGTGGCCGCCGGTGCTGCCGCATCCGTGCGGCCGCACGTCACGGGGCGCCGGGCTGCCCCCGCGACCTCCGGCCCGCCGGCCCCGACGGCGCGCCCCGCGCCTGAGGGCGGGCGTGCGCCGACTGCGGGCGGCCGTGGTGCGGCCGTCACCGGGCCCGGGGACGCCGAGGTCCCCGTTCGCCATACCGCCCCCCTCGCCGCCGCCCGGGAGCTCGTCGCCGGGCTCGCGCGGGGTCTCGTGCCGGAGCCGGCCTTCGCGGGGGTTCCCGGGGTGGCGCTGCGCGGCAGGACCGCCGGGCCCCTGCGGCCGCCCGCCGCGCGCGGAGGCGGCGGCGGTACGGCCGGAGCGCCCCGGCCGCCGCTGGGGAGCGGGATCCGGCGCGTCTACGAGCAGGCGCGGCGGGCGTGGGACCGGCCGCTGACCGCGTACTACCTGATCCTCGGCGCCGGGCTGCTGATCACCGTGCTCGGGCTGGTGATGGTCTACTCCGCGTCGATGATCACCGCGCTGGAGCTGTCCCTGCCCGCCTCCTACTTCTTCCGGAAGCAGTTCCTCGCGGCGGTCATCGGCACCGGGCTGCTGCTCATCGCCTCCCGTATGCCGTCCAAGCTCCACCGGGCGTTCGCCTACCCGCTCCTCGTCGGCAGCACCTTCCTGATGGTGCTCGTGCAGATCCCCGGGATAGGGCACTCCGTCAACGGCAACCAGAACTGGATCTCCCTGGGCGGCCCCTTCCAGCTGCAGCCCAGTGAATTCGGCAAGCTCGCCCTCATCCTCTGGGGCGCCGACCTGCTCGCCCGCAAGCAGGACAAACGGTTGCTCACCCAGTGGAAGCACATGCTCGTGCCGCTGGTGCCGGTCGCCTTCATGCTGCTCGGGCTGATCATGCTCGGCGGTGACATGGGCACGGCCATCATCCTGACCGCGATCCTCTTCGGGCTGCTCTGGCTGGCCGGCGCCCCCACCAGGCTCTTCGCCGGGGTGCTCGGCATCGCCACGGTGATCGGCGCGATCCTGATCAAGACCAGTTCCAACCGGATGTCCCGGTTCCAGTGCATTGCTGCCACAGATCCGGGACCCGACGACAATTGCTGGCAGGCCGTGCACGGCATCTATGCTCTTGCCTCCGGCGGATGGTTCGGTTCCGGCATCGGAGCAAGTGTGGAAAAATGGGGGCAACTCCCAGAACCGCACACCGACTTCATCTTTGCCATCACGGGGGAGGAACTGGGGCTGGCAGGGACACTGTCGGTACTCGCCCTGTTCGCGGCTCTAGGCTATGCGGGTATCCGCGTGGCCGGACGCACGGAGGACCCCTTCGTGAGGTACGCCGCGGGAGGTGTGACCACCTGGATCACGGCCCAGGCCGTGGTCAACATCGGTGCGGTGCTCGGTCTGCTGCCGATCGCCGGTGTTCCCCTCCCGCTGTTCTCCTACGGGGGGTCGGCCCTGCTGCCGACCATGTTCGCCGTGGGACTGCTGATCGCGTTCGCGCGAGAGGATCCCGCCGCGAAGGCGGCCCTGGCCATGCGGCAGCCCGGATTCGGTAAAAGGGCCGGGGTGAGATGGAAGACGATGAGGCGGCGCGTCAAGAAGCGTCCGTCCGGAGAGCGGTGAATTTCGGTGCATGTCGTACTCGCCGGTGGGGGGACCGCCGGCCACATCGAGCCCGCGCTCGCCCTCGCGGACGCCCTGCGCAGGCAGGATCCGACCGTGGGCATCACGGCCCTCGGCACGGAGCGTGGGCTCGAGACCAGGCTCGTCCCCGAGCGGGGCTACGAGCTGGCGCTCATCCCCGCCGTACCGCTGCCGCGCAAGCCCACACCCGAGCTGATCACCGTCCCCGGGCGGCTGCGCGGCACGATCAAGGCCGCCGAGCAGATCCTGGAGCGCACGAAGGCGGACGCCGTCGTGGGCTTCGGCGGCTATGTCGCGCTGCCCGGCTACCTCGCCGCCAAGCGCCTCGGCGTGCCGATCATCATCCACGAGGCCAACGCCCGCCCGGGCCTGGCCAACAAGATCGGCTCGCGGTACGCCGCGGCCGTCGCGGTCTCGACGCCCGACAGCAAGCTGCGCGGCGCCCGCTACATCGGCATCCCGCTGCGCCGCTCCATCGCCACCCTCGACCGGGCCCGGGTGAGGCCTGAGGCGCGCGCCGCGTTCGGTCTCGACCCCAATCTGCCGACGCTGCTGGTCTCCGGCGGCTCCCAGGGTGCCCGCCGCCTCAACGAGGTCATCCAGCAGGTCGCCCCGCTGCTGCAGCGCTCCGGCATCCAGATCCTGCACGCGGTCGGCCCGAAGAACGAACTGCCGCGCGTGGACAACATGCCCGGAATGCCGCCCTACATCCCGGTACCGTACGTGGACCGGATGGATCTCGCGTACGCCGCGGCCGACATGATGCTCTGCCGCGCGGGCGCCATGACCGTCGCCGAACTCTCCGCCGTCGGGCTGCCCGCCGCGTACGTACCGCTGCCGATCGGCAACGGCGAACAGCGGCTCAACGCCCAGCCGGTGGTGAAGGCCGGCGGCGGACTGCTGGTCGACGACGCCGAGCTGACCCCCGAGTGGGTTCAGGGACAGGTGCTCCCCGTGCTCGCCGACCCGCACCGGCTGTACGAGATGTCCCGCGCCGCCGCCGAGTTCGGGCGCCGGGACGCAGACGATCTGCTTGTCGGAATGGTGTACGAGGCGATTGCCGCACGCCGGCAGGCGTAGGGAAAGGCAGGGAGCATGGCCGGACCGACGACCGCCGACCGCGGCACCCGGAAGCCGAAGGGCCCGTCGTCGGCCGGCCAGGCTCGCGGAGGTTCCGCACCCCGCCGCCGCAGGCTGCCCGCTCGCCGGTTCCTGCTGTTCGCCCTTGCCGCCCTGGTGCTCACCGCGGGCGGAGTCTGGCTGCTCTACGGCTCCTCGTGGCTCCGCGTCGAGCGGGTCGGAGTGTCCGGTACGCAGGTTCTGACGCCCCGTGAGGTCGAGGAGGCGGCTGCCGCGCCGTTCGGGGCGCCGCTGATTTCCGTCGATACGGACCGGATTGAGAGCCGGCTGCGCGACGAACTGCCCCGTATCGACTCGGTCGACGTGGCCCGTTCGTGGCCGCACGGAATCGTTCTGAACGTGACGGAACGAAAGCCGGTGCTCCTCGTCGAAAAGGGCTCAAACTTCATCGAAGTGGACGCGAAAGGTGTCCGCTTTGCCACGGTGGACAAAGCGCCCAAAGGTGTTCCCCTGGTGAAATTGACGACGAATCAGTCGCCGAGTCTGCGCCGCTTCGGCGAGCAGCGGCTGCTGGTGGAGGCGGTCCGCGTCGTCTCGGAACTCCCCGCGCGGGCCGCGAAGGAGCTCCAGGGCGTCGAGGTCCGCTCGTACGACGCCATCACGCTGAAGTTGACCCGCGACCGCACCGTGATGTGGGGCAGCAGCGAGGACGGCGAGGCGAAGGCGCGATCGCTCACCGCCCTGATGAAAGCCGCTCCCCGTGCGGGGTACTTCGATGTGAGTGCCCCCACCGCCCCTGCCATGTCGGCGAGTTGACGCACAAATGCGCAGGCCAGAACCCTGGTTGGTCAGCGCAACGGCTGATCACATAGGGTGAAAAGAAAAACGGGAGGTTCGGCGTGTTCGTTGAACGCGCGCCACTTGTCGACTTAGTGTCTCGTTCGAGAGAGTCCAGGAATCAGAGACACTGGTAACCCTAAACTTCAACGTTAGGGTTTGGGTCGGCGTTTCGGACCGTCCCATCGGCATCCGTCGTCGCCGCGCGGCCACCACCGCGAAGCGACGACACGTAACTCGAGGCGAGAGGCCTTCGACGTGGCAGCACCGCAGAACTACCTCGCAGTCATCAAGGTCATCGGTGTCGGCGGCGGTGGTGTCAATGCCATCAACCGAATGATCGAGGTCGGTCTCAAGGGCGTCGAGTTCATCGCGATCAACACTGACGCGCAAGCCCTGTTGATGAGCGACGCCGACGTCAAGCTCGACGTCGGCCGCGAACTCACCCGCGGCCTCGGGGCCGGAGCCAACCCGGCAGTCGGTCGCAAGGCGGCAGAGGACCACCGAGAGGAGATCGAGGAGGTCCTCAAGGGGGCCGACATGGTCTTCGTCACCGCCGGCGAAGGTGGCGGCACCGGCACCGGCGGCGCGCCCGTCGTCGCCAACATCGCGCGCTCGCTCGGCGCGCTGACCATCGGCGTGGTCACCCGGCCCTTCACCTTCGAGGGCCGCCGCCGCGCCAACCAGGCGGAGGACGGCATCGCCGAGCTCCGCGAAGAGGTCGACACCCTCATCGTCATCCCGAACGACCGGCTGCTCTCCATCTCGGACCGCCAGGTCAGCGTGCTCGACGCGTTCAAGTCCGCGGACCAGGTACTGCTCTCCGGTGTCCAGGGCATCACCGACCTCATCACCACCCCGGGCCTCATCAACCTCGACTTCGCCGACGTGAAGTCCGTGATGTCCGAGGCCGGCTCGGCACTCATGGGCATCGGCTCGGCCCGCGGCGACGACCGCGCGGTGGCCGCGGCGGAGATGGCCATCTCCTCGCCGCTGCTGGAGGCGTCCATCGACGGCGCCCGCGGCGTCCTGCTCTCCATCTCCGGCGGCTCGGACCTCGGTCTCTTCGAGATCAACGAGGCCGCCCAGCTGGTCAGCGAGGCCGCCCACCCCGAGGCCAACATCATCTTCGGCGCCGTCATCGACGACGCGCTGGGCGACGAGGTACGGGTCACGGTCATCGCGGCCGGCTTCGACGGGGGCCAGCCCCCGGCCCGCCGGGACACCGTGATCGGCTCCGCGTCCGCAAAGCGCGAGGAGCCCGCCTCCCCGGCCCGCCCCGAGCCGCGCTCCATCGGCGGCCTCGGCACGGTGCCGCCGCGCGAGGAGCCCGCCGCGGCCGAGCCGGCCCCGGTGGGGAACGAGACCTCGCTGTCGCAGAGCACGTCCGCGCAGGTACCGCCGGCCCGGCCGTACGACAGCCAGGCCGAAGAGCTGGATGTCCCGGACTTCCTGAAGTGATACGGGAGCATGACAGCGTGAGCGGCGCGCATTTCGCCTTCACCGACAGGTGGGGCGGAGTGAGCGCCGCTCCGTACGAGGAGCTCAACCTCGGCGGCGCGGTCGGTGACGACCCCGCCGCCGTCGTCGCGAACCGGGAGCTGGCCGCCAAGTCCCTCGGGCTCGACCCGGGCCTCGTCGTCTGGATGAACCAGGTGCACGGGCGCGATGTCGCCGTCGTCGACGGACCCTGGGGGGATGCTCCGGTCCCGGCGGTGGACGCGGTGGTGACCGCCCGGCGCGGACTGCCGCTCGCGGTCCTCACCGCCGACTGCACCCCGGTACTGCTGGCCGATCCGGTCGCGGGGGTGGTGGGCGCGGCCCACGCCGGCCGCCCCGGGATGGTCGCCGGAGTCGTACCGGCCGCGGTCGAGGCCATGATCGCGCTCGGTGCCGAACCGGCCCGCATCACCGCCCGCACGGGACCGGCCGTCTGCGGACGCTGCTACGAAGTCCCGGAGGCGATGCGCGCCGAGGTCGCCGCGGTGGAACCGGCGGCCTGGGCCGAGACCAGCTGGGGCACCCCGGCCGTCGACGTCACCGCCGGAGTGCACGTCCAGCTCGAAGCGCTCGGCGTACGGGACCTGAAGGCGTCCCCGGTCTGCACACTGGAATCGACAGACCACTACTCGTACCGCCGCGACCGCACCACCGGGCGGCTCGCGGGATATGTCTGGATCCGGGCAGAAGAGAACGCAGCATGACCGACCGCAAGACCGAACTCGCCGAGAATCTCGCGCGCGTGGAGGAACGTATCGCCGCCGCCTGCGCCGCGGCCGGGCGCAAGCGCGGGGAAGTGACCCTGATCGTGGTCACCAAGACCTACCCGGCGAGCGACGTACGGCTCCTGCACGAGCTCGGTGTGCGCCATGTCGCCGAGAACAAGGACCAGGAGGCGGCTCCGAAGGCCGCTGCCTGCTCCGACCTCGATCTCAATTGGCACTTCGTCGGTCAGCTCCAGACGAACAAAGTCCGTTCTGTTGCGAGTTATGCCGATGTCGTGCAGTCGGTCGACCGGCTCAGGCTCGTCCGCGCACTGTCCGCGGCTGCGGTGCGCGCCGGGCGCGAGTTGGGGTGCCTGATCCAGGTCGCCCTTGACGCCGAGTCGGGGCAGCAGGGCGCCAGGGGCGGCATCGCGCCCGACGGCATCGAGGAGTTGGCCGCCGCGGTGGGCGACTCGCCGGGGCTGCGACTTGACGGACTGATGACCGTCGCACCACTCGCGGGGCCGTACGCGGGGCGCCAACAGGCGGCGTTCGAGCGGCTGATGGAATTCTCATCCCGCCTGCGCGCGGACCGTCCTGCTGCGAACATGGTGTCAGCAGGGATGAGTGCGGACCTCGAAGAGGCCGTAGCGGCCGGAGCGACACATGTGCGCGTCGGTACGGCGGTACTCGGAGTCCGACCCCGGCTCGGGTAACGTCGCGAAGCAAGTCGGACCACAGTAGAAAATATGGTCATTTCCGTCGAAAGACGGACAGACCGAGTGGATCGCGGGCACTTGGTGACGTAGCCGAACGAAGCCGATCCACCACAGAGCGGAGGACTCAGAGAATGGCCGGCGCGATGCGCAAGATGGCGGTCTACCTCGGCCTCGTGGAGGACGATGGGTACGACGGCCGGGGATTCGACCCCGACGACGACTTCGAACCCGAGATGGAGCCGGAGCCCGAGCGGGACCGCCGGCGGCACCAGCCCCCGCATCAGGTGGAACGGGAAGAGCCGGCGCGTGTGGTCCAGCCGCCCGCGCCGCGTGAGCCGGTCGTCCATTCCGCTTCGCTGCCCGCGGAATCCGGACGTCCGGCACGAATCGCCCCCGTGGCATCCATCACACCTGAACGACCGAATCTGGAGAAGAACGCACCAGTGATCATGCCCAAGGTCGTGTCCGAGCGGGAGCCCTACCGCATCACCACACTGCACCCGCGGACCTATAACGAGGCCCGTACCATCGGGGAACACTTCCGTGAGGGCACCCCGGTGATCATGAATCTCACGGAGATGGACGATACCGATGCGAAGCGACTTGTCGACTTTGCCGCGGGACTCGTCTTCGGTCTGCATGGCAGCATTGAGCGGGTGACGCAGAAGGTGTTCCTGTTGTCGCCTGCTAACGTCGATGTCACGGCGGAGGACAAGGCCCGCATCGCAGAGGGCGGGTTCTTCAACCAGAGCTGAGAAAACGACCGAGGAACGACCCGGCCGCGAGGCCGGAACGAGAGCCAGGGGAGAGGGACACGCGGGATGGGTGTCGCACTGGATGTGATCTACATCGCGCTGACGTGTTTCCTTGTCGTGCTCATTTTCCGGCTGGTCATGGACTACGTCTTCCAGTTCGCCCGCTCGTGGCAACCTGGGAAGGCGATGGTGGTCGTCCTGGAGGCCACCTACACTGTCACCGATCCACCACTCAAGCTTCTGCGGCGGGTCATCCCGCCGTTGCGTCTCGGGGGCGTGGCACTCGACCTGTCCTTCTTCGTTCTGATGATCATCGTCTACATCCTGATCTCCATCGTGAACAACTTTGCGAGCCAGGTGTGAACGATACGGTCTTGCCGACTGCCGACGACTACGTAGAGGTGAAGAAGAGATGCCGCTGACCCCCGAGGACGTGCGGAACAAGCAGTTCACGACCGTCCGCCTCCGAGAAGGCTATGACGAGGACGAAGTCGATGCCTTCCTCGACGAGGTCGAAGCCGAACTGACGCGCCTGCTCCGCGAGAACGAGGACCTGCGTGCCAAGCTGGCCGCTGCGACCCGTGCCGCTGCGCAGAACCAGCAGCAGCAGGGCATGCGCAAGCCGCCGGAGCCGCAGGACGGCCGTGGACCCGGCGCGCCGGTGCCCGCCGCCATATCCGGACCGCCGGTCCAGCAGCAGCCCCCGCAGATGGGTCCGCCCCAGCTGCCCGGTGGTGCTCCGCAGCTGCCCGCCGGCCCCGGTGGTCATGGTCCGCAGGGCCCGATGCAGGGCGGACCGATGCAGGGCGGTCCCATGGGTGGCCCGATGCAGGGCGGTCCCATGGGTGGCCCGATGGGCGGCCCCATGGGCGGTCCGATGGGCGGCCCCGGTCAGGGCCCGGGCGGCGACAGCGCCGCGCGTGTGCTCTCGCTGGCCCAGCAGACGGCCGACCAGGCCATCGCCGAGGCCCGCTCCGAGGCCAACAAGATCGTCGGTGAGGCGCGTTCGCGCGCCGAGGGCCTGGAGCGCGACGCCCGCGCCAAGGCGGACGCGCTGGAGCGGGACGCGCAGGAGAAGCACCGTGTCGCGATGGGCTCGCTGGAGTCGGCCCGCGCGACGCTGGAGCGCAAGGTCGAGGACCTGCGCGGCTTCGAGCGCGAGTACCGCACGCGGCTGAAGTCGTACCTGGAGAGCCAGCTGCGTCAGCTGGAGACCCAGGCGGACGACTCCCTGGCTCCGCCGCGGACCCCGGCGGCCCCGTCGCTGCCGCCGTCCCCCTCGATGGCTCCGGCCGGCGCGGGTGCCCCGACCTTCGGCGGCAACCAGACGATGGGCGGCAACCCGCAGATGGGTGGCGCTCCGTCGTACGGCGGCCAGCAGCAGATGTCGCCGGCGATGACCCAGCCGATGGCACCGGTGCGGCCGCAGGGTCCGCAGCCGATGCAGCAGGCGCCGTCGCCGATGCGCGGTTTCCTCATCGACGAGGACGACAACTGACGGCGGGCTGTCGCGCGGTGAGCGCGTAGCCGTCGGCAGGCTAAGGGCCGGGGGGGGGGGGGAGGGGGCGGGGGGGGGGGTTGGTGTGTGGTGGTTCCCCGCCGGTTGTGCACGCTGAAGGGGGGTGGTTTCCATGGGGTCCGCGGTTGTCCGGATGGGGCAGG